>NC_017459.1:2400000-2774016 GCF_000237865.1 Haloquadratum walsbyi C23
TTCGTGCAAACCCAAGTTCTCCGAGAATCGTTTGTAGATGACGACCGGCATCATCGCCGGTGAAGGGGACACCTGTCTGATCGGCACCGGCATGTGGTCGCTCAGCAACAAAGAGAAAGTCACCACCAACATCACCATATCCGTGAAGAACATTCTCGCGAGTCTCACAAAGCCCTGGACAGTTCTCACATTCAGTGTCCATTCCATACGGATTTGCGAGTGAATCATGATTTGCATCCATATCATATCGATGCTTACCTGTGAGCAAAAGCAGTCGGTTTAGGATAGCGGATTTGTCGTCTATGCGATCACTCAAGCACAGCATTTTCCGCAATCGAAATCGGGAACGTTACGTGAGCATGTTCTGACAAGCACCAGAGATCTACTTGGATAGATACACGCACGCTGTGCAGGAGTTAGCAGAGAATTCGATATAATATGATTATGATAACGCTCCACGATCTATGTCATGGGTCCCGGGTGAGACAAGAGCGAGATAAATACTAATCAGCGTGTCGGTGGATTCAGGAGGATTCCGATTCAATCCTCAGTCATGCATGCGGTTGTTCCAGCGGCAGGACAAGGGACACGACTCGGGGAACTGACTGATAATCAGCCAAAGGGTCTCGTCGATATTGGTGGACAGTCGCTTCTTGCGTATGTATTGAATACCGCTATTGAGGCGGGTGCAGACGAACTCATTGTCATTATTGGGTATGAGGCAGCACAAATTATTGATCGATTCGGCGACGTATTCGATGGTGTCCCGATTACATATATCCATCAGCGTGAACAGTTAGGGCTTGGACATGCCGTATTACAGGCTGAATCACAGATTGATGGAGATTTCTTATTGGTAAATGGCGATAATGTATTTACTGGGAGTGTGCGTCCGATCGTTGATGCATCTGAGCGCTTCGATGCCGTCCTCGGTGTCGAGAAAGTATCACCCGCAGTTGCGCAGACAACAGGTGTTATTCAAACCGATCAGACGGGAAATGTCAGCAGTATCGTTGAAAAGCCCGCTGACCCATCATCGACGCTTGTCACAACCGGCTGTTATCTGTTACCTGAGGAGATCTTCATGGCGTGTGAGTTACTCCAGCCATCCGCAGAGGGCGAGTATCAACTGAGCGAGGCTGTCGGATTATTAGTCCATGCGGGATATGACGTGGGGACCGTCCAGGTGGGTAAACGGATCAACGTGAATACGCCTGGGGATGTTGAGGATGCTGAAGATCTGGTTCGTAGATGATATTTAGAATGGTTGTGAGATAACATTGATTTGAGTATGTATGTATGCAACTCACATCAGCTCATCATGAGAATCAATGATCAATATCCAGAGGTCGTTTCGATTGATGAGCGCATCGCACGTATGAGATAACACGACGGTTTTTTATTAACTTATTATCATCTACATGGTATGCAAGCAGTTGTACTGGCCGCCGGCGAAGGGACCCGGCTCCGCCCGTTGACAGAGGATAAGCCAAAGGGAATGGTTACTGTCGCAGACAAGCCAATCCTCACGCATTGTTTTGAACGGCTGATTGACCTTGGCGCGGATGAACTATATGTCGTTGTCGGGTATCGAAAAGAAGCTATTATTGAACACTATGGCGATGAATTTGAAGATGTCCCAATAACGTATGCTCACCAGCGTGAACAAACCGGTCTTGCACATGCGCTATTGACTGTCGAAGAGCATATCGATGATGACTTCATGTTGATGCTTGGTGATAATATCTTTGAGGCGAATCTGCATGATGTGATCAATCGTCAGCATGAGGATCGCGCCGACGCTGCTTTTCTTGTTGAGGAGGTTCCGTGGGAAGAGGCTAGTCGATACGGCGTTTGTGATACAAACAAGTATGGCGAGATCGTCGAGGTCGTTGAAAAACCTGATGAGCCCCCATCAAACCTCGTGATGACCGGATTCTATACATTTACCCCAGCCATCTTTCATGCATGTCATCTGGTACAACCATCTGGTCGTGGCGAGTATGAAATCAGTGACGCGATTGATTTATTACTGCAATCAGGGCGGACAATCGATGCAATTCGGATGAATGGCTGGCGTGTTGATGTCGGGTATCCTGAGGACCGTGATCGTGCTGAAAGCCGTCTGCAGGGTGAGTCTTTACAGGGTGATATCGAGGCGACTCCCGATACTGGGTCGGTGGTAGACGGCAACACCTCGACCGAGTGACGTAGATACAGTAGGTCTTTCAATAATGATTGTCTCATGAATACTAATGCAAATACTCGTTACTGGCGGTGCTGGATTTATTGGGGGACACCTCGCAGAGCGATTCATCGCCGACGGGCATGACGTCACTGTGCTTGATAATCTTGAGCCGTTCTATGATACCCGAATTAAACAACAGACAATCGAGGTCTGTCGAACATGTGCTGATGACGATTCAGGGTCATATCGATTTATTGAGGGCGATGTTCGAGATGTTGATATCGTTACGGAGCTGGTTTCTGACGCTGAGTATGTGTATCATCAAGCCGCACAGGCTGGCGTTCGGCAAAGCGTCGCGGATCCACGGAAATACGATGAGATCAACGTCGAGGGGACATTAAACATACTTGATGCCGCCCGCGATACGGAGACTGAACGGGTCGTCCTTGCATCATCCTCATCAGTGTATGGCAGACCTGAGTATCTCCCATATGATGAATCACATCCAACAACGCCGGTAAGCCCGTACGGTGCATCGAAGTTAGCAGCCGAACGATACGCCTGCGCATACAGCGAGGTATATGATTTACCGGCAGTTGCGCTGCGTTACTTTACCGTCTATGGACCCCGAATGCGTCCAAATATGGCGATTTCGAATTTTGTCTCACGGTGTCTCAATGAGCAACCACCAGTCGTCTATGGCGATGGAACACAAACGCGCGATTTTACCTTTATTGATGATATTGTTGAGGCGAATGTCACATTACTAACCGAGAGTGCTGCCGATGGCGAAGCGGTCAATATCGGAAGTACTGACAATATCGATATCCTCACGCTCGCCGAAGAAATTCGCGATCAATTAGCGCCGGAACAAGAAATCACGTTTTCCGAGCGCCATGATGCCGATGCCGAACACACCCATGCCGCTGTTGAAAAGGCACGAGATGTCTTGGGATATGAACCGACGCATACGATTCGAGAAGGTGTCAACGAATTCGTCGAGTGGTATTATGAAAATCGTGATTGGTATGAGCCGCTTGTACTCCAAAGCTAGCTGAATGTTATCGTTATACTGTAGTCAGTTGATTGGATAGTCGATAATCACTTTGCTTAGTCATCTAACGTTTCTTTGGAGGATAATTGCGGAGACGACTACTATGATAATATCTCATTTTGACCCATATAACTCGAAGATCTGTGTGACTGAGTGGGTAATACAGATACGATTGGCGCTAAGTGCCAAGCAATAGCCTGATTGGATTGTAATAAAACAAAAATCTGGATCAACGCGAAATCGACGCGAGAACAGAAGTGTCGTTAGTTTCCGGAAAGAGCCGTTTCGATTGCTGAGGAGTACGACGACGCGCCCTTATTGAATCCAACAGTCTCGACGACCTCACCATCGTATTCCTCGGTGAAGACGCTTGTAAAGCGATCTGAAAGCTGCTGTCCGTAGTCGTTGTTCACGAACAGTGTTGAAACAGAACTTACCTCAAGTCGCTCAGACATCACCTGTGCCATGACACGACCCTGCAGGAAGTCAGACGGTGCCGTCCGGAAGATATAGTCATCATCATCAAGATTTGAAACAGACAATGCTGTCGAGGATGGTGAACATCCGACGACCTCATTTGGAATAAATACCTGCTGTGAGGTTGGAACGTTCACACCGGAGGAGGCCGTCCCACAGACACTCGGGACACCAGCGCTGATGAGTGATTCACCAGCGGAGACACCAGCACTCGGAGATGTCTGTGTATCCTCAGTTTGTGCATTGACTGAGATGCCTGCAGGATTCGCCTCATTGACCTGCATTGCTGGGAGTTGTGCAGCCTGAATCATCGGCTGTCCGACTGACGCAAGATCGCCTGTCTCTGGAAGGAGAATCCCAACAGATACCTCACGGTCGGTGCCACCAGGTCCGCTATCGGCTGCAGGACCAGACCCTTCTGGATTTGCGCCCTCGAAGTTCTGCACATTAACCTGAGAGGTTGCTCCGTCTGCAAACTCCCAGATGGCGTACGCTGCGGACGCTGGGTCGCCGTTCTCATCAAAGTTTGTCGCCGAGGAGGCACCCTGATAATTCACGTCCTCGCCATTTGCAGCGGCTTCAACACCCTCGATGAGGTTGTCAGGAGTGACCGTTGTGCCTTCGGGATTCGCGATACGTCGCATCTGGTCACGAACCGCCGTTCCGTCGTTCTCGCCTGCGGCGGCATTCGCAAGGATCTGAATTGCGACTGAGTCATATGACTGTGAGGTGAAGACACCGGGACTTTCGCCGTACTCATCTTGGAAGAGTGAATTAAACGCTTCCTGGCTTGGACCGCCTGCAGCAGGAGCTGTTCCTGTGACGTTTGCCATCTCATTACCAACCTGTCCGGGCATTGCACCATCACGAAGCCCGTCCGGAACGAGAATTTCTTCACTCCCATCAGATTGGCTGTAATAATCACGGAAGAGTTGAATTCCACTTTCTGGATAGCCAATCACGACGACGCCCTCTGGACCGCTTGATCCGGAAGACATTCCAGTGGATCCACCACTCTCAGTTTCTGTTGAGTCAGAGCCACCACTCTCACCTTCACCGCCTTCTCCTCCGCCGCCGACACAACCTGAGAGACCAACAGTTCCCAATACTCCGGCTGCTCCAGCGCGTTTCAAGAATGCTCGACGTTCAATATCTCGTGCCATATCTCGTGAATTGTCAGTCGTGAATATAAAAGTGCCCGTTGTCAGTATGTATCAACGGATCATTATGTAGACGTGTTGTGAATATGTATACGAATCTTTTAATGAGATTCATATATCGTAGTCTCCGCTAAATATGGAACACGTCGGATAGCCAGTAATGATACGTTCAAGCACTCAATGCTGAATATCAATCGTGGAGTATGTAATTTGATATCGATGAGTCATGAGATAGTGCTATATTGAGAGAGAAGAATTGTCAGATCAGGATATATTCCACTATCGGTGCAAGCCATCTGCGTGCTGATATTGAACTGATACATCAATTCGTGTCAGGGTCTGGTTAGAAGAGTATCTATGCAAGGGGCAGAAGCCAAGCTAAAGGACAATACATGTGTTAGAATAGACACTCAAGCAGACTGATTCGGGTGGACCTATTGAAATTTCTCGAAAATGACAAGTTTCTATGAGTATCCTAAACATAGAGATTTCGTGTAGTATGACGACTTCTTTTTGACGAGATATTGAGCCAGTTGCTCAGTATGCCTACATATTTATTGGGATTACTGACTCATTCCTGAATCCACGGATCAAGGTTTTCGACTTTCCCAGACATATTACTCGGGGACTTGTAAGCATCAATGATGTTGAGAATGGCATTCGCAACCGCGTACGCTGAAGCTCGCTGGTTATTCAGTAGCAGAAGCCCTTCATGCCGGGAGCTGGCAAGTGGTGCGAAGTTCTTGATATCCGCAGTCACAATCATCAGTTCTTCCCGCTGAACATAGGGAAGTATATCATTATAATCGTCAGCATCCTCATGAAGTACATAATCAGAGTATTCGGCCCGGTAGTTCTCTTCTCGAAGAATTTCAGCAGTGCGCGGTTCGAGGTTTGCGTCAATAAAAAATGCCCACTGCATCTACTCCTCTCTCGGTGGGGTGAAGCCCGGAATGATGCCCTCGGGTCGGGTTATCTCGTCCTCTACGTCAGCCATGATTTGCTCCCGTTCCCGCCGGAGCTTCTCGAACTCTCGGGGATGGTCGTGGTAGTATAACAACGCAGCGTACACCTCCGAGACAGTAAGATCGTGCCGGTCCGCGACGGTTTGTGGTTTGAGTCCACGACCTTCGACTCTCTCGGCGATAGTCAGAACTGGAATACGTCGCCCATTAATGTGCGGTTCGTCGAGTATGTCCCGCACAATGCGGGTCTCCTGCTGAGACATCTATATTAGATTAAAATACGCGCTTACATTTAGATAAATGGAATGGTCACTTCACTGCTCGGCTCTGCACGTTTAAATAGGGGCGTGATGTAGGCAGCATTGAAACTTGATGCTGCCGATTACGGATTTCCTCTCGTGCACCGACGTGCTGGATGAATTCGACTCGCTATCATATCATCAAACGACTCACGCCAAAACGTACGTGACAGGTCTTGCTGCGGGCCGCAGCAAGACTGTAACCGGAATTGCACGAGAGGTCCTTCCTGCCGGAAGTGACCGAGCACTCAACAAGTTCATCACCGAATACGATTGGGATGAGGATCAGCTCAATCACGAGCGGTTAGAGGAACTGCAAAAACACGGAGAGACACGCTGGTCACAAAACGGCTATATCGTTATTGACGATTCAGTCATCCAGCGAACCGGGAAGTCCCTTCCCGGTGCTGGAGAGTTCTACGATCACTCTGAGGGTGAGCCTGTTTGGGGACAGAACCTCGTCTACGCGTTCTATACCGATGATAAAACGTCCTATCCACTTGCTTTTCGCCAGTACGAGAAGGTCGACGACGAGGACGAGGAAGACGAACAGGAGACAAAATACGACCTCGCACGAGAGATAATCACGGAATTAGAAGAAGAGGTAGGTGTGCCTGCGGGCACCTACCTCTTCGATGCATGGTTTGCTCATGACTCCGGTCTGATCGAACACGTCGAATCACACGGCAAGGACTGGATTGGACCACTACGGGGCAACCGACAGGTGACCTACGCGAACAAAGAGAGACGCGTCGATGCGCTCGAAGAGTGCATCGACAAGGAAGAGCGAGAAGTTGACGGTGAAACGTACAAAATTTGGACTAAGACAGTCCCTGTCTCGAAATTAGGTGAAGTTCGGCTGGTAATCACAGAGAAGGTTACCGATGAGGACAAAGAGAATCCAGTAAAGTATCTTGCGACGAGCAAGATTGACGCGCCTTCGGCACACATTATTCGGAGCTATTCGTACAGATGGCGAGTAGAGACATTCTTCGAGGACTCGAAAGAGGATCTTGGCTTAGGAGACTGCGAGGTTCGTGATTCTGACGGTGCCAGTCGTCACTGGCACCTTCAGATGCTGGCCTACAGCCTTCTTCGGCTTGGTCCGGAATCGAGCGCCTCGGAGCGACTTGTCTCGAAAGCCTCGTCGCTCCGATCACAACTCGAACACGGTCTCAAGGAGACGATCTACAACATGTTTTCCTGGGTGCGCGATCAACCAGACCGCGATCTCGATGGACTGATGGAAGACATTGACCACCTCTTTCTCCATTCTGAGGGTAGTTTATAAACGTGCAGAGTCGAGTTCACTGTCTACATTGACCGAATCAAAGAGTCTCAATTCTCGGCTCGTGACGTGCTGCATACACGCTTCGCATCCAGCCTGAAAACTTCGACAGAGTATCGAGCTTATTTCAGTTCGATTATATGTGCTGCTTGGAAGATGGTTCAGATTGAAGCAATTTATAGAGATATCTCTCACACAAGTTTTGTTGAGTTCTATCAGTTGGTATACACTTTTGACTGACTGATCGTAGTCACCTCTCACAAAGCAGAATTCAAAAGGAACAGGTACGACAGGCAAACGAGAATTGTGAATACGATTGACCGTAACGCATGTGCTGCTGGCGGACAGTGGAACGAACACGAGTTTAGCGATGATATTGATCCCTCGAAAATCAAGGAGGCAATTGAAGCAAATGGGCTTGAGTGGAAACAAGTCAGCACACGTGGGGTAAGCTAGCAAAACTGCTGTGTCTATGTTAGATCCTTGGGCACACTCGTTGAAATAACTCAGGAAAACCGCTGTGTCTTTGCCAGGTACACAGATATACTCGTCGAAATAACTCAGGAAAACCGCTGTGTCTGTGTCAGATACATGGATATGCTCGTCGAAATAACTCAGGAAAACCGCTGTGTCTGTGTCAGATACATGGATATACTCGTCGAAATAACTCGGGAAAACTGCTGTGTCTGTGTCGGATCTCTAAGCATACACGTCAAAATAACTCAGGAAAACTGCTGTGTGTACTCATGTGTAGTCTGTGAGAGTATAATACTCGTTGCTCACCATCGTCATCCGAATTTTCCTCTTTTTGAGACAGGGTACAGCGGGTCAGGTAATACATATGCATGAATGCCGGGTAAGTGAGTCCCGAGAAGTGTGGTGTCTTCCCAACGTCTCTGTCTCTCGAAGCCTATATGTTCAAGCGTAATAAGGCAGATGCTCTCGGGTGAGGTGAAGTCACAAACGTCGGTGCTCACGGACGTCACACATGACTCGATCTGTGGTGATTCACCAATTACAATTCAACCAATTACTGGGAAATACACAGCACAAGTGTCTTTGGTGACTCTGTTGGGATTCCGCTGAGCAATCGATTTGATTATTCATCGCACACGACGGTATCCATCAATTACGTCTATACGGGATGACTCTGAGCTGTGAGATCAGCACAGTGACGACCGGCAAAGATAGATTTAGAGAAGCAGACGATCTCAAGCCTCGCTTTCGGTCCCAACAAATTCCTCTGCACCCTCATACGACCAAAGGTCACCCTGGCGCATCGCACGTCCAAGTGCTTGATGAAATTCGATAAAGTCCACGAACTCTGCTTCTTCAACGTGTTCGAACACGTCAGCAACCGAAATAACGGTCTCATTATCAATACGAACTGGGTGATTGCCGTATTCGCTGACGAATGCGTCGCAATCAAGCGGGAAATCCTCATCTTCGTTTACTTTCTTTGCAATCACGGCATGCCCATACTTTCGACGCCCTTCTGAGCCCTGCTCTCCATCGGGATCATGTGGCCACTCCATATACTCGCGTTTGCACTCTATGACAAAGCCGTTACGGAATGATTGGGCTATATGTACATCAGCGATATCTCTGCACGTTCTTTATCGGCTCTATACCGCGATAGATGAGTCAATATAGAGGGAATGTTGATTGGGTATACCGGATATGTAATAGGATCAATCAGAGTGTATGAATTGGTGACATGAAATATAATAGATAGACACATAAACAGTGAGTAAGTATATCTGAGTGTCAAATAGTCATAGAGATATACGTTTTCTGAGGAACAAATACGACCCATCATAGATTAGGAGAGACGACAACCACCACGAGAAGGTTCAGCGCGTGAGATCATGGTCCACGGGGGAGGTCGTCTGGGAGATTTACAGCATCATCTAGGAGGTCAGCGACATCGGCGTCGAGGACGTGTTCATCGACCTGCTCAACACCGCGAACGTCTCACACGACAACATCAACAAGCTCTGCCGCGGGACGAACACCACGCCAGAGAAGTGAAAGAAGAATTGCAGATCCGTTGGAGGGTATTGAATCATTTGATGATGACCCAGGATCGGTAATTTCGTCGATAATGAGTTCTTTGTGGAACGCCGCAGGAAGACGGGATACTGCAGATATTTAGATCCGATATATAAGCTGTCGCTTGCTGTCAAGGCCGGAACGACGTGGACGTAGTGTGTTTTAATTCGGTCAGTCCCCTATGTCAATAAGATGACTGCCCGCGTCTACTATCATCATCCCGAGGATACTCAATATTCTCTCGCGTATGTCACTCAAGATAGAGATGAAATAACGATATCCGGGCAAGATGCGATTATTGAGCGCTATGATTTCGATGAGGAGTTCTTTGTACTATATACGAATCACGGAGCGAGCGGTACGGTTGAGGACCTCGACGACGAGTTCGAAGATGTCCTCGATGAGATGTCACCGCAGGACCGGACAATTACGGTGCGGTTGCTTCAGATATTCGAGGAGATCGTCGATGAAAAGCAGTTGGAAGAGGAAGCGAAGCTCGAAATTTACAAGCAGATCGAATTAGAGCGGATTCCCGACGCCATCGAACACGTTGATTGGAACGGTACCGCTGTCGATGTCGCAGGGCAACTTATGTCCACGCTGATTCTGAAATATGCGCTACCCAACGCGAATCATCGAACTTCAATCGGTATTGCTCAGTGGTATCTGGAGAGCATCGAAACCGGATTTTCATTTCCTGACTTTGCAACCGAAGCGTACGACTGGAAGGCGTGGGTCAACGGATACATTACCGAATCGAAGCGACTTCTCACGGTGAGACGGAACACGACTGCGTTCTCGTTACTTTCTGATTGGGGGTGTGATACCGTCGCACGGAAGAATGGTATCGAGATTGTTCTTACGGAGTACGACCTCAATTTCACCCGTTCAGAAGCGTACGCGCACTATGGCGATGTGCATACCGAACTCTGTACGGACTTCCTCGTCGAATCCGCCACACGTGCTGGACACGACGAACTCACCAGTACCGAAGGTATCAGAAAAGCGGAGTTCGTCTCGTTCCTTGAAGAGACAGAATAACGCGTTAGTCTTGAAGATTCGCGACAGTGCGCCCAAGCTCCCGGGCATATTCGCTCTCGGTTACGTCATACCGCTCTTCTAATAAGCGGAGTTGTTCGTGGAAGGTCATTGTTAGTCTTGGTTTAATTTAGGTGGTTCCTAGATAAGAAGTTTTCCCGCTGGCAAGGGTGATGTTCAGAAGAATGAAACGGTCAGAACCGATATCCTATATTCACTCTGGATGTGGAGAGCGTGTCATACAATGGTTTTCAACCAGAATATTTCGCAGGTTGGTGACTGAATAGAGACAAGAATACGATTTTTGCCGACTCAAACACGACTCGCGCGTTTGAGGTAGACACGGTCAAGGAGAATTCTGATGTCACACTGGATCCGACAGTGAACTCGGACACTGAAGCTAACCGATGCCATTCACGCTAAATCAATTGCTGGCATGAATCGGGCAGTCATCCGACTCCGTGAGCGTATGTATCAACATGAAATCAATAAGGGCGTGAATGCTCGACAATCATTCGATGCATCATTCCCAGACGCCGATGGTGAGGTCGCCTCTGTCCGCGCAACGCTTGATAATAAGGCGCGTCTCTCACGCCAGTATGAAGCAGTCGAATCACTGCTTGAGGCTGATATCACACCGGCACAGATCTGTGGATTAACGCCAGCAGATATCGATATTCACACTGGTGATGATCGCCGCTCTAAGCATGCATTTGCGGCTGTCTATCTTGAATCGGAATCATTTGCAGTGACTGTTCCAGCGCGTCCGCTTGATCGGTATCTCCGAAAGGCGCGAACAGTCGAATATATTACCTCAGAGAATGACACGCTGTTTCGCACACCTGAGGGCGAACCGGTCTCGGTTGAGAACTTTGAGCTCGTCCATCGACGAGGAAGGCTTGCACAGACGAATATGACTGGACAGGGTGGTGTCTGTGATGCGCTCAATGAAAGCCGTCGAGACAAACTCAATCGCGATACACCAGTCGCTGCGGATGCTGATTAGCTGTATTCGAAATTAAATACTAGAGACAGTTTAGTATCGAATATTCGGTATTTTTGATGTCATGATCTGGTGATAATCCAACTTTTTTCTGTAGATTTGTGCTGGTGTTTGTGAGGATGTGGGTAGTGCTTTGAGACTAATGAACAGTATTGTCGATTAAGACTACATAATACTCTATTGTGTATTAGAGACCGTCGAGAAGAAACGCATGCGGTGGGACTGGGATTTGAACCCAGGAGGCCATATGGCCACCTGCTCTCAAGGCAGGCGCGTTAGTCCACTCCGCCATCCCACCTATGCTTATTATAGTATGTTCCGATGATTAATGATTGTCGGTCGCGGTCGAGAACGGTCGGTGTTTTATTATTGATTGTGATGTTCGTGTGGTTGCTCTTTTTTTCACGAGATCAGATTAGTCACTTTGTTGCGTTGGTGAACCTTTCTAATGGACTCATGATCAGCAAGCTCCGTGGAGTCGTGTATCATCGTATAAGAGGACTCTTTCAGACCTGTGTCAAGAGGGTATTCGTAGAGAAACTCAGGATAATTTCAGGCGAGTGTATGTTCTTACACTTTTATCGGACCATGCCTACCGATGAGCGAAACAAAACTATTACTTCTATTGGATTGACACACAAGAATAGATGAATTCCGGATGGCAGTATCGAGCTGCGAGCACTGTGGGGGTTGCGTTGCTCACTGCAGCGGCGGTGGTTATTGTGAATAGCGGGACGGTACAGTCATGGCTCGGAATGATGCCAGTGCTCTCGCGATTGCCACCGGATCCACCTGGGGGATCGGAGTACCTGATTGAGGTCGGATTGACCGTTCTGGCTGTCACTGGAGCGCTTCTCCCATTGTACAAGCCGCGACCACGACGAATCCTTGACATCGTTATGTCGGCGCATAAACGCGTGTTCGCTGCCGTCTTTGCACTTGCGACAATCGGATATTTCGATTATACGTATAAACTCCCGCGGCTCACGCTTGTGGCTGCGACACCGATTCTGCTCGTGATACTGCCTACCTGGTTAGTGTGGTTGCGGCGACCTGAAACAGACAGCCAGCGAACGATTATCGTAGGTGATGACTTCGAGCAGATTGCGAGTATTACTCAAGAGAGTAATCTCTCGCTGTTGGGATATCTGTGTCCGACACCGACACTGGCAGTCAGTAGTGGGAGTGAGGTTAGCAAGAGAGGATCAGAAACATCGGTCGTCTCTGATGGTGGCTATGAGGCGATTGGAATTGATCGACTCGGTGGGTTATCACGGCTGGAGGAGACGCTGATTGAATACGATATCGACACCGTGGTACTAGCATTCGCAGAGACCGACCGAGCGGAGTTCTTTGGAGCGCTTGATAGGTGTTATGACCATGGGATTAGGGTAAAGATGCATCAAGCGTGTGCAGATACGGTATTGACTGCGACAGCAGAACCCGAGGGGCCACTGGTTGATGTTGCGATTGAGCCATGGGATATCCAAGAATACGTACTTAAGCGAGTCTTCGATATGGTCTTTGCAGCGAGCGGGCTCTTTGTGTTGACGCCAGTAATCGTGGTGATTGCAGTGGCGATCAAGCTTGACAGTCTAGGACCAGTGCTATATCAACAGGACCGAACCGCGACATTTGGCGAGACGTTCCCGATATATAAATTTCGGAGCATGATTCCAGATGCAGAAGCCGAAACAGGTGTCAAATTGAGCGAAGAGGATACGGGTGGGATTGATCCTCGGGTGACTCGGGTTGGTCGATTTCTTCGGGCGACACACCTCGATGAAATTCCACAGTTATGGTCGATCTTACGAGGGGATATGAGTGTGGTCGGGCCGCGACCGGAGCGACCGGAGATTGATATGGAAATTCAGACTACTGAAGTAGACTGGAGTAAGCGCTGGTTCATTAAGCCAGGATTGACTGGGCTGGCACAGATCAATGACGCGACCGGTCACGAACCGCAGGTAAAACTCCGATACGACATCCAGTACGTCCGCGAGCAGTCTTTCATTTATGATATGAAGATTGTGATACGACAAATCTGGATAGTCATTCTTGATGCAGTGAGTGTTGTGCTCGGTCGCTCAAGGGAGGATTCAGACGATTGAAACTGTTGCGGAACTATGAGTACGCATTCTGACTGGAGTCAACACGTCGATAGTTCAGAATAAGCGGATACTTTTGGCTGGCGGGATTCATCAGAAGCCACCTTTACTCACCGACAGAGATACTGATACACTCCGGGCGGATTAATCTCGTTCATCGCTGAGCGGATCTCACTTCGAAGTTCGTCAATTTCTCCAAAGTACTGATTACCAAGAGCTGATCTGAGTTGCCGCCAACACTCTTTGGTTGGGTTCAGCTTAGCCATCCCAGTCGGGAGATATAGAAGCTCTAGCTTCGATTTCTCGGCAAATTCTTTGACTTTCTTCGCTGTGAAATAGGAACCCTTGTCGAGAACCACGAGCAGCTTCTCTCCGAATCTTGCCTGAAGTGATTTGAGAAATCGAACCGTTGTTTCCTTGGTGAACGAACCAGCGCATTCCAAAAACAGTGTCTCACCGTCCTCGGTGAGACCGCCCAAGAAATTGATTCCATCACGAGAGGCCGACACCTTCACTGTCGGCCTCTCGTCAATCGGAAACCACGCATATCTGAGATCAGCTCCAACCGATTTCCTGAACTGATCAATCGTTACGACCAGCCTGTCTTCATCCCGTCTCCCGACTTTTTTTGAGCTCGTCGTCGTACCGCTCAAGATCTTCCTCATCAGCTGAGGCTGGTTCTGGCCGAGGTTTCTTCCAGGAAACCTCGGCCTCTCTCATTAGTCGCTGAACGTGACGCCGGGAATGTGCAACATCAAACTCAGATATGAGGTGTTGTTGAGCAAGTATACTCGACCAAGCAGCCACGTCGTATCCAGCCTCTTCGGGTGATTGGTTGAGTGTTTCAGCAAATTGGTGGAACTGTTCGTCAGAGAGTTCAGGTGGTCTTCCTGACCGTTCGTCGTCATAGAGCGCGTCTTCAAAGTCGCGCTCTTCGAAGCGATCTAACCAGTTGTACACTGTCTGACGAGGCCACCCGTATTTTTCCTCAATACCACCTGGAGATAGCCCAGCGAGATATTCGCGTGCAGCAGTAAGACGCTTGATTGCTTTCGGATCACGCTCGTCCGCGAGTTGCTCGCGGACGCGCTCAACTGAAAGATCGGGAATCTTGTTCCCGTCCTTGACCATACATAAACAAGGTTCCTCCGTGTATCAAAACTTTCGGCGTCAAGTATTGTTGAGACAGTGACTGAGCACACTAAACTAGTAGTATTTGACAATCTCTCGGCTGTGTAATCAGGTTCACACACACGACTCTCGTGATCGTTTACTGGAGAAAGCTCCAGTGCTACCTGCGCGACTCGATAATCTTAGAATGAATCTGTTTAAATATCTATATGAATACACCATCGCGTATAAGACCTAATTTATTATTCAAATGATACGACGATATTTACTCAGTCGGATCTGCAGCACCGTGGGGATTCGAGTCCCACCTCAGAAGCGATTCATAAATGACCTGAAATCTTTGAAAAGTCATATTTATTATGGTTTCCTCGATATAAAAAGCACGCAAATGATGAGGGAACGGTTCGAGTTATGAATTGACGAGTCATGAATTATAGGTCTGCCGGTAATTACATGCTCTGATAGTGATTAGTTCGAATAGTTTCACCGGCGGTGTCGAATGACGCGGGTTCAGCGTCTCATATCACGGCACGGATAATCACGGCGGTAAAGACTCGCACTAATACCTATGAGGTGGTCACGCCTTTCAGGTCTGCTACCGAAAACTCACACTCAAACCCAGGTGTTTCAGTTAGGCCATTTAGCTTGCCCGAGCCAACCTCAGAGCAATGATAAGATGTCAGAAGAAGTGGACGATGCGATCGGCACTTTATTTTGTTGCTGAGCTTTTTTGCTTTCATCCTGATTCTAGTCCTTGGCTTTGGATTGCAGTGATGTTGTTATTTAAAAGGCTAGTTTATATATCAATGGCCGTAGCCACACTCACTGCTAGACAGCCTCAATATTTTTGTTCCGCAAATACATGTTGAGTGAATCATCTTGAATCAAGCCGCAAAGCCCTCTCGAACAATGACGCGACTTACTCCCGTAAGGGAGAGAGGGGATATACGCTCGTCTCTCTATCAGCAGTTTCATTATATCTGGACAAATATTGGGAACAAAGATGCGCATTCTCCGGGTAACCCAGAAAACATATCCTGAGGTGAAAGGTGGTGCGTCCTACCACACCCATGCTCTGAGTCGGGATCAAACCAAAATGGGTCACGATGTGACGTTACTCACGATCCGGCAAGACAGTTCATTGCCACACATTGAAGAACGCGATGGGTATACTGTGGTTCGGTTTGATTCATTCTGTTCACCACTAGGAAACCATATTAGTCTCGGGTTGGCACAGTATCTACAGAACGCGGATAACTTTGATGTAATCCACGCACACTCACATTTATATTTTGCAACAAATTTAGCGGCAGTGAAACGACACCTAGGGCACACACCATTGGCAATCACAAACCACGGGTTGTTTAGTCAAAATGCGCCGGAGTGGGTTTTTAAATTGTATCTGCAGACAGTTGGTCGCTGGACATTCAATCAAGCCGATCAAATCTTTTGTTATACGGAAGAGGATAAATGTCGCGTGCGTGACCTCGGTGTTCGGAGTCCGATTGCGGTTGTCTCGAATGGGATCGATACCGAGCGGTTCACGACCGATGGTGCCGAGAGTGAATCGATCGATGCTGATGGACCAGTCGTATTATTTGTTGGACGGTTCGTTGAGGGGAAACGACCACAACTGGCGGTTGAGGCGTTTGCGAAGGTCACAGAGTCAAAGCCAGATGCAGAACTGTATCTCTGTGGAGAGGGGCCACTACGCGAGGCGTTAGAACATCGAGCAGCGGAGTTGGGTGTTAGAGAGGGAGTGACGTTTCTCGGGCAGGTTCCCTACGAAGAGATGCCCAGCGTGTATCGGTCGGCCGATGTGTTGGTATTGCCAAGTCGCGCCGAGGGCGTGCCACGAACGATCATGGAGGCACTGTCGTCGGGCGTTCCCGTCGTGAGTTCGGATCTTCCGCAGGTTCGATCGGCGTTTGGTGAGGCTGTAGCGTATGTGGGATCTGGAGACGGTACTTTATTTGGTGATCGGCTATCTAGCGTTTTGGATCGATCCACGGTTGGTTTCTTAGATAGCGCGTTTCAGTGGAAACAGACGGTTGAGGAAACGACAGCAGCATTGCAAAGGATTGCATTGTCGTAGCCCTCTCCGTATCGAATGTACATAGCTGTGGAGCCAGAGTAAAGCCTCTCAGTGTCGAATTTGAAAATAGTCTACGACGAAGGCGAAAGCATCTTAGAATCAATCATCCGGTTATGCCAACGAGCGAAAACATATGCGCTCCAGAGGAATTTTTCGTGATCAGAATTGCCTGTCTGATGTTCTTCAAGCGCTTTCAATATCGACTGTGTATCTAACAAATCAGTATCCAATCTATGCACAGTCTCACAAAACTCATCAGCAAGCTCATCTTTGAACCATTCTCCGATGGGCATATCGAACCCTTGCTTGCTCCGCTGAAGAATCGCCTCGGGCAATCGATCCGCAAACGCATGTTTCAAGATTCTTTTTTGTGTATTCCGGGTAATCTTGAATTCGGTCGGCAACGAGAGAGCATATTCAACGACATTCGTATCAAGAAATGGAACACGCACCTCAAGTGAATTGTACATGCTTGCAAGATCAGTTTTATGTAAAATCTGGTTTGGAAGACCAAACTGGGTATCGACTGCCAGCATTTGTGAGAGGTCATCAGTGGCAGCAGTAACAGCTATCGATTGGTTGGAATGTGCTTCATGTAGCCGCTCACGTCCAGCTCTGGCTGAATTATCTGCCTCCAATGGGGTTAGAGACCCGTCTGTGAGAGTGCGGTTCCATGCAAAGTGTCTATCTACAGTATCTTCTGCACCACCCCGAAGGAATTTCTGTGCCTTTCGGATCAATTCACCACGCCGTTCCGACCGAGACGCCTCTAATCGATTAATTACTGGGGCAACAATCTTATTTCGGAGTTGTTGAGGTATTTTACGATAGTACTTCGAATAGTATTCTCCACGATACTTACTGTAGCCTGCAAAGAGTTCGTCTGCACCGTCGCCAGACAATGCGACCTTCACATCGCGGCTTGTCTCTCGTGAGATAACATACGCCGGGATCAATGAAGGATCTGCAAACGGTTCTCCGAGTTTATCAACGACTGCTGGAATCGTCTCTCGAACCTCATCTGAGGTAACTGTGAACTCGGTGTGGTCAGTTTCGTGATACTCGGCGACTTCTTGTGCAGCCCACGATTCGTCGAACAGTGACTGTTCAAACCCAACACTGAATGTTTTCACCGGATCATCCATTAGATCTGACATTGTACCAACAACGATACTCGAGTCAATGCCTCCACTGAGAAAAGCGCCTAATTCGACATCGCTCATTAAGCGTCGTTCAACAGCAGTTTCAATCTGTTGTCGAAGTTCAGTGGAAGCTTCCTCAAATGATGGCGATTGTGTTGAGATATTTGGAGTATAAAAATGCTCGTGAGAACGACCGTCCTCATCGATAATGACGAGTTCACCGGGATTGAGTTTCTGAATATTGGAAAAAATCGTACGTGGCGCTGGGATCTGACCGAAGGCAAAGTATTCGGCTACCGCTTGCTCACTGATCCCACCGTGGTCAACGGTTGAACTAAGAAGCGGTTGGAGTTCTGAGGCAAAGCTCATAGTCTCCCCATCATCAGCAAGTAAGAGTGGCTTGATGCCCATTCGGTCACGTGCAAGTAATAATTGTTGTGCATCGACATCCCATAACGCGAACGCAAACATCCCTTTG
Source organism: Haloquadratum walsbyi C23 (assembly GCF_000237865.1). Classification (NCBI taxonomy): domain Archaea; kingdom Methanobacteriati; phylum Methanobacteriota; class Halobacteria; order Halobacteriales; family Haloferacaceae; genus Haloquadratum; species Haloquadratum walsbyi. The sequence goes on from NC_017459.1 coordinate 2,418,479, forward strand.
AGCCGTTCTACAAAGGAGGAGCCGTACTCTTCATACAGGTGGACAAGCACCTCGGTATCTGTTTCTGTTGTAAACGTATGGTTTGTTTCAATATCTTCCCTCAATTGATTATAATTATAAATCTCGCCATTAAAAATAACACATATTGTATGGTTTTCGTTAAAAATTGGCTGCTGTCCTGTCTCAATTCCGACAATACTGAGCCGGCGATGAGCAAAACCGACCGCGCCCTCACGGTAATACCCAGACTCGTCTGGACCACGATATTTAATACAATCGTTCATCTGTTCAAGTACACCTGCTGCCGGGAGCGACTGTGTCGAATAGATGCCTGCAATACCACACACTGATTTATTCAGGTTTCATGACTACTAATAAATAAACGTACGTAATCAATAACATCACTGTAGTTGGATAGCAGCTCCATGCCAAGACGATTTCGTAGCAGTCTCATAGATCGTTCATCAATACGGAACTACTGTGTCGCTGAGGAGTCGCGGATCAACGGAATCGACAGATTCCGTGATCCGCACCGATGATAGTTCGCTACTCCGCCAGCAGCTGGTAATCAAAGAGCTTGAGAACCGGTTTCTACGCCGCCAGATCACTACACAACAACAGGAGATCGAACAGCTTGAGGCTCGCCTCAAGCAGTACGAAAACCCAAACACACCACCCAGTAAGCAGGGTGGTGCGGCTAAATCACCTGGTAGAGACGATCAAGACGGGGATGAAGACGAAGAATCTGAAGAAGATGATGCTGGCGGCGACCCTGACGCCGCCAGCGACTCTTCACCAGGACGGAGTGAAGGTCACGAAGGGACAACTCGACCGCCACCAGAACCCGAAGAGACGATTCGGGTTGATCAGGGATACTGTCCAGACTGTGAGCAAATCCTCTCGAACCCTGAGAACTACGTCTCACAAACTGTTATCGATGTCCCGCTTCCTGTTCCAACCACCGTCGTAAAGTACGAACTCGGTAAACACCACTGTTCGTGCGGAAACGAGGTCGTTGCTGAGCATCCCGACTGCCCAAAAAAGGGGCGGTTTGGGCCAAATATCATGGCCCAAACCGCTCTCAGTCGGTTCCATCAACGACTGCCAAACCGGAAGCAAGCCGAGCTATTTGACTGGGAGCTTGATCATCCAGTCTCCCACCGGACGATCTACAACCTGACCAAGCGGGTCGCAGACCGGCTGCGACCCGCATACAACGATATCAAAGAGAAGATTCGGGAGAGTAATGTCGTCTACTGCGACGAAACAGGCTTTCCGGTTGACGGAGAGCAACACTGGGCGTGGACGTTCGTCACTGATGACGAGGTGCTGTTCTGGGTTGATGAGAGCCGTGGAAGTGGAGTCTTAGAAGACGTCCTCGGCGAGGAATTCGCCGAGGACTCGACGCTCAGTTGTGACGGTTGGTCAGCGTATTCGAGTTATCACACGAAACTTCAGCGGTGCTGGGCGCACCTGTCACGGGAGGCTGAGTACGTCGCTGAACGGTACGAGGAAGCAGAGCGGCTGTCTGAAGAGTTGCATGCACTCCACGACGATCTAACGACGTTCGTCGAAGGAGAGCCGTCGGCTTCCGCCCGCGAACAGAAGCGGGCGGAAGCGTCCTTGCACTTAGAGGGGCTGATTAGGGAAGATTACGAGGTCCGAGAGGTTCAGCAGCTGATCAAGAAGATCAGCAACGGGTTGGGTCATTGGCTGACGTTCATGACTGAGCCAGGCGTTGACTCGACGAATAATCGCGCAGAGCGGGCTCTGCGCGAGCAAGTAGTCCTTCGGAAGATGTTTCGGACCCTCCGTTCGGCAGAAGGGGTCCAGATTCACGAGACAATAACAACGATGTTGGCGACGTGGAAACGACGAGGACTTGATCCACCTGAACAGCTCCAGTCAATTCTAGGTGGGAGAGAGCTTCGGTAAGGACAAGAGGCATCACTGGGCGGTGTCTCTTGGTCTCGCTATCCAACTACACATCACTCAAGATATCCAAGCTCCTTCAGATGTTCCTCAATCATTTCTTCGTCCTCAACTGCTTCACGCTTTTTATTTCTGTCTTTATCCATCGCGTCTAAATGGGCATCTACAGCATTGGTTAATGATTGATACACGTCAGATTCATTCTCTTGCTTGTCTTTAGATGGATCTTCTATGGGATTTGAATCTAGATCAAGCAATAGCTCACCGTCCTCATGATGACGCAGTAGCTTCCAATTGTCAGCACGTCGTACTGCAACAAGATTTCTATTTAACTCAGCTCCAACGTCAATAAACACAAACTCACGTTCAGGGTTAACCACATTTGCAGACGGATAGATGTTTTTCCCGACCCACTCGGTTGGTGTATCAATCCCTGCGAGAGCTAGTATTGTTGGCGGGAGATCAACCAGACTAATCTGATCAGTTATTTTTGCATCTTTATTATCGGGTGCTGAAATAGCGCAAGGAACATGTATTACCTCTTCCCAAAACCGTTGTGGGTGTCCACCCAGCCCGTGTTCCCCGTGCATTTCACCGTGATCTGCAGTGAATATGATAAGTGTATTATCATCTACTTTCTGACATATATATGTGAATAAGTCACCGAGCTTATCATCTAAATACGCACATTCAGACTTATATAACCGTTGTTGCATTTTCCACTCTGATTCGTTGAGATCTTCAGGATGGTGAACCGCTTTCTGTGCGATTTTTTGTGAGTGGCGTCTAGAGATGGGTTCATCCAAATATTGGACCTGATATGTATCAGGTGCTTCGTATGGCGCATGTGTGTCCATTGGGTGGAGCCACGCAAACCACTCGGTACTCTGATCCTGAATCCACTGCTTAAGTTGAGAGATAAGTGACTCAGCACGCACAAATCGTGTCTCTCTCCCGCGTAAATTCACAATAATATCATCTGTCAAATGATAGCCCTTGAGAAGAGACTGATACAAGATGCCGTCATGATCTAAGCGTTCTCGAACGATTTGCTTGAGCTGCTTATCAGATGAGGTCGCCCCAGCGTCAAACATTGAGTCCATCCCACGGTCATAATTATACTCACTGCTGGCGAAGCGATTATCGGTGAAACCAGCAGTTACATACCCTTTCTTTTGAAGTACCTCTGCAAGAGTTGGTCGTGGATCGTTTGCGCAGGGAATCCCGAAGCCCTCGGTTGAGGCTGAGTATCGCCCTCCCAATAGAGCGGGAAATGACCACGGTGTCCCAGGTCCATTCGCATAGCACCGCACATATTCCACTCCTTGATTAATGAACTCACTTGTTGCAGGCATCAGACTTGGAGTTACATGATCTGCACGCAGAGCATCAACGGTGATATAGAGAATGTTCATGAGCAATCTCTAATTTAGGACATATAAAATCCTGTTTGTTGTGATGTTGGTTGCGATCTAGAATCGAGTCATGAGAATTTTGTATGCTGGTGCCACAGTAGTTATCAATGCCAGCCAATCATGCAATACAACTGACATACCTGATTACTGGGCTTCAGTATGGTGGTGCGAACATCGGGATGGTTCGCCTACTTAATGGGCTAGATCCAGAGCGATACGATATTACCGTCATTTCAGTTGTTGAGACACCAGATGATATCGTTTCCTTACTTCCTGAATCTGCTACTCTTTATCGATTACATATCTCACAACCGACCGAGATCCACCGGATAATAAAATTGTTTCAGTTACTGCGTGGCACCCATGTGTTGGTGTGTTCACTCTTCCATGCAAGTGCCGTTGGTGTTCCAATTGGACGGTTATTGCGTATCCCCAAAGTCTTGATCTGGCAGCATAGTATCAGATTCAAGTCAAAGGTGCGTCAAGGGGTGTATCGCGTACTTTATCAATTAAGCGATCAGGTTTTAGCAGATTCAGATGCAGTATCGGTCATGATTTCAGAGAAATTTGGGATTTCCAGTCATAATATTTCTCAGCTGCCGATTGCTGGTATTGATACAAAAGAATACGGTCCAAAGTGTTTTGACTCTAATATTGAAGAGCAGTTGAAAATTGGTACGATAGCTCGGCTCGTTGAAGAAAAGGGTGTTTTTGATGTAATATCTTGTGCAGAATCTCTTGGGAATCAGTTTCAATTCGAAGTTATTGGTGAAGGGGAGCAACGCCCTGAACTCACCAACCAAGCTCCAGCGAACGTAACATTTCATGGTGCAGTTGATAATGATTCAATCCCGAATTATTTATCGAATTTTGATATTTATTTCCAACCATCGAAACATGAAGGACTGTGTATGACGGCAATCGAAGCAATGGCTTGTGGGCTCCCAGTTGTCGCCAGCAGTGTCGGCGGCATCACGGAATCTGTTGTCCCTGGCGAAACAGGCTATTTATGCGAGGCAGGCGATATTGAATGCTTTTGCAATCGACTCCAACAGCTTAGAGCAGATCCCGATTTGAGAAATGAGATGGGGGCTGCTGGCCGACACCGAGTTCAAGCTCGGTATTCACAAGCAGTGCTAGTTGATCGGTTTGAGCAGGTACTCATGAAAACCAAAACTGTATAATCTGGACACGCTCAATATATGAGTATGGTCCTTGGATGGATCGTTGCATCTGTATTTGTCATTCTGCTTAGTGGGATGTTGGCAGGCTATCTCACACGCTGTCAAGCCCCACACAATCTTTGGCGACTCGCATTCGGTGCATTTAGTCTCCGAATTGGATATGTGTTTTTCGACAGTATCGTTGGCTTCTACTCTGGTGGTGGCGACGAAAGCGGATATGAAACCACTATTTGGTTTGTCGCACAGCAGTGGCAATCTGGTGTGCTGTTTGCACCATTACAGTATGGACTTGCACCTGGTAATACTGCAAACTATATGCTTCTCTATACGACTCTCTTCTCACCGGCGTATGCTTTCTTCGGACGTATACAACTGCTCCCCCGACTACAGATGGCTCTCATCGGCTCCTTTGTAGTGGTTAATGTGTATCTGATTGCGAATCTGCTGTGGGATCATCAGGCTGGCATGATTGCAGGAGGGATTACTATGATTTTTCCGTATTGGGTTGTTTTAAGTGGTATTCTGTACCGAGATATGCTTATTATCTTTTTCCTCTCAGCTGTGGTGTATTTCACTGTTCGATGGCAGTCCGGCGAACACACACGCCGTCTATTGCTCTTAGTTGTGGTGACAACGGTATCGGCAGTTAGCCTCCGACTCCAGAATCTGTTTGTGATCGGCGCATTGTTTGCCACGGCAGCTCTACTCTTCATTGGTCGTGATGTACGGGGATTGGTTACATCGACTGCTGTTGGGATATTATTTGTTGGGCTTATGTACGCTCGATTTGGTAAAGAAATCCTTCTCAGTGAGCTGGCGGGGCGGCGGTCTTGGCTCGCTCGCTCTGCACCGGGGAGCTATCTCACCGGATTGACGTATGAATCGCTGTACGAATTATTCGTGTTTGCTCCAATCGGTGCTCTTCACTTTGCGTTGGTTCCGTTTCCATGGCATGTAGTTAATTTGCTCTCGACGATTGCATTCCTGCAGAATCTGGTATTATGGTATCCTGTTGTGATATGTGCCCTCTTTGGATTCCGAGATGTACTTACTCGGCAACGTGGCTCGGAGCTTGTGTTACCGCTGATCGTATTCAGCCTTGCTGGGTTACTTGGATATGGTCTCGTAGAAGGAAATGTCGGTCCAGCAATGCGTCATCGCTCTCAGTTTCAATTTGTTTTTTTTATTTTAGCAGGCGTTGCTGTTTCACGTCGGCTTTCAGTCAAACTTTCTGATAGGTGTGTAACCAGTTCAGATGAGATTCGCAATACATAATTCTATGATTAGCTTATTATTTATATCATAGGCTTTGTGATCGCTCAGTAACAACATTATTTTGAATCTCTCGGCTTGATTTATTAGTCAACTCAGAAGTGATCTGCCGTCGATTGCCTGTATTAATTTCCAGCCAAGGAATACGTATTACTGGTTCGTCGTACATCCCACGCGGATGACCACATTCTTTGATTGGAATCGGTGATGCATGTTCCCCAATATGGTTACCATGGTCTCCTGTAACCACTATTTTACCAAAATTATTTGTAAGTAGCTCCTCAATAGAGCCTATTATAGAAACCATCTCATAGCTTGAGCTTCTCGCGGCCAGGGTCGTCTCCCCCGCTCGAAGTTGGTGATTGCAACGACGAGACGGAGACACAGCGCAAGGAACACTTCTGTTCGTGCGTGGACGCGGCCTCGGGCGCGGACGTGCCCGAGACCGCAGTCCTTGACCGCATCGTTGGTTCGTTCGACTCCTGTCCGGTTATTGTACGTCTCATCTAAGATGGATTGCTTGAGCTGAACCCCCTCGCTGTGTTCTTCGATACGGTCTTCGACTCTGTACTCGATGTCTTTCGGGTCGGTAGTGTTTCGTGGATTGTACGGGGCGACTGGCACGACACCTGCGGTCAGCAGGTGGTCGTGCCAGTCGAGGATATCGTAGGCGCTGTCTCCGAGCATCCAGATTGGTGTATCGACGGCGAGCGCGTCACGTGTGACGCGCATCGCCGTCTCCTGATCCGCTTGTTTAGCCTGTGTGAACTCCGCTGCTATCGGGATCTTTGCGCCGGTTGAGACGAGTGTACAGCCGAAGCCGTAGTAGTACTCCTCGGCTGTTGGGTCGTAGTTCCACGAGGCGGCGTCGTTGTGCTGGATCGCTTCGACATGAGTTGAATCGATGGAGTACGTGGAGTCGAGCAGGCCGCGGGCGGCGGCCTGCTCGATGAGTCTGTCGAAAACATCGTCAACGACGTGTTCGAGATCAGTGAGAAACCGATCAATAGTGTCTCTGGACGGCGGTTTGTCGAGTCCGCAGTAGTACCAGACAAGGCTATGCTGGAGTTCTCGTGTGATCGGACAAGTGCCGTAGACATCCACGTAGTAACAGTGTAGAAAGCCGCAAAAGAGGTCTGGTGGTTTGTGAACTCGCGTTCGCCCCCGCTCGCCGGGGGCGAACACTTCGTACTCCAGTAGAAACTCGAAGTCGAGATGCTCAAACAGCGGAACCGTCTCGGTAGCCGTTGCATTCAAGAACTCGTCGACCGAAACTTCGTTTCGTAGGGCTTTGGAGCTTGTAGACACTGTCTCCAAACCCTGCTGCTTCGCATGTGAGGCTTTCTATAACAGGCTCCCTCAATATATAATTACATATTTGAGATTGTCCGTGTATATTAACAATAGTTTCTCCTGAGGGAGATTAAGTTCGCACTTAAATTTTTGATTGCAAATGGTTTCTCCTGATGGGTCTCCGCCTTTGTTATCCATTTGATGGAGGTGCTTCTTATCGGCCTCCGTTTTGGCGGGAACAAACGGATAGTCGCTAGTTGTCCACTCTACCGATAACCGCAGCCGCGAAAGTAAAACTTCACGTCCGGAAGACGTCGAAACAAGACAAAGACGCCAACAGCTGTCTCAGTGACCTAAACAGATATCGAGTTTACTACTTGTCTCTACTGAGCTCTGTGTTGAAGCCGCAATTCAGATACAGCTGTCGCTGGTCGCCAGCCTCGCTTCGCCCGAAGCGAGGCGGCTTACCCGAGTCCGTGTTCGTGCCCTGCTGGTAGTCCCTGGCCGTTCGTCTGGTGTTCATCTTTCCAGCCGAGCTCATCGTCCAGCACCTCTTCGACCCCATGGAGAAACGCGTTGTTGAACGTGAAATCGGTCGGAAGTGCTCGCCCGCCACGCCGTGGTCGGGCGAGCACTGCCCACTGCAACACAACCCACAACTGCTCCAGCAGGAACCCAACGCCCACGTAGAACAGCCGAATCGTCGTCGATGGTGTTGTTGTCAGAGCACGCGCTTTCCGGAATGTCTCGTAGCTCTTCTCAATCTGTGCCCGGTGGTTGTAGACCTGCGCCACTTGCCGCGGCGTTCGGTCTTCCAGACCGTACGCCGCGTATCCTGTCTGTTTGAGCCCTGACTTCCCGCGATCTCCGTTTTGATACGTGACGTTGACCGCCAGTGGATACGTTTGTTCGTGCTCTTTCCCTTCGCAGATTATCTCCTCAGTCATGTACGAGGAACCCGTTGTGAGCTTCTCTTCGAGGGTTTCTTTCCCGGTTCTCACCGGAAAGACCGGCGATGCTGCCTCACGGAGAACGCCGATTAACTCGCCACAGAAGGCGTCTCTGTCCATGAGAATCTGATCGATCTCGAACGGATAAGTCTCGACGCGGGCGAGCACGCGCTCGATCGCGTCGGCCTTGCTATCTTTGCCATCAACCGGTTCAACCGCCAGCGTCAGCGGCTTCCCCTGTGCAAGAACAAACGCTGTACAGTAGCGGTGACACTTTGTAGTGCCGTCGCGGGCACTCATCCGCCGGAATTCGTCTTCATCGTCTGGACAGCCGTGGAATGGGTTGTTCATGAAGTCGATGCAGATGGTTCTCGACCCGTCGCGGTCGAGAACCGTCATAGCTACCAGCGCGAGAATGTCGTTGACAGCATCAAGCATTGTCTCTTTTTCCAGCGTGTGGAGCCAATCCATCACTGTCTCCCGGTTTGGTGTGTCCTCAGTGCTGGTTGTGACACCGTTGACCGATGTCTGGTCAACAGCAGCTCGTAAAACGACTTCCATGGGTATCAACTCAAGCAACTCCATGCTAAGAGATTTCAGCTGGCTGTTCGAAATGAACTCGTCCGGATCGGTGAGGATTCGTTTGAGCTTTGGTAGGTTCACGTCACCCACATCCGGGCAGCGGATGAATCAGCTTCCTGATTCACCCGCTTCATCTGGCACTATATGTCAGCGACGGCATCACTGAGACAGAGTGGACAACTAGCGATAGTGCGGTTGAATGTAATGGACAACGAGTCGTTTATTCGGGAACTGCCCAGCAGTTTCTATTGCAGCGTCAGTCATTGTCTCGGCACGGACAGTGCCTATTTGATCGTCCCAACCCTCGTCAAGCCAAACGGTAATAATCTCATGTAAGTTGATATCCCACGTGCTACGATTCCGTTCGAGTTGGGGGTTTGCGGTGATGTAGACGGTATCGCGGAGGTCGCGTCCATCGAAATTCGCTTTGAGCCACTCTACTGTAGATGAACCTCTTGAGACTCGTGAGGAGAGAATCATCAAGTTCGGTACTTCACGAACGGTGTAATGGGCCGAATTAATCCGGTGAGTTAACCGGAAAGAAATGTCTGGTTCTGGATGTGTTAGACCTTACAGACCCAGACGGGTACCTTTCGGCATCAGAAGTCAAAGATACCGCGGAAGCGGTTATTTCTCCGCTCCCACTGCCGGGTGTCGAGGGGAGCCCCCTCGACCCCGGCGATATCTGGCTCGTTGTTATCTTTGCCTGCGTGAACGAAACCTCAATCTGGGAAACCTGCAACGAACACGATGGAACGCCCTGCGATGATACTGTTCTGGCGTGGCTTCACACACTCAATCGTGGGTGGCTCGAAGTCATTGCTAACCTCCAGCTTAGCCGCCTCGCTATGACGATTCTCGACGCAGAGCAGTCGAGAATCGTCTCTATCGACTTCATCGACAACCCCTATCACGGCGACCACTACGACGAGCAAGGAGAACTCTGCTTGATGGCTCCGAAAGATGGCACGACCACGTGCCATCGATACTGTACAGCGTACGTCGTTTCCAACGGAAAACCGGTGACGCTGGCGATGACGTACGTTCGTAACGACGAGACAGAGGCTGACGCGGTCGAGCGCGTGCTCGCCCGCGTCGAGAACTACCCCTTTGAGATCGAGTTGCTGCTTGCTGACAGCGGCTTCTTCAATGAGCGTGTGATTCGTCGGTCACGAGAGATCGCTGCCACAGTCGTTCACGTTCCAAAGAAAGGAGATCGCATGAAAAAGAAACTCGACGTGCACAAGTCGTACATGACGACCTACCGCATGTACAAAGACAGCGAGCGGGAACTCCGTGTCCCGCTCGCGGTCTCTGTCTCCTACCAGAACGGTGATCGGAACAAACACGGCGAGGTTGTCCGTGGCTACGTGGCTTGCGGCGTTACCGATCATACCGCCAAACAGGTTGAACGGATCTATCGGAAACGATCAGGCATCGAGACGACCTACCGGCTGATTCGGCAGGCACGAGGGGTCACGACAACTCGTGACCCCGTCGTTCGGTTTGCCTTCATGCTCGTGGCTGCCATTCTGGAGAACCTCTGGTTGGTGCTTCGCTGGGCCGTCGTCGCCCGCCCGCAGCGGGGCGGGCGCGACTTACCTGAAGAGTTCACGTTCTCTGTGTTTTGCGATTGGATTCGGAGGGAGTTGGAGGAGCAGTTGGAGCGACGGTGGAAGATCAAGATGAACGAGACAGGTATTCCACCGTCATACCAAACGACCGAGGGCTGACCACGGTCAGCCCTGGTCAGTCTGCCTCTGTATGAGCAACAGCTCTCTTCGAGAAGTAGTCGAAAACGGGGGAAATGAGCTGTTTGAGTGCGCACTCTGTTCGAAGTGGAAAGCAACTCACTGATTTTTGTAACTCACTCGAGAAACCATATAGAATATGACTATTCGGCCGTCACTGTCGCTGGAAGTTTCGACTCATTCGTGAAGTACCGAAGTTAACTCGTTGATTCAAGCATGTCGTATCCGCAGGCACCTAGAACGACGAGAGTATCCAATCCTCATCGAACACATCGATTCCAGCTGTATTCTCTGGATGAAGTCCAGCGCGGCGATGATACAGCTAATTAATCCCAGGTAAAAAGTGTCGAGGATTTTGGAGGGCACGGGACAATCGATATATATAGCTCATTATGAGTCGTACCAACATCTGTTTACATATATATTGATATTTGTTATCTAAAAAGAACAAGATTGAAACGGCGTTTTTAATTAATAGAGGTTAATGGACATCGCTTTCATGCATCCTTCATATCCCTCTGCAGAGGGAACTGGGGCAACACATTCTGCAACACAGATTGTGACTGGCCTTACTGAAGCCGGTCACAGCGTCGATATATACTGTACTGCAAATCCCCAATCGGAGGATGTGCAATCTAACAGCGCCCTGTATCATCTTGATGGGGAGAGTATTCATCCACATACATCTACAAAACTAAATCGAGAGGTGAAAGCACGACTAGACAAATTTGACAAATACGATATTGTTCACAGTTATCTACCTTCACTAATACCTTCTATCGCAGAAATCGGTCAACAATTGAATGTCGGTACAGTTGTCACACTCAACGCCTACGGCGGTACCTGTGCAAAAAACGACCTACTTTATCTCAATGAAGAGCAATGTGAGTCCAAGTCGACAGCCAAATGTATGAATTGCATTGCTCGAACTGGATTCTCGAACAACGAGCACGGGTACCTGTATCAGACGGCTAGCCAACTGTTATCTCTCCGTTCGATAAATAAAGGCGAACGCAGACTTGAGCATATTGATGCCTTTCGAGCACCTTCCGACCATGTTAAAGAGAACTACGAGCAATTCGGGTATCAGAAAAAAAAGATCCAAGTAATTTCACACCCTCTCAATGACTTATTTCTTGTAGATCATAAGAGCGATTTTACTGATCCAATACAGATTCTCTATGTTGGGGCACTTGAAAAACATAAAGGCGTTGACAAACTTGTTCCGATTATTCACGGTTTGCGTCAAGATGGACTTGACGTAGAACTCACAGTTGTAGGCACCGGTGGATTTCGAGCAAAAATGGAGCAACAAAGAACAGAGTTAGATTGTGCTGAGTCTATTGATTTTGCAGGCTTCGTATCTAACGAAAAACTGCCCGAAGTATATGCAGGTCATGACCTGTTTATTCACCCGGGTGTTTGGGAAGAACCCCTTGCGCGTGTGTACATTGAGGCATTGGCTACGGGAACACCGATTGTGACTCGTGAATATGGGAGTGTTCAATCGATTATTGGGGACGGGGGTGTGACAGCTGATGATAGTGTTGAGTCTTATATCGAGGTAATTAGCGATGTTCTCAGGGACAATCGACTGGCTTCGCTCTCGAAAGGGGCGAAGGATCATGTGAGACGATATGAGCGAAAAAAAATAGTCTCACAGATCGAAGAATTATATCAGTCTCTGCTGTATGTATTTTGAATCCTCCAACATCTGATAAGATCGTCGTATTAATGGCTTCTTTCACCCTGCGATGTCGGAAGACTACGCTGAGGGATCCGATTAAATCAGCATAGAACGTTTGATCTCATGATTGAAGTACCGCTTGATATTACAGATGAGATACATTACTCCAATCCCGTGGAGTTCATGATACCATTTACGCACTCGAACAGCTGGACCGTACAAGCGGTTTGATCGAGAGATTGGTAGGTTTGATTATTTCGATTGTCGCCAGTCTGGGCGTTGTCTATATGATCGTATGGAGTGAACGCACGATGTTCGACCAGTGTGATCTGATGTCGAGTTCACGGAACTCTCGCGTAAGTTGAGCTACTCATCAACTGGGAGGTTGTCCGTATCAACACTGAGAATCTCAAAAATTTCGTAATCGTATCCATCAATTCAATCATTATTACGGAAACCTTCTCAAGATTAATTCACAGATCGTAAAGTGAAATCATCGCACACATAGTGAAGTTGCCGCCAGTTCTATGCGCGGCAGGTTCATCCACATTACTGGAACTTCTCTTGGCAAGCCAGAGCTATTTCGCTTCGGCATCAGTGGTAATGTTTAGTCAGATTTACGAACATACATATTAAATCCTGTGGTTTAGGAACGCATTACGGCGTAATTTGGCGATTCGATAAAGACAAATGAAGAATTATCCGGTGTTTGCGCGAGTATGACCCTTTTATGTCCCCTTCATTTTTAAGAAGGTGATCGAGTTAGTGATCTAGCCTAGCGGAAGAAATCTAAGGTTACGTGTATGTTCATTCTATGAACAATCTCAATCATACATGTCTCACTCGACTCACTTCTTTCCCTTGAGGAAGTACTCGCTCCCACGATATGATAACCTAGCCACGTCAAATCCGCAATCCTCTAATGTGGTTACGATATCTGATTCAGTGTCACTGTACTCTTTGAGGCGATCAGGGTGGACCTCCACATAGCATATTCGACACGCAGACCGCGATAGAATGGAATGCATTCCCGCAAAGACTCGACCTTCGGCCCCCTCTACGTCAACTTTTAGAATAGTTGGTTGTGGGACTGAGCCGTTCTCAACAAGTCTATCACCAGTTGTTAATTTGATTTCAATCGTCTCCGAAGCCTTGCCCGTCGCGAGTGAATGTTTGCCTTCGCCAATGTCTGGCGATGCAACTTCAAGTTCGGCAGTTCCTACCGAATCAGCCAGCGCTTTTTCGATGGTTATAGCATCTCTATTATTTAATCGTAGGTTCGACTGGAGCCCGTCAAGATTTGTGGGATGTGGTTCAAAAGCGATGATCTGTGATGCCGGTGCCTTCTGAGAGATGAAACAAGTATACGTCCCCACGTTTGCACCGACATCAAAGACGACATCGTCTGACTGAAGCTCAGATAGCAGATCCTCAATGATCGCCCGCTCACCGCCAAGGTTGCTAAATCGCAGAAACTCTCGTTTATTGTTGATATTAAATTTTACTGTTTCCCGTTTAATCGTCTTCTCGATAGTCTGATTTCGGAACAATTTTATTCTCCAATATATTCCCCGGAGATACTTATGGACACCGAGCCGTATTGACCACGGTTTTATATACGACGAATAGAGAATCGAAGGAAGACTCATGTTATAATTCAGCTTTGCTCCACTGTTGATTATACTATGCCATTTGAGAATGTCGACGACAGGGGTGCACTTGTACCATTTATTGAGTCATAATACGAGCGTATTCTCGTTCGATAAACGAAACAACACTGTGTGGTTCGAACTGTTCGAGTCGAGTGGCGCAAGCCTCACTGAGTTCAACCAGCCTATCAGGATCACATCTAATGTCCGACAATATTTTTGAAAGTTGTCCTACATTCCCACGGGGAAATGTCAATCCCGCTTCTCCGACGACCCACGGAGGACCTCCGATGTCTGAGACGAGCGCTGGTGTCCCCATCTGCATACTTTCGAGCAGAGTCCGACCAAACGGTTCAGGCCACATAGCAGGGTGGACGAATAAATCACTACTCCGGTAGTATTGTGGCAATTCGTCGTGTTCTACCCACCCTTGGAACGAAACTCTATCTTCGATACCGTTGGAGTCAGCAAGAGTGCGGAGATCAGACACTGCAGATCCAGTCCCAAGAACGGTTAGTTCAATTCCGGCTGTTTGGGTTAGCGCATTGATGAGACAATCTAACCCTTTCATCGGTTCAATTCGACCTACGTACTCGGCTCTGCACGTTTAAGTAGGGGCGTGATGTAGGCAGCATTGAAACCTGATGCTGCCGATTACGGATTTCCTCTCGTGCACCGACGTGCTGGATGAATTCGACTCGCTATCATATCATCAAACGACTCACGCCAAAACGTACGTGACAGGTCTTGCTGCGGGCCGCAGCAAGACTGTAACCGGAATTGCACGAGAGGTCCTTCCTGCCGGAAGTGACCGAGCACTCAACAAGTTCATCACCGAATACGATTGGGATGAGGATCAGCTCAACCACGAGCGGTTAGAGGAACTGCAAAAACACGGAGAGACACGCTGGTCACAAAACGGCTATATCGTTATTGACGATTCAGTCATCCAGCGAACCGGGAAGTCCCTTCCCGGTGCTGGAGAGTTCTACGATCACTCTGAGGGTGAGCCTGTTTGGGGACAGAACCTCGTCTACGCGTTCTATACCGATGATAAAACGTCCTATCCACTTGCTTTTCGCCAGTACGAGAAGGCCGACGACGAGGACGAGGAAGACGAACAGGAGACAAAATACGACCTCGCACGAGAGATAATCACGGAATTAGAAGAAGAGGTAGGTGTGCCTGCGGGCACCTACCTCTTCGATGCATGGTTTGCTCATGACTCCGGTCTGATCGAACACGTCGAATCACACGGCAAGGACTGGATTGGACCACTACGGGGCAACCGACAGGTGACCTACGCGAACAAAGAGAGACGCGTCGATGCGCTCGAAGAGTGCATCGACAAGGAAGAGCGAGAAGTTGACGGTGAAACGTACAAAATTTGGACTAAGACAGTCCCTGTCTCGAAATTAGGTGAAGTTCGGCTGGTAATCACAGAGAAGGTTACCGATGAGGACAAAGAGAATCCAGTAAAGTATCTTGCGACGAGCAAGATTGACGCGCCTTCGGCACACATTATTCGGAGCTATTCGTACAGATGGCGAGTAGAGACATTCTTCGAGGACTCGAAAGAGGATCTTGGCTTAGGAGACTGCGAGGTTCGTGATTCTGACGGTGCCAGTCGTCACTGGCACCTTCAGATGCTGGCCTACAGCCTTCTTCGGCTTGGTCCGGAATCGAGCGCCTCGGAGCGACTTGTCTCGAAAGCCTCGTCGCTCCGATCACAACTCGAACACGGTCTCAAGGAGACGATCTACAACATGTTTTCCTGGGTGCGCGATCAACCAGACCGCGATCTCGATGGACTGATGGAAGATATTGACCACCTCTTTCTCCATTCTGAGGGCGGTTTATAAACGTGCAGAGTCGAGCTACGTAGAGAAGTTGGAGAGGGGTGCTGGGGTCGATTTCATGTGACGGGATCTCGTCAGACCCGAACGTGGGATCGTAGAAATTCGGAACGACAGAAACTCGATCGGCAGGAAGACTGACATCGGAGTAGATTTCTTTTACTGCCGGGCTGATCGCAAAGTACTCATCAAGCTTTCCGCTCAATTTGGGCTCGATGAAAGTCCGTGACGCGTAGAACGGAATCTTCGCGATACGCTTTCCTATCGAAGCGTCCTGATGGGCGAACTTGGCTCGGGCAGTACAGTTTCGATGGCACTCTCCATCCATCCGATTCAGATTCACGCAGAATCTGGTGTAGGTATTCAATCGGCCCACAACAGGCGTCTCCTCGTTCCGCTTGCGAAAGTATCCCGCAGCAGGCAATAACATTGGAGAGAAGACGTGAAAGAGGTCGGTGCCAGCAGCGTGTTCTGACATTGCACGGTATGCGTGCTCGAGACCGCCTATCCGAGTCCCGAACCTCGTCTGGGAGCTGACAACCTCGAATGTGAGACCGTCGGGATAATGATTCTTCGAAGGATCCAGGGTAAGGACTGTAACGTCGTGACCCTCCTTTGAGAGCATTTGGGCCATGAGTTTAAGACTGAAGTTTGAACCACCACCATCCAGATTCAGTTTCTGCACAACGTAGGTTATCTTCATCTCGAAGTACTCATGTGAAGATGCATCCTTGCACACATCATTTTATTATTCTCATCAGTGAATATGATAATTGGGAATTTTCTTAGGGTCTCAGTAGGCATCAATGATAGAGTTACTTGGGGAATTCAATCATTCAGATAGATATCCGAGATCGGCTAGCCGATCCGACACTACATCAGATGTGGTATTTTCACTGGTTTTCTCTGGCATCTCTGAATTGATGCTCTTTCGTGTAGATCCTTCGATGTCCAACCATGGGACTTCGACGAGTCGTTCGGTGTATGTTTCACGTGGATGACCGTATCGCCGAAACGGAAAAGGTCAAACGAATTCACCGAACAAGTTACCATGATCAGATGTCACAACTGTTTTTCCATCGAAGATAGAAAGCAAGCTTTCGACATGTGGGAGCGTTATCTGTAGATTATCTATGTACGCTTCCCACACCTTCTCTTTGGACACAACGCCATCATTCTGAAGATCCCAAATCGTCGGTGCGTCCCTGTTCGGTTCTTTCCCCTGTGCTTGTCGGTAGCTGAGCTCACCCCCAGCATGGTCAGCTAATTTCTGTCCTTTCGGACCAATAAATGGATAGTGTGGTTGGAGAAAATGACCGATGATTCGTTTGCTGGGGTATTCGTGATATGCCTGTTTGGTCGCCTCCATCATTGGCTTAGGCAGAACAGTATTGTAATGATGATCCCACGAGTTCTCCCAGACATTGACCACAGCGTGGAAGGGCTGGTCTAATCGAATGTTGACTTGGGGGTTTGCAGTCACGTATACTACGTCGTGGAAGGTTTGATTGTCGAAGTTTCCATTCAGAAACTCTGGCGTCGAAGACCCGTGTGATTTTCGTTTCGATAGCTTACCATTAATCGTATTATGTTGCTCAAAGACATCGTACCGGCATCCGTCCAAAATAATCAGGTTATCCCAGTCTTCGTTCATGATATCAGTACCCCCAGGGGGACGGCGATTGAAGTATGCACGAATGATTTTGGTAGTTACGTAGGGAATAGCAGAGTCGCGCCACCAACTGATGTCGTCCCAGTTGCGTGCTACTTTCTGTAACTTTGACTCACTCATTATTTCTTACATTTATATTAGGTCACTAGCTGATAATAAATACTGCTTATTTCGAATTAGATATGTCGCATGAATAATATATCATATTAACAACGTATCGCACGAACAAAATATTCATACAGATCTAGAGGTCATCAAAATATATCCAATTAATGAATAATCATAATCAGAAGGTGATATCTATACCTATTGAGACGAAAGTACGAGAGTTTGACGGGAAACTCTGGGTCGGATTAAATGCGGTAGAGCGCGGTTACGGCGTAGTCCTCGGACCCTATTTCGAAATTCGACACGCTCTGGGAATAATAAAGCCGGATATACACATCACGAAAGATCCTGGAGACGGAAACGTTGAATTATTCAAACAGATGGATTGTGCAGGGATTACAGTCTGCGGACTTGATACAGAAGGCGCCGTATTCGAGTCGATGGATCAATTCACAATCAACAAGACAGAATTTCTCAATCACATCGATGCGTTCTGTGCATGGGGTGAGAAGCCCGCAAATGCGGTACGGAAGCATTATTCAGGTACTGATAAAATACATGTGACTGGGAATCCGCGATTTGATCTTCTTCGCCCCAATCGCCGTTTTATTTATGAAGAGCGGGCAAAAACATTTATTAAAAAATATGGACAATTCATCCTCATCAACGGGAACTTTTCGAGTGCAAACCCATACGCTGAGAGCGTAATAAAAAAATCAGAGGAAATTTATGATCCATCCAGTAATTCTGAAATAAGCTACAATAATCGCATTTTCCATTTGTTTATCGAGGTGATATACCATCTTCAAACGGAATTCCCAGAGACGCATATCGTCATCCGTCCACATCCATCAGAAAAGAACGAAACGTATGAAGCGGCATTCAGAAAATATGAACATATACACGTTGAGGACGCTAGAGATGTCCGAGACTGGATCGCGGGTTCGAGTGTCGTAATTCACCACGACTGCACCACAGGGATCGAGAGCGCAATGATGGGTACGCCTGTCGTGTCGTACCGACCAGTTCAAAACGAGGAGTACGAATCGCGGCTGCCTCAAATTGTAAGCCACGAAGCGTCGTCTCGAAGAGATCTTACGGAATATATTGCTGCATGGCTTGAAGCTGATGATTCATATAAGATGACCGACGAGCAGACAAATGAACTCAAACAGTACTTCTACAACATCAACGAATCAGCTGCTGAGCTCATGTGTGACGTTATTGAATCACTTGATACAACCAGGCAGCGAAACTACAACCTACTAGAACCGAATTTAGCTGGCTCATTGAAGCAGCGTATCAAGAGCTCTAGCTTGTGTAATCAGGCTATCGCTGCTTACGATGGCTTTCACAAAGTCATCGGCGACGAATCTATCCCGAAGCACCGACAATACCAGAAACAGAAGTTCCCTATATTAGACAGACACGAAATTATCGACACTATTGAGCAGATGAAACCACTCCTAGAAACAGACGCTGTCTCGGTCAAACAGGTTCCACGGACAAACAATACTTATTATCTTAGACCTAAATAATCGTACTCAGTCGAACGAGATTTGATGATAGCATGTATTATCGCCTAGGTCATGAAAGATTATATCGCCAGATTGAATAGTATAAGTCGAGGGTGTCATAGAAGAGTTCTCATGGTTGCTGAATCAGCCCTAACGAATTGAAACCGCCGTGCACTTGATGCACGCTATTCTTAGACTGTCGTAGCTATGGCAAAAGAGAAATTCGGAGTCGCTGTTGACGAGGAAATCGTGCGAGAAGTGGATGAACTGGTTGCTGAGTGTGACGAACTCGGAGTCAGCCGTTCCGAGATTGTTGAGACCATCCTCACAGCGTTCGTTCACTCCGAGTCAAACCACGCTGAGCGAGTGAGAGAAATCATAATTCGGAAACGAAAAGGCACTCTCTAAGCATCTCAATGTACTGTACACCAAGTGCACGACCTTCTAAGCTAGTGACGCTCCATAACGGTCAGAAGCTCTACTATGATGTGTGAAGACGTTTATTACACCCTCTAAGTCAAGAATTTTTGTCCGGATACTGAAGGAGGGATATTCACTGTCGCGTTCTGAGTTCATAAAGCCCGGCGAAATTCTCTCCCAACGAACTGCTGGGTAAGAATCGTATGGGAGTTCACTCATCGAGCAGTTGTCGGTGAAATCCGTGTTGAGCCAAGAGAAATAGCAGTTCAGGGAAAGAAATGATGAATGATCGCCGCACAGGCGACAGCCGTCGCTGGTGGGTGACGGCTGTCGCCGGGAAGTGAAGATTGATTAGCCGAATGAATCTAGCGTCTCATTCCAGAAGGTTCGAACTTTCTGGATAGCACGCGTCACGCCACCCTTGACTGGGTGGCGTTGGCGAAACCATACGACCAGCATATATCCAATCAATGCACAGAACAGCTCGAGTAACACGCCGTTCAGCGATTTCGAGTGAAAGTTCTCGATGTTGAGGTACTGTTTCCACTCTCGGAAGAGGATCTCAATCACTGTCCGTAGTGTGTAGATGTTGATTACGTCGATTGGATCGTACTCTGACGACGCCAGCGTCGTCAGGTACTCAATCTCTTCTCCATCGGGCGTTTCCAGCACAATCCTGCGGAACTCTTCGCCAGTCTCAGCTAACTCAATTCGTTCATCACGAACCCGTACCCGTCGTGTTGATTCCTCATCTGAGTGAGTCGGCTGAGCGGCGTTGTTCCCTGAGACGGTGACCTCGAACTCTTCGAGTGTCTCAATGAGTTCAAATCGAGCGTCTGAGTGCATCAGTGTGACAAAATCATTGTCACTATGCTTGATCTCACAGAACCGTAGATATCGCGTGTATGCGCGGTCAAAGACCCAGATTACCGAGTCGAGGTCTGCAAAGACCTCGACATCTTCCTTGAGGAGATCGAACTGCGGGCTTTCGTGGGTGTCGCCCTCTGTAACAATAGCGTCGAGTGGATGTTTATTTTCTCCATCCACACGTGCTGCGCAGTGAAGTTCGAGACCACCATCGTCTGTGTCGATCTTGTAGACCTTGTCGTCGTCTCCGACGAATAATGACCGCGACGCGATTTGCAAATTAATTCTCAATTCTGGAGGCAAGCGGCCTCTATTCGTGATTCTCAGGGAGCGTGAGACGGTGAATATGTGGTTTATATGTGAGCGGTGAAAATTGCTATACTAAGATTTCTACCGGCTGATTTTGGACCCCGGTAAGTCAGAAGAAGAAGATTCTAGCAGAGTGATAGTAATCCTCAAACGCTATCAAATCGCTGTGCACTTGGTGCACAGCTATCTTAGTCCGTTATTTTCTTGCTACGCCTTAGTTTTCAAAGGTTCTCTAAGCCATTACTCGTCTGAGACGACAACAGAGCGCGTAAGTTCGAGGTTTGTGGCATCAACAGCGACAACACCTCGTGTCATCCACTCCAGTCGTTTTCGTTGAACTCCACGTTGATGATACAACTGTGGTGTGTGCAGTACTTCGAAGAGGAGCTGAACGACCGCGCAGTAGTCGCGGTCGTTCGTGAGTTCTGAAAACCGTGATTTAGGCATGTGTTCGAGTGAGTCGTCGACAATGGTCTTATCCTCAAGTTCAGCGAGTGAGCTGGAGGGGTCAAGACCCTCACGAACAGCCGTCTTGACGTGGTTTGTGAAGTCGTGTTTGTCGGAATGGAGCCCGATCTTGAATTCATCGGCAATCGACTCGCTGTCGACTTCGTCGAGCAGCGAGTACAGTTCGTCAGCGACGAGATCAGTAGAATTGATGTTAGAGGCGTCCGTTACGCCTTCTGACGGCCTGTTTGCTGAATCAAATTGCACAGACATTACGGGCCGTCACTAACGGCTCACGCCGTTTTTATATACTCAGAACGCGACATGTGACAGGCATGAAGAGGAAAGCACTTAATCTTGCTTCAACACTTAGTGTATCACAGCCGTTGATATCTTTATATGATAATTTTGTCAATCAAATCACTCCCAAATTAAACGTATGTGATGAAATTAGTTCGTTTGAGTTAAGAAATAAAGAACGTGAGGGATATATACTCTTAACTCTAATACCAGGAATAAAGCCAACTGGGATATTTACGCTAGCTACTGCATTTAAACTAAAGGGATATCAGCCAATCATTTTGTATAATAATGGAATGTTACCCATTAAGCCAAGCACTCGGTATTATACTAACTCCCAGGCCGCTCTAGATATACAACGTTACAGAATAAATTTATTTGAGAAGAATTTTCGAATTTCCCCTATTAGTATCAACGATATACTTGATGAAAATTATGATTGTGATTTGGATGGATCCATATCTACTATTGATTCATTTAATTATAATGGTATTGATTTGTCACCTTATGCAGTTGCCTCTACACGGAAGTATCTACAGAAGTATACACTTAATAACGATGAAGATCGTGTTATGGATCCATATCGTAAATTTATCAAAGCCGGGGCTATAATGTTAGATTCGACTCAATGGCTTGTAAATAAATTTGATATAGAAGCTGCTCTTCTTGTTGAACCAGCCTATGTTCACGGTGGTATTCCTGCGAAAATTTGTTCAAAGAATGGTATAAATGCATACACACGTGGTGGTGGATACCAGTTTGGGAAAGTCAGTTTTGGGCGAGCTTCTAATAGAAATCCGTTCCCGAATTTTGCTAATGAAGAGACTGTACTTTCTGCAATTAATACGGGATTGTCATCACTGCAAAAAAATCGAGTGCAGGAAGTCATGAAACGAAGAGAGACTGGTGAGATTGTGAGCACATATTATACTACCGAAAATAAAGTATCTGTAGATAGCTCAAAAGATCATATTGTTGGTATTTTTTCACACTTGTTGTGGGATGGGGCATTAGCACCTAAGCAGTCCATTTATCGGAATATATTTGATTGGTTAAGCGATATAATTAATATTGGCGCACAAAATAAAAATACACACTTTGTAATAAAATCACATCCCGCAGAGCTAATAAAAGGCACTGACCAAAGTGTTGGTGACTGGATTGAGCAGACATATGATACCTTACCTTCCAATTTTACATTTCTCCCGCCGGACACTGACGTAAATACGTATTCATTAATCCGCGATCTCGATGCAGGTATTGTGTATGCTTCAACAGTTGGATTAGAGATGGCATATCACGGAGTTCCTGTTATTACTGGTGGATATCCACCATATCATGGATTTGGGGTAACACATGATCCAAAAAACCAAGCAGAATTTAAAACTATGGTCAAAAACATCAAAAGTTTAGATTGTAATAAGAATATGAAAAAGAAGGCAAAGAGACTTGCCTACCTATTATTTGTTTCAAAGTGTTTTGATTATCCATACTCATCAATTGAATCTGGTCAACATATATATATTACACAAGAAAGAATACTTTCAAATGACGCGATAAATAACATAGTTAATAGGATATTAAATGGGAAAGAAGTGATTAAACCGCACTGGCAGCATTCGAAATAAGATAGTTTCAGAATAGATGTCATTATATGACCACGGTCACTGCCATTGTCTAAACCCTCACTGATTTGACCCGTTTTCTGGAAAGACAGTTTAATCGCTTGACGGTCAACACTTAATCATATTATCACCCTAAGCAGTAATGCAGATGACGTGACCAGCGTCTATCGAACCACAAGGATACTGACTACGCAAGTAATATTTCACAGTGAACGTTTCTTCTCGTCAGTCTCGACAGTATCCCCCGCCATGCAATCCCTATTTTCAGACGTATTGAAAATTAGCTCACCAGACTCCTCCAGTATTAGATGCACTATATCCTGAAAGACCGACAGTCCATTGATAAAAGTAGCAGCCGTATTTCTTGGTTACAATTTCGGTCTCACGCGCCGCAATGCCGTATGGTATGTTTAGATCTGGTTGTATAGCGGCTTTGTCTTCGTGACTAACTGCTCATGTCGCGAGTCACCCAACTCATTGAATCCCAGTAACCGTCGGTCGAATCGTCGTCACCCCAAGATCAATCGTCACTTGCTCACCCTGTCGTACTGGTTGTCCTTTCACACGAACGCCGTCAGTCGTCTGTCGAACCTGGACTCGCGCCGTAATTGTCACATCGCGGTTCGTCGGATGATCAAACACACCGAGGGATCCATCATCACCACGAATGAGAATTGTCGATGGACGACGATTGACATCTGTCACTTGGACAATCGTATCTTCACCACTTCGCTCAGTAAGACCTGGCTGGATACTACTCGCTCGTCCTTCGCGAACTCCTGCAAGACGGAATGTCATTGTTCGGGTTGTCACCCGTCCGCGCTGTTCGAGTGCTCCGGTGCGTTGAATTTGCCCAACGAGCCGGTATGCATCCGTTTGAACGGAAACATTGTTTCCGCGTTGCACAGTCATCTCCCCGAACTGTGGACGATCAGTATGTTGGACTGTGGTTAGTGAAAGTCCCATGAACACACGCTTGCGGTCAGGATTATTCGTATCATAGACAGTAACACGTTCGACAGCAGCAGTTCGGTATCCTGCCACAGATGAAATATCACCAGGGGTGATTTGTTTGGTATCCGTTGCATCGATAACATTCGTAATGAGCACATTGCGTGTTGCACGGTCAAGTCCACCACCAACGCGCTCAACCGTTCCACTCAACGTGTACTCATCACCTGGGAGCGTGATTGACGCCCCATTTGTCAATATGCTTCCCCCAAATCGGAGTTCACCCTGTCGTTGTGTTGCCGAGACATTGAGTTGCGCATACACTTGATGCGCATTTGGATCATCAGTCGCGTATACCGCAAGATCCTCAACAGTGCCAGTCGTTCGTCCAGCAACACGAATTGCATCACCGACAGCAATCGCCTGTGCGGCGCTGCGAGAGAGTCGATCAGAGACAACGACCGTTGCCGGATCCTGTGAGATAGTCTGAGCATCCCCGAGTGCTCGGATGCGTCCGTCGACGCGATACTCGCCAGTGACAATCTCAAGCGTTCGCCCAAGCCGCGGTGGAGCACCATCATATGAGATGCCGTCGTATTGATCACTCAACTGTCCAGTAAGTGCCACGCGAGCAAGTACCCGCGGGCGTCCATCTCCATTCGGCGTGACATACAGATCGGATATCGTGAGTGAGTTCGAATCTGTCACCTCGTATGTGTCGCCCTCATTGATGACTGTTGCAATCGTTGATGATTGAGTTCCTAAATCAAGTGTTGCATAGACAGTGTCTGTCTCGGGTTCGGGTTCGGGTGCTGGCTCATCACTTTGCCCAAACACGAGTGCAACGCCGGCGACAGTAACTGCGAGCACAAGAAGCACAACAAGCGCATCAATAATATTGACTGCACCGAAGAGTCGTCCCTCGTCGTCGATTATATCCACCACAGATCACCAGAGTACTGCATCAGATGGCATATTTTCCTATGGCGTGAAAATCATTTCGTCATCGATGTTATCTAATTTCTATCTCTATGTTCACACAATCACACAATCAGTAATCGTGATATGATCCTCAGAATTATCGAGGTAAGTTAGAAAATGATTATATCAGTATTTTGCACAGGCACGACTCGTCAGAGCCTATTCGATTATTAACTATGTATATCGATACACGACATACAATCTATGCCGACCAAACTCATGGATATAAAACGTATACATCGAGTAATTTATGACTAATTCAATGAATCATGACCGCCGCATATATATTGATTCTATCATATGTATAATTTAACTATCATACATCCGCAAATCAAAGATATGAGTGACACGAGCATTGTGAGTATCTTCGATTGTATTGATTTATACTGGTATGTCTGCGACTGATAACGATACGAGCGAATCACTGCGCGCTCGTTTGGAGACAACCGTCCAGCGTTCACAACTGGTGAGTGCGCTTACTCAGACATCCGAGAGTACAGTTGTCTCTGCTTTCCGTCGTGGTGGTCAGTGGATTGCTGATGCGACAATACACTCGTTTCTATATCGGTGGCTCACAAAAGAGCCAGAGCCTGAAGTCATTGTCATTGACTTGCGCGAGACATGGACAGTTGGACCGTTCATTACACTTCTTGATGCATTCATTGCGTGGGTGCTTCCATTGTGGCGTGAGTCACAACTTGCACAACTCACTGGATCAATCGTGAGTATCGGTGAGGATCTTGCAGAGACGCGATATGGACAACTTCTCGTTCAATTACTCGAACCGCCTGAGCCACCAACAGATCGGGATGATGATACCGAGTCAGACCAGACGGAAGCCACAGATGAGGATGCGTCATCGCATACGACAGAGCGGAATTCATAGTGTCAGATGAGGCTTCTGTCGACACTGCGCCCCTCATTGACGATTACACTGAATCCGAGCAGGACTATTAGTTGGACTGATAACGCTCTGTCCGAGTAGACAACATCTTTATACGTCAGTTTCACCGTGCGAACCGACCACTTGTTGCAATCAGCTATCGGAGCGTAATCACGACTCTCGTGGCATATTCGATTTCAGGACATGCACATGCATTCCTCACTCGGACAGGCATCACTCAATGGTCAAAATACTGGTATTCCTGATACTTGCTTGTGACTGAGAGCGTCCGAGAGAGCATACTCAGGAGTCAATTAACTAGATTCGAGAACTTGAGCGGCAGTCGTAATATGATAAGTTACTGAAAGCAAACAATCAATATCGAATAATAACGAGAACTAAAATCAGTGGTGTTATGCAACGATTGCCCCATATCGATATTCAAGACGATATCATACCGACTCTGGTAGTTCATTAGACCAAATTCATAACACCGACCTGATCAATCAAACTCGCAGACACACAAACCAATATTCAATTTAATTTTATGACCGATCTATAATGGCGGAGTCAGTCATTGTCGCAATCATTCTCGGTGCACTACAGGGTCTCTTTGAGTGGCTCCCAATATCCAGTGAGGGGAATATCACCGTCATTCTCGCTGCACTTGGAAGAAAACCAGGCGATGCCGTTACCCTCGCGTTATTCTTGCATCTTGGAACAGCCGTCTCGGCGACTGCATACTACCGAACGACGATTTATGAATTAATCGACGCAGGAATAACCCAACTCCGCGGCGGCGAGAGTGATGCACCACTCGTGTTTTATATAGTTGCAACAGGTGTTTCAGGAGTTGTCGGCATCGGGAGTTACGCTATCCTACAAGAAATTGTCTCAGCACTCACTGGTGGTGCCGTCGTCATTGCGATTGGTGCATTACTGATTATAATGGGCGGATTTCAGCGTGTGTCTCCTGGAGGAGAGGTCGTCGCATCACCGGATCCGAGCATTATTGATGCAATCCTAGTCGGGGCAGCACAAGGGATTGCGATCCTCCCCGGAATCACACGCTCAGGGATGACGACTGGAACGCTATTATTACGTGGGTATGACGGGAGTGATGCATTCCGACTCTCGTTCGTGTTATCGATTCCTGCAGCAATCGGTGGAGGGGTTCTCGCCGCAGTCGACTCCGGATTACAGGGACTCACACCGACGGCTGCGATTGCCGCATTCATCACAGCAGCGATTGTTGGGTATGTCAGTATTGATGTGCTCTTACGAATCGTTGAGCGAGTCGCATTTTGGGCTGTCTGCATCGGACTTGGGACAGCAGCGATTGTTGGTGGAGTTTTGGTAATCTGAGACGTTTAGTCACAGCAGGGATAGAGCATCGATTTCAGACGCTTCTTGAACAGTACTGTATTAAACCGAAATCTTGTGAAAGCTCATGTTCGCCAGTGTGAGGATTCATTGCTCAATTACGATGAATTGACATTTATTTTATCATGGAAGGCAAGCACTGCATGGCGCATATGGGATACAATAAGTCTATATCCACTCCAGTTAATCGGTTCAGGCATACAACAATACACCGGACAGTATTAGCTATTTCAAGCAGATATCCTGATATCTCACCCGAACTGATTAGCAACACGAACCGCAGCAGCGTGGCTATCGTCAGGATCGAAATCATAGAGCGAGAGCGCCGCCTGTGCAATCTCAAGATTTTCTTCGATCTGTTGCCAGCGGGTGATATCTCGCCAGCCATCGTCGCCGGGTTCCAGCTCAAGAGTGAGTTCGTCGACGGTAGCAACATCGTATTGCTTTTGGAAATTATTGAGTTCAGTCTTGAGATCTCGAATTGTGTTCCGGATTTCAGTTTTTGTATGTTCACGATGAATCGCTGCGATGCGCTTCATTGCCAGCATTTGTGGAGCACGCATATACCGCGTTTCGGACTCTGTGTTGATTACTTTGACACAACCAGTCTCCGCTAGTATAGAGAGATATTTTCGCGCAGTCGACTCGCTCACATGCGCTCGTTCAGCTATCGCACTGACTGCCTGCGGTTCAGTCGTGACATCACTGACATGGCGAACACGGTCGAACGTACTTGTATCCACCTTCCACTGTTCAATCGCAGCCTCGTTCACGTCACCCTCCCACAGTTCGGAGCAAATATCGGCTGTTGTCATGTATATTTGGAACTATTGCCTCGAGTAATAAAATACGCTCTCAGAAATGACTAATATTTGTCGTCCTCGTTAAATCATACTCGCTGTTCACTACTGTATCTAGTATGGAGCACCGGGTCTCGTCCCTCGAAACCCGATTGCGGCGACAAGGGTGTCAGCCGTCTCTTCGGTAGTCACTTCCTCACGATCAAGTATTCTAATTGCGCCCTTAGATATCCTCACACCGAATCCGAATTCTCGTGAGGCGATGTGTTGAACGAGATCGACACACGCCTGAATCGCGTCTTCGAACATCCGTTCGACGGCACGCTGCTCCGTTATACTCGAGAGGAATTCTTGCCGGGGCAGTGTCTCTCGTTTTGTTTTGAGTTCATTGTAATATTGCTCAATCTGCTCGAGTGTAAGGCACATAACTCGTTCGTCAACCACGTAATCCGTCCTCTGCTATCCGATCGATGACCGTACGCTGGTGCTGGCGAATCGTCTCACGTTGATCGTCAAATTCCGCCTCAATGTTGGACGGCTCCCATTGAACAGGTCACGCGAAAGCGTGGTTGAACCGAGAGGAAACACGGAAGCTCAAACTCCCCCTCGAGGGATCCTCACGCTCTCGCGCGGGAAGGATGTCAATCGGGAGCCTGTGCTGGTTTCATCTTAGGATAACGCCTCGCCCGAAATCATTGCTTCACATATTCTATTTGGAGATAGTTTTATTATTTTTGTCTTACTACATTATAATATGACTGACTCTGCTGGTGTTGAAGCCTGGAAAGAGCAGACAACTGCGTTTGACCGCATCCAGTCAGTTGCCAGTGCTGTCTCTCAGCCACAGCCTGTCTCTCACATTGCGGCTGAGGCTCATGTTGCCGAAAATACAGCCCGAAATCATCTTACGCGACTTGTTGAATTGAACGTGCTGTTGAGGAGCGATCAGGATGGGACAGCTCTATACGCCCCTGATCCGCTCCACACCCGAATGCAGATGCTTCGAGACTTACTCGACGAACATGATCGTGATGGGCTCATTCAATTGAAGACTTCCTTGCAATCCCAGATTGAAGATTGGCAGGAACAGTATAATACAGAATCACCAAGCGAGCTTCGCAACCGTGCAGCAGAGACAAAGACGGCTGCTCAGACACGCGAAATGCGGAACATAGCAAGCGATTGGGAACTCATATTGTATCGCCTTTCTATCGTTGAGGATGCAATCGAGAATTACAATACATACAGCAAGGACTTCCAACTGTCAGCCTGACTATGGCTGGATCGTCTGATTCATTTGATTCAGCAGCAGCGTCCCATCGCGCCCTTCGCAGTATCAAACAAGAACTTGACCGACATCCAATCGTTACAGGGACCCGTGGGTTTCCCGCTGGCGATTTTGTAAAAGTGGTTGCAGATCTAGCTACAGAGCGGTGGGGGATTGACACTGATAACCCAAAGCTCACTGCTCGATGGTTTGCCGGAGAGAGGCAGGATGCTAGACCAGAGTTTTCGTTTCATTATAGCGATACTGAACGAGATTTTGGGTGGCATTATCATGAGCAAGAACACGTGGAGGGCTGGGGTCATTTCCAAGAGCGGACAGGGGAGTCTGCGTATTCGTATGAAAGCTATACGTTTCCATCACAGAATCCTGCTGGACTCGTCTGGGATGTAATGTCCAACCTCTCTTCGAGAGTTTGAGCGGGCGATTACAGAATACTAGGAGAAAATCCTCCGTTTAAGCGCCAGAATGAATCCATTAACCGATAGCGAGTGTGAGTCTGGTCGGTTCAGTTCATCTGAGTTTGCCCGTATTGTTTGGTGATGGTCTTCCCCACCGACGTGATGAGGGGTTTCTCCTCAGTTGGCCTTCGACCAGCGACCATGGTGGCTAACGGGTGTGTGCATATGACCATTCAAACAAGTGTTCGACGACTGGATCCATCGATTCAGGTCGTGAACCGATCCCCTGTTCGGCGCGTGACCCGAATCGCCTCTTTATATCGACCGATTTCCTCACATACCATTGCCCACTCTGAAATTGTCTCCAGTTGGGCTTCTATCTCGGCGTGTGTTGCCTCAGACGGCAGATTAAAACCGGAAAGTGTCCCGGCATTGAATTGTTCTTGATATTGATCGTGTATTATTTCGAGACTCCCGAGTTCATTGATGAGCTCCTCAAGACTGTGTGAGACGGCATGTTCATTTGCTCGTCGCCAGCGAAGATACGCTTCGTTCCGTGCTCTCCGGCAGTTTTGACAGCTGCTTGTCCGCCCGCTGGCGCATAACGTACCGGTGCTCGTCGCCGCTTTCCGACATACAATCCCAACAGTAACGACAAAACGGATATAAAACTAACTACCGGTATACAGCGGAGAGAATCAGAGTTCAGAGTTAGCGGTTCTGATTGTGTTCGTCGAATGTGACGTAGTCGCCGTCGAGGAGGTCCTCGACGCGGGCATCGAGTTCGCGGCGATCCACATCCTCCTCGTCGGTCTCGACTGCATCAGCAGTCTCGTGAGAAGTCTGACCGTCGCGGACATGATCGCTCATACGCATAGAAGGAGCCGCAGCTTACTAAAGGCTTTTCGCCGCAGCCTCGGGAGAACGTCATATTAACCAACAAATTCGTTCAATCCACGGTTAGTGTTGGTTAATGACGATATCGACACACCGTGTCTCGCCACCGAGCACGTCCGTGCGCTCTACCAAGCGACCGACGATCAAGAAGAACACCTCCTGGTCCTCGCACTGTGTGCGTGGGGGCTTCGCCCGAGCGAAGTCGCGCGCCTCCACACGCGCCAGTTCGTCCTCGACGTCTCCACCGACGAAGTTCCGTATATCGTGTTCAAGGATCGAAAGAACGGCCCCGGCCAGGTGACGCTGCTCTACGGTCGGACTGTCCTGAAGGACCGACTCGCGACGTTCACCGATCACGACGACTGATAGTGATTAGTGCAAGTCTTTACCGCCGTGATTATCCGTGCCGTGATAGGAGCCCCTTAAACCGCGTCATTCGACACCGTCGGTGAAACTATTCGAACTAATCACTATGAGACGGCTATTTGTTCCCGTCACCCCATGCCTGGGGTGGGCCAATCCCACGGTGGACAGTCTGGAACAGATTTTCACAGCTCGCTGACCGTGTGGGGCTTGCCGACGAAATCGACGGAGTGGCACCTGCGCCGAAAATGGGGCGGCGGTACTGGTACGACGCGTACTCTGCGTCGCTCGACGTCGTTCTCGGTAGCCTCGACGAAATTGCGGCCGAACAAGGCAGCGCCAGCGCCGACGTCGTGTTGCAAAATTACCTCTCAGATTCGCGAGCCCGGAAGCTTCGGCAAGAATATATGCGTGAACAACTGGCTGCCGCGTTTGAACCGACCGGCGAATAACGCCTCTACAGGCGGAACAGGCCGAGTACCTCGGGGGGTGACTCCGAAGCTATTCACCTCAGTTGAAGGGGTTGTCCGCAGTGTTCAGCCGCGTGACGGCGTCGAGCGCGTCGAAATCATCGTCGAACGAGTAGAGGTACTCGATACCTTCTCGTTCCATGTATGCCGCAATGGTCGAATCGACGAATGAGAGCTCCAAGTACCGGTGGAAGAGGGCCTGAACAGCGTTGAAATCCGTTTTCGGTCGTGGTCAATCTCGAAGTGGGCGCCCTCAATGAGCCGATCCAGCATTTCGTTCGCAGCGTCTGGTCCGAGTTTCTCGCCGGTGAGGTTCAGCATTTCCGCGACGACGTAGTTCGTCACCATAACATCCGGAAGGTTGCCGTGGTCGATACCTCGGACAATCTCCTGAGCGCGGTCGTGGTAGTTGTCACGGGCGCTTGCACTGGGAAGAGGACGTTGGTGTCTAGGAGGGCAACCGGCATCATTCCGCCCCGAACTCGCTCTCGACCTCGGCTGCGTCCGTCTCGCCAGCATCCACCGGCTCGAAGTCGTCAAAGACGCCCTCACGCTGATGGATGATCTCGATGGATAGGTCCCCCTCTTCGTTGGTGGTCCACCGAAGCTTGTCCCCCGGCTCGATGTCGAGACGTCGACGGAGATCGGCAGGGATTGTCACCATCCCCTGGTCGCCCACCTTCGTTTCCTCAGGACCTTCTTCAGTTGCCATACCTTCGCGTACTGACCTCCGTAGCATACATATTGCTCTATATGTAGAGAGAGGATCGGTCCCCCATACTGCATATCTACACCATTGAATTTCCAGCTACACTACTCCAACCGCCGCAACTTTCTCTACCCATTCCACGTAAGCTGGTCAACGGTTGGAAACTCGGATTTTGCTGTCTGGGGCGGGTTGTAGTATCGGGATTTGATATCGTAGTACCCGAATTCGGGAGGGAGACGAGCACACGCCATTGCCAGATTTTCGTCCGCTGTGTGGGTGATCACACGAATTCGGGCATTCGCGTCGAACAATCGAACCGCCAACGCGACCAACGACGCATCTCGCCAGTTGTTCGTCTCTGGGTACTTGCTTTGCTGGTTGAGAAACTCATCTGCAACGAACCGCGCTTTCTCAACCGGTCCAGCACTACTATCGAACCCCTTTGTGCGATCACCTGGTAGCGGTGTGGCTACCCGAAGCCACCCCTCTTCGACAGCCGCATCGAGGTACGGGTTCGTCGGTGAGTCGGTACTCCCAGTATCCGCCAGTTCGTGGTAGACCGCTGCTGGCACCCAAATTTCTGTTCCGGCTTGCTCTACGGCACGCTTGAGCGATTGTAAGCGCGGAGTGGGGTGCTTCCCTAAATTCCGAAACATCACCGTGTCCGCAATATTCGCAGTATACATCCTCGTCATTCGGTCTGCTTGTCGGCGAATTCCTCGAGGAGATTGCCTTCGTCCTCATCGAAATCATCCGGTGTGTACGTCGTCGGGGGTGACTCGTCGTCACCGAGATCGAGAATCGAATAGAGCGCTTCGACGAGATCATACGCAGTACCAGGCGAAAGGTCTGTGAGGCTCGCGATCTGCCGGATTGTGACGTCCCCCTCGCTGTGTGCTTTTACGAGATCGTATGCGAGTGCGAACGTGACGATGCCGTGCTCTTCGAGAACCCGTTTGATCGGGGGGTACTCGTTCTTCTGTGCGATCACCTCAATGAGTTCGGGAGTAATCGAGACTTCTGTCTCGCGGACCGTCAATATCAGCTCAAACTCTTCAGCGGTGTATACGGCGGTCCCGGCGTCGTCACCGGCCTTGCTGATCAGACCCGCCTGCTCCAGCTTATGGAGATAGTCGTACACCGTCTTCTTCGAGACAGTTGTTGCTTCGACGAGTTCGGGGGCCGTGGCAGTCGCTGAGCGTCTAATCGATGTATAGAGGCTAGCGAGGGACGGGTTTTCGAGTAATTCTGTAAACGTGGGGATTCCGGTGATCATCCTCGGAGTGTCCCCCGCATTTCGCACGTGTTCTGTATCGTAGCTCATCTTGTATAGAGTTACGAAACTAGAAATCATAAACGTTTGCCACGGAAATAGAGCACTGCAGTGTTCACAAACGAGGGCACTGCTTTTCCCGTAAACAACCCATTCAACGAAGCGAACGACGAAGCCATGAGGAATTAGTGGGCCGGTTTACGCGTTTTCATTTGCTTGTGGCCGCCAGCATCCGAACATAAGACAGCGCTGGGACGGTCGCCCAGCTGAACGAGATCACCACAAGGAGATTTTCAGGATAGCTAGATCAGTGAATCATAGAGTCCGTTAATCAATGAATTATTGAAACCATTAATCAGAGAGTCAAGGAGTACTTGATTCTTGGAATGCAATAGATCTCGGCGAGCCGGGATTCAATGAATCAGTGAATCAAAGAGATAATGAATCAAGGAATCTGTTACTATAGGAAGGGCTGAATCACTGATTCAGTAATGCCAGTAGCGAAACCAGTACTCAGGAACCGGGCATAGCGAGTAGAGGATTCATTGAATCCATGAATCAAGAATTCACTGATTCCTAGCCAATCTTGTGAAATATGGGTCTGTTGGAGTAATATACCGCGGAATTCAGCGTTCGAGAGTGTCTAGACCGGCATTAGATGTCTGACGTAAATTTATGAATCAGTGAATCAATGATCGTACTATGACCGAGTCGTAGTTGGATAGCAAGATCAAGATACACCGCTCAGTGATACCTCTCGTTCTTACCGAAGTTCTCTCCCACCTAGAATTGACTGGAGCTGTTCAGGTGGATCAAGTCCTCGTCGTTTCCACGTCGCCAACATCGTTGTTATTGTCTCGTGAATCTGGACCCCTTCTGCCGAACGGAGGGTCCGAAACATCTTCCGAAGGACTACTTGCTCGCGCAGAGCCCGCTCTGCGCGATTATTCGTCGAGTCAATGCCTGGCTCAGACACGCGAAATGCGGAACATAGCAAGCGATTGGGAACTCATATTATCTCGCCTTTCTATCGTTGAGGATGCAATCGAGAATTACAATACATACAGCAAGGACTTCCAACTGTCAGCCTGACTATGGTTGTATCGTCTGATTCATTTGACTCAGCAGCAGCGTCCCATCGCGCCTTTAGCAGTTTCAGTCATCAGTCATCTATTCATATTTCCGGACGATTCCAAGTGTGACAAACTCCTCAAGATGAGTCCATGCAGCGTCCGCCGAGCACTGTATGCAATCGGCGATTATCGCTACCGTTGCGGGGTCACGGAGTCCAAAGGCAACACTGCGGATTCGATTTCGAGTATGTGTCGTTTCTGTCCACACCTCCTGCTCTTTCGTGATTGCTCCATCGGGCGGCGCGGGATCGAATATATATCAGATATATTAGTTATTACCGCAAATATATTTGCAATTGGTATGTTACACGCGCTTTATTCGAAACTCCCAGCTGTCGTTGTGATGCTTCTTGGTTTCAGTCCCCGTGAGCCGATTGGGATATTGATAGATGATCGAAATGCTGAACGGACAATCTCCAGTGTGATTGAGAGTATATGATACGAAGGACGTGTTCGTGTGTTCAGTACTTTAGATACGATCCAGCATTTCGAATCACATACTTTCTGAGCGGTCTTCGTATCACTCTCCGGACGAGAAAACATCCCTTGTCATATTCTGATGTCCTCTCAACGGCGGTATAGATATTTTCGTCAAAACGCAATTACACAGCGCAAGAGTAAGCTATTATAGCAAGTATTACTATATATGAGTGAGTCTACTCGTGTCACAGAGAAGGGTCAGGCGACGATCCCTCACGAACTCCGCGAGAAATATGGCATAAATCCCGGTGACGAGGTCGTCTGGATGGACACTGGTGAGGGGATCGTGGTGAAAAAGCGTACTCGTACCGGCGGACGTGGGATGCTCGTTCCTGATGACACCTCGGATGCGAAGCGTGAGGAGATCGCCGAAGAATTGGGACAGCGCGTTCGAAATCGCCGCGATCGGAACTACGAAGAAGTCTGAGATGGCAGCATACACTACTGACGCCGTCTCGCTGCTGGTCTATCTCGTCGACGCGCTCCCACAGGAGGCTGATCAAGTGTTCGCCGAAGCTGAAGCTGGGGAAACGGTCATCAAGACACCAAGTACAGCGATTGCTGAAGTGCTGTACTCGGTCTCCCGCGACAAGGACATTCGGGGCATCTCTCTCACGGGGACACCAGAGGACGCCCGTCAGGCGCTGGTTGGAAACGGACCGATCTCGGTCGCGCCCGTCGGTAATGCGGAGCTGGCAGAATACGCCCAACTGCTGGACGAGTTCAGCATCCATGACGGCCTGATTGTCGCTAGTCACCGCGCACAGGAGACTGATGCCATCCTCACGACTGACGGTGTTATCAGCAACGCCGGTTACAAGACGATCTGGGAGTAACTTTTCTCTTCTGTGGTTATTGGACTCATCCGAGGATTGAAACCATGGGTTTCCCTACATGTTCTTCTGTGAGTGAACGCGCTCTACCCGAAGTCGGAGTCAATACTGCGACCGGTGACGTACTCATCGCTCCCTATTCGCTCAGGCGCGTAACACGGGGTCTGCCAACCCGCGATGAACACCGGCGCCTCAATGTCGAGATCACTCCATCGGTCCAACAGCGGCGGAACGTCATCCCGGGGTTCGCTCACGCGCGGCTCGCGGTGAGTGTAGATCGTTCCCCTCGGTGGTCGGTGTTCGGTCGGTGGTGGGAGCGACTTCTTGACGATGTCATTGATGATGACAATCCGCACGTTGAACAGCTGGGCGGGATACCACGCCGGAGTGGTCACGTCACATGCGACGACAAGGTCCCACGTTTCGAGTGCGTCTACGAACTCCCTCTTGAAACTCTCGTTCGTGTTATCGATTCCTGCAGCAATCGGTGGAGGGGTTCTTGCCGCAGTCGACTCCGGATTACAGGGACTCACACCGACGGCTGCGATTGCCGCATTCATTACAGCAGCGATTGTTGGATATCTCAGTATTGATCTGCTCTTACGAATCATTGAGCGAGTCGCGTTTTGGGCTGTCTGCATCGGACTTGGGACAGCAGCGATTGTTGGTGGAGTTTTGGTAATCTGAAAGTTCGATCACAGCACGGATAAAGCACCGATTTCAGACGCTTCTTGAACAGTGCTGTATTAAACCGAAACCTTGTGAAACTCATATTCGCCAGTGTGAGGATTCATTTCTCAATCACAATGACTTGATATTTACTTTATGATGGAAGGCAAGCACTGCACGGTGCATATGGGATACAATGAGTCTATATCCACTCCAATTAATTGATTCGGGCATATGACAATACACCGGGCAGTATTAGCTATTTCAACCTAGGTATCCTGACATCTCACCCGAACTGATTAGCAACGAGAGTATCAATGAAATCCCGTCCTTCTATGATCATTGTGGTATCCCCGACACCGACAGCCGTGAGCACGTCCTCAATAGCCTGTTCAGCTTTCGTATCGCTCACGAGCACGATGACATGAGTCGTATCATCCATTGCGTATTGATATGCGAGCCCCGCTAGAATAGTGTCCGTTTTCTCAATGTTATCTTCGGTAACGTCCTTAACAAAAAGATTCAGCATACGCTTCCGGGTTTTATCAACGACTTCAGAAACGCGGGGGATTGAAAAATCGACTCGCCCGGATTCAAGCCACCCAGCATTTTGTGCCGCCTGCGATCGGGTACGCTGCTAAACATACACATTCAGGCTTTCTCCCATTTTCTCGGCAACATGCCTTGGGACATGTATTGAGAGGTTTCGACGCGTTACGAACTGTTCGAACGCACGATACTGTTCGGTATCCGGTCCACCCATAGCGATGAGGACACTACTGTCGATGATGGCTAGGGTACGCTATTACACGGAATCTCTATTTTCGAACCCATCAGTCGATCTGATTAAGATATGGGTCATGTGCCACAGCCTCCTCGACAACATCTTGCAGCGCCGTGAACACAGTCAGCCCCTCAACAGGATGGACACCGAGCTTGTTTGTACCTGTTCGCTGCGTGAAGCCGCCATCTATAATCCGAAGCGTGTAATGGAGCGCGGCAGCCAGTTTGGAAACTCCCTGTCGGTCAACAAACACGCGAATATCCTCGCTCTCGCGTTGTCGACCAATCGCATCAATCAAGACGGGTGTGGCACTGATGACAACATGTTCGGTATCCAATTCAATTGAAGATGAATCGGGTCAGCTGTTACCGTCGTGGGCGATACATCTTCATCTCGAGTCAGGATATCCATTTCTTCGAGTCGTCTAAGATACTTGTATGCGGTTGAGTGCGGCATGTCGAGTTCAGTTTTGATCAGTTCAATCTCGACAGACCTCATTAAGTCCCAGCTCGCGTAGTTCGCGACCCAAGCTTCGGGCACGGGCTTTCCTCATCTCCTTGTGGTAACTACAGTCACAGACGGAACAACGGATACACAAACATTTCTTCGTCAAGAAACTCAGAATCCAGACGTGTGAGGAGATTTAAGAGCCTTTAGCAACGGATTATAATAATCATGAGACGAGAACAGCCCCCTGGCGTGCCAGTGGATGACAACCGTGAGCCATCGCTCCGCGATACCCTCGACGCCGTACGAGGCATGGACAGCCCAGGGGTTACCACCACTGACATCAGAATCATTCTCGGCTGCTCTGCCGACACAGCTCGCCGGCGCCTCGAAATCCTATTTGAGCAAGGTCACGTAGACCGCCGGAAAACCAATCAGCAAACGCTCTGGTGGGAAATCGAATCCGAACACACCGAAGAGCGTGGCGCTGCTGAACATCTTGAACCCGTCGAGGGACCCAAAACAAACGCTGTCGAACTCATTGAAGCTAGCAGAGACGAGCGGTGACTGATCAGTATTCGGTTCCATACGAGGATCCACATCGTATCGTCACAAAACAATTCCGCCAAGTCACAGTCCAACACGGTACTGGTGGTAACACGGTTCGTGGCGCACGACAGCGAGCACGCGTATCCCGCGCGAGTGACCCGCAGTACGATCGCTTCAACAGCGTCACGCTGGACGGGCGTTTTGTGCTAGTCTGTGCACTCGACGACGACGAAATCGTCAGGCTCACAACGGAGTTCGTCCCGGAGGGCGATCACGTCGGGTTCAGGTTCGAAGGGTCACTTGTTGCCAAAACGTAATTACCTAGCACAATCGTAGATGTCCTATGGCAACCGAAGATATCTCAACTCGACTCGCACAGCTCAAACCGAAACTTGAGCAGGAGTATCCGATCAGCGAGTTGGGTATCTTTGGGTCGTACGCGCGTGGTGAACAACAGCCTGACAGCGATCTCGATATACTCGTCGCGTTCGACAAGCCAGTAACGTTGTTCGATCTCGTTCGGTTAGAAAACGAACTGACAGAGGAACTTGGTATTGAGGTCGACCTCGTGACGAAAGACTCGTTGAAGCCACGGGTTGAATCCCGCGTTCGCGACGATCTCGTCATGTTATGACAGCGGTTCTGGACTATCTCGATGACATTCTTGACGGCGTCGAGAAGATCAAGCGATATACACGAGAGATGACCTACGAAGAATTCGTTGACGACTCAAAGACAGTCGACGCAGTACTCCGAAATTTTGAGGTGATCGGCGAAGTAGCGAAGAACGTTCCTGATGAGATCCGTCAAGAGTATGATGATGTGCCGTGGTCAGAAATGACTGGAATGCGTGATAAGTTGATCCACGGATACGCAACCGTCGAATTACAAATCGTCTGGACAACCATCCAAGAAGAGGTGCCAAGCTTAGGAGCACAGATCGAGTCCGTTCGAGACGAAATTGAATGACATCGCAACGCACAGTAGTGTAGTGGGGTCTTCCATGACGTTCGTAATGAACACTTCATGAGCGACCATGGCTACATAATCCGAGAATGCTACGGCTATCTCGGAAGCGCAGGCATGGTTTGCGGCACATCCAGAGTCTGCGAAACACAGCTCGACCGAGACGTCTGAAACTCCTCTCTAGAGTGTCTCTTCTCTGTTGACAACTCTGACTTCTCACGGCGAGGGAGATGTTGTGCGTGAACCACCTCGGGGTCACATCAAAGCCCCGAGGCACTTGCCTGCTCTGTCTGTAGAAACATTTACCAAGTGTTAGATGTAACTCAAATATATGACGACGGCAGTGAAAGTCCACGACGATGCAAAATCTCGTCTCGAAGAACTCCAAGCGGAGATTCGACTCCAGACGGGGTCAGCAGTCACTCAACAGGAGTTGCTCTCGCGCCTCATCGATGACGCATACGAATCACGTGAGGACGTGATCGACTCGTTCCGAGAGTCATCAGTTCCACTGTCACCGGCAGAGAAGGAGGCCATGCGCCGTGGCCGGTTCCATTCAGGCGTTGAAACGGATGAGAGCGATATCGACGACGTACTGTACGGATGACGGTCTTTGTGGATACCGGTGTACTGTACGCGGACCATGACCAAGATGCGTCACGGCATACCGCCGCCAGTGCTGCTCTTGACGCCGTGTACGACGGCGAGTTTGGGCAGCCGTATGTAAGTGACTACATTTACGACGAGGCGGTGACGCTCACACTCAAACGAGGTGGTGCGTTCATCCCCGCACGGCAGCTCGGAGCAAAGCTTAGGGGGGTCGATCCGTATCCGAAGGCATATGAGCTGCTCCGTGTCTCAGCGGCAGTCTTTCAGGATGCTGTCGATGTGTTCGAACGCTACGACGATCAGGCGTTGAGTTTCACAGACGCCACGACGGTCGCGCTGTGTCGTCGTCACGACATTAACGCCGTGTTGAGCTTTGATGACGACTTCGACGGCGTCACGGAGCGGATCGATCCTCGTTCTGTGTGAGCCCATGGTGGGATTGTTCGATCTGTTCGAGTTTGATCCCAACGACGCGTTCGTCAACCACGCAATCCGTCCTCCGCGATCCGATCGATGATCGCCCGCTGGTGACGGCGAAGCGTTTCGCGCTGCTCATCAAATTCTGCTTCGGTGTCCGTCTTGAACTCTTCAAACGCATCTTCATCACCACAAAGGAGTTTGCCGTTCACCACGTCGTGTGCGACGTCCAGTGGGAGCGATTCAATATCGGACACGTCGATGGATGGGAACTCCTCGTGTTGGAGCTCACCAAAGAGTACACACCGCTTTTTGAACCGGTTCCGTTCAGAATAGTCTGCTGTGAACTTGACAGCGATATCAAGATCTGATGAACGCGTTGCTGTTCCCGAAAGCTGTGATTCGAATACAACGGCAAAGACGATGTCCGGATCAGCACAGATCATATCCTTGAGAGCGGAGCGTGTCTGTGACTGATCAGCATTCGGTTCCATACAAGAACCCACATCGTATTATCACAAATTGACATCCTCCTCGGCCTGAAGACGGGAGGAATCCAACGGCACCGTACCGCTGCGTTGAGTTGAGTTGAGTTGGGAATGTCAGGGTTGGGTTGACAGACTCCCAATACCAAGCCACCACACCGTTCGAATCGGTGAGTGACCGGGGCCGGTCGATGGGTAGTCTCCTGGGAGTGCCACATCTCAGCTCTAGCTTCCGCCCCCGCTCCCGGGACTCCTCTCGTTTGTCAGAGTCGGACGCCCACGCCCAGAGTTGTTTGTGCTTCGGGGCGTCCGACACCGACAGACTCAGACTTCAGCGGACACGGACTCGGAGTTAACTTTCACTGCGAGCTTCGCCCGGTGGTTGTTGTTTGCACAGAGGGCACACCCTGGTTCCAGCGTGGGCGGACACTCATACTCATACTTACACTTGAACCGCCAGTTTCGGGCGCTCGGCTACACTGGGGTCGTAACCGCTGGGTCGACATTGACATTCACATATGCGCTGTTTGTGGAGAAAACTGTGTGGAATTACCACTGTGACGGCGCGTATCCACACCGTGCGTGGGATTGCGCCTGCTCCGCGTATAATTCCGCCAAGTCATATTGTATCACCACACTAATGACAGTGTGGACTACCTGCTCTCAGCTAAACTCGTAGCCGGTGTTGCGGGCGTCGACGTATGCGTTGTTGCCCTCTCGATCTGGCACGTAACACGGACCGTGATCCGCTGTGTGGAAGATGGGAGCTTCGATATCCGGTCCGCTTCGCCGGCGTCGATTGCTTCGAGCCGTTCCTCAAGATCGCTACGATCCGGAGACTCGATCCGGACGTGGAGTGTTCGGGTCATGATGTGAGGAGTGGAGTCATGATCGTTTGTCAGTCACCGTACTTGAGAGACGTCACCAGTCGGCACGTTTCGATGTCAGGAGTGCCCCCCGCCATGTGCGAAAGGTCTCAACAAGCCCGGGGTAGTTGATCTCGAACGGTTCCGACCCCAGATGGAGTTCATGAACGCCGTGGTGGGTATCAAACCGGATGGTCGGGTCTGTCGCGTCGACTTCGATCTCTTCTTCCAGCACGGTGATATCATCGCTCATCCACATATGTTAACATAAAGTGTTCACATAACTGTTAGGAATAATCCTAACAGAAACGCTTCGACATGAGTCCGGACCTCGTGGGATCAGGGAGAACACTGCTGAGCAGTCACGAGCAGACTGAAACAATCCTGAGTCCCCTGTCGGTCGCGCCCTGTTAGTTCGTCTTGATCTCGGGAGTGTCGGCCTTGCGGGAGTGCGCACAGATGCGCTCAACGCGCTTCTTGAGCTTGAGCTTGAGCTCGATCTCAGGCTCTCAGCGAATGGCTTCGTCGAATCGTGATAGTCAACTATAGACCATGTTGTCGTGGACGTGACCGTGTCGAGTGTTGGTTCGTTCACTACTGCTCACCTCCATTCGGAAGCCGTGTTTGTCGCGTTGGGACTGCTATCGTCGGATGTGTTGTCGGTGTCGTGGTGTGATAGGGATGGTCGGAATCGGCTTGGATGTCCGGGTGTTGGTACTGTTGTGCATTGCTGTTCGACAGTCGGTTCTTGTCGACGTTGATCATCGGATGCGCGGTGATGTGACTGGTATCTCCGTTAAGTTCGGTGGCAATCGAAGGTGGTGGGTGTCTGTCCCACTCAGCAAGAGTATATTTCCTCATGTGGTCGAAGGGTATGCTTCTCGATCCGGTGGGTGTGGTCGGCTGTCGATATATCACTAGCGGCGGTGCGATCTGATTGCTGTTCGGCGAAAGCCAGGTCGTTACTGGTGGTGTCGGACTTGTTGTGGTCCACCGGCGGTGACCCTCTTGCTGGACTGCAGTTACGCGGTCAAGTTCGCGGACATCGCCAATCCGTCGGTCATAGCTACTTGCGGAGATATCCGCCTGCTCGATTAGCTCCGAGCGACCAACTGGACCGTCGGCTCGCAATAGGGTGGCGTACAGTTTGGTGGCTGTCGGTGTGAGATCGGACCGGAAGCGCTCTGGTGGGAGTGTAGCCGCTGCGCGTTCGACGTCCGCAGGCGTTGAGGTTGGGGAGTGTGACTCGGACTCGTTCAGCGCTCGCAGCAGGCTCTCTACGACATCGTATGGACACGCTCTGTGTGTGCCCGACAGACCGAACGAGCGCAGACAGAGCCGCACCAGTCGCTGTTGCTCGCGAGGTGTCCACCGAATGTCGTGGGTCATTGCAATCTCGGTGATCACCTGCCGGATGGCGGGGTACGTCGTCCCGTCGACGACAGGGATCTCAAGCGGTGGTACTTGCTCAATCCCCTCGGCGATTGATTGTCGGACGGTGGCGAGTTCACGTGCGAGCGTCGTGGTAATTTCGTCGTGAAGCGCGGTGATGGTCGGGCCCGAAAGTACCCATGACATGGTGAGATTCATCGTCGCGTCGTCATCAGTCTCATAGGGAAGTCGTCGGCACAACTTTGCGGGTCGTTCCTCGAACAACATGCGATAGCCTGAGTGAATCCCGCAGATGGACTGTTTGGGAGCTGTCTTACTGAGAAACGCACAGAGATTCTGTCGTTGGGTGGTGTTACGTGCGAGTGCGTCGGTATCGGGAATTCTAATAGTGGTTGTCAGGTCGATACCAACCGCGTGATACAACTGTGTCGCCGAGGCAATCAGTCCATGAAGATCTTTGAACAGGTCGCTTCGGGCGGCTGTATCACCGCTGTGCGTGAGTTCGGCAACTCGTGTAAGCAGTCGATCTCGAACCGTTGTTATCCGCTCGCGCCATGCTCCGTAGGTGGTTTCGGCGTCGCTGTACCAGCCCACCTGATGACCACGGCGGAGAAGTCGGTCGACTGGATACGCCTGGGTTCCGTCATCGATTGCTTCGAACTCGTGACCAAGTCGGGAGGGTGTAAGGATTTTCGAGAGAGCTTTCTCGCTCAGTAAGGCGTTTGCGAGACGTCCCAGTGTAGCGAGGGAACCACCCCACTGGAGCACAATGAGAGCTTCATCGTCAGTGTGGCTGAGGTACGCGACCCGACCATCGTCGAATGGGTGTAGATGGTCATCAACGAGTGTGATGGCATCGTCGTGAGCAACAGTGCTGAATCGTTCGTGGAGATGATCTGGGGCGTTGTCAGGACCAGTGAGCCACTGGACGTACTCAGCATCCCCGTCTGGATCACCAGTCGTCGCCACCCACTCATCGGAAGTCGGTGCCTCCCTGTCCGCCCTGCGGGGCGACACTGTACTTGTGAATTCCTGAGGGGTCGCGGTAAGACATTGATTAAGCCGGCATTGATCTGGATGAACAAGTGCATACGTATCGTCGAGACACCGCCGGACAGCCAGTCGTCCTCGGTTGGTGAGTTGGACAGTGTTATGCTGGTCACGGCGGTCGATCGTGACTAGATCGCGATCTTCCAGATCAAGGACGTATCTACTAATAGTACCCTCAGCAACATCGATCGTGTGGTCATGCGTGAGATCACGGTAACTCCGGGCGTCCCCTGTCTTGAGATTCCCGAGAAGCCGGCGTTTCCCTGGCTCGGTGTCGAGTTCACGGATAGCCTCCCATGCAGCCTCAAGAGTCTCGGTGGCGTGATCGGTGTGATCAGTATGGTCGGTATGTGGGGACCGATCCCGGCTCACAGTAAGATTAAGATGATATTCACTCCAGTGAGGATACCGCTTCGAGAGGTGTCGTTGAACTGTTGGAGAGGCAACAATTCTGACATCGAACCCATCGGCGAGGACAGCAATCGCCGCCAGTGCGCGGACGCCCGTTCGGCGGTCTCTGAGGTCGGTCCACGCGCTGCCATCTAATATGAGTGTGAGGACGGTTGGGTGGTCCTCAAATTCGCGATGGAATGCAACCGGGCCTTTCGCGAGCGCGCCAAGATCTGCGTTGATTGGACCGCGCCCCGTACCAATGCTCGTGACGGTGTCGATGA
The DNA here is from genome assembly GCF_000237865.1 of Haloquadratum walsbyi C23. NCBI lineage: Archaea > Methanobacteriati > Methanobacteriota > Halobacteria > Halobacteriales > Haloferacaceae > Haloquadratum > Haloquadratum walsbyi. Next base: position 2,463,065 of record NC_017459.1, read on the forward strand.
GAGCCTCCTGTCGATGGCGGTGGTATCTGCTGAGTTCACTGGTGTCTTTGTCTCGATAGGTGAGCGCAAGCGCCGTAATCGCGTGGGTGTATGCAACGGCTTCAGCGATGTCGTCGGTCCATGTGCTCTCTGTGGTCTGCCACGCTGGCAGGGTTTCTGAAAGAAACTGTGAGCTGACACGCCACGGATCGGTGGTGGCATACTCGCGGATGGTTCGCTCGGTATGTGGTCGGAGCTCATCGAGGAGGTCCGGGATCCACTCGGTCAGCCGAGGGGAGACTGCTGAACAGGTAATCCCGTCGGGAGAGAGATTCGTGGTGTGGTCAACGAGTCGAATCCCTCGCTTGCGAGTTACGGGCTGGTGTGTTCGCACAGTCGATCACCGCAGAGTGATGTTCTGTTTGGTCATAGCGCCCAGCATCACTCCGACCCGCCGCGTAAGGAGCCATGATCAAAGCGAGCGTTTTCTCGGATAACTGTAAGCGGCGGGGTTAACTTCTGTTGTGATGGGCGGCTCTCAGCGGAGGAGACATTGTATCTGTCCACAGTGTCTGCGTCAACACTCCGTGTTGTAGCGCACGGTATACAGAGTGAGAGTGGACCGCCGAAGAAAACGTCGTAGTTGTCGGCTAAGTTGATGCACAAATTACAGTCGGAATTATTACGATTCGATTCGCCAATCGTCTCGCAGGATTTAATTCCCGTAGTCCATAATGATAACATGGTTTTGTGGTTGTGCACAGAACCCGTCCCGGTTGGGTGCGACTACACCGCAACCGGGGTTTTTCCACTTTCTCACGAATCGAAGATTCATAGCTCAGGTTCTATACAACATAAATTTGCCTCCAGTAACATATAATTGACGGGAGGATTCGATATGTATCTTAGATGGTGTATAAGTGCTATCCATCCGTAATATACACTGTGACATTGAATATGTGCTCTATGAGGCATTCAGGCAAGTGGATGACTTCGCTTGATGACCGAATTTTAGAGTTTCTTCATGAAAATGACCCAACAACACCCACGAAGATGACTACAGAGGCATCTCTACCTTACTCCAGACAGCATGTTGACCGGAGGTGTAAGAGACTACATGAGGAGGACCTCCTCAAAAACTTAGGCAATGGTGTCTACATGATCACCGAAGACGGTGAAGCATATCTCAAAGGACATTTAGACACTGAAGATTGGCGGTACATTAATCAAGATGGTGAGGACGACGATGGCTTAACTGAAGATACTGGGATAGACGCTTGACACTTGAGCGATGGATACTCTTCTTCGAGATATAATTAAATTCTAGATTGGCGGATCACTCAACTAACAGTGAGTCCACTAACTCCGTCGATTAGCTACTAGACGACACAGTCGGACCGGTAAGAACACTCCTCAAGAGAGGCGATAGGGCGTCTTCGGTACCCAAAACAGATCGCTGATATCAATTCCACCCAGCTCAGCGGTCTCTGTGATGATATTTCCGAACCGTGTCGGCTCGCGAAAGAGACGTCTAGCTGGTTGACGAGGCAATCGTCGCGACAAAACTGGAGCAGGCACACGAGTACACGACTGATCCCACACCGACTCGATCCTTCGAGACGGACGTCACAGATACTGGATCGATGGAGCGTCTTCCGAGCGGTTCTGTATGTGCTCGTCGAAAAATCTCACGACATCACCGATCCGCCGTCCGGCCTGTCAGGCGTATATCACCCCGCTGTGTTCCATCTCTTCGCCTTCGACGAGTGAGAGAAAAATCATCATCGAAGGTCAATAGCATCCAGTCGCGTTCGACCGCGTACAGGAGCTGTTCTCGGTCGGGTTCTCCCAGCGTTCCTTCGTCTCTCGCGGTGTGAAAACTTCACCCGCGACGGCTGAGATCATCAGCGACGGGGATCCAGATGCTCTCGTCACAGTACAGCGGCCGCGTCATGCGGAGGCGGGCTCCGAAGACGAGGTCCGAAAGTCGTCGATATGGTCGTAGTAGTACGCGAGTGCTCGATGGACGTCGCCGAGGCTGAGATCAGGGTACAGTTGTGTGATCTCGTCAGGACTGTACCCGCTGTGTTCGTACGCTGAAGCGATGTCCTCGACACGAATTCCCGTTCCCTCGATTGTCGGCGCGCCGTCACTGTGTTCGCGATCCCGAACGACTCCCATATCATGGAATGACCGAGCAGCGATTTGAAACACGTGATCCGGTCGATCGTGGCGTATCTCATGCCGGTCTTCTGTCGAGAGAGATCCGTGGGAACGACCGTTCTCACTCCCCACGCACCAACTCCGCCGCCCTCTCCACGTCCGCAGGCGTGTTCACGTTCACACGTCCACCGACACGAACCGTCGCCACCTCGTACCCCGCCCGCATCAACAACCTAACAGCCTCGCTCAGCTGGTACTCGTCCTCAACCGACGGCCGGAGCAACGCACACGCATGAAAGACGTCCTCCGGCAGGACGTAACACCCGGTCGTGACCAGCGTCGACGGCTCTGTCGGCTTTTCGACGATCCCCGTCACGCACTCCGTCTCGTCCGTCTCGATCACGCCGGTAGTCGCCGTGACCGCGGGCGACACCTCCTCGACCGCGAGCGCCGCGTCCTCCTCCGCAACGCCCTCGACTGCGGGCGCGACGCTCCCCGTAAAGACGTTGTCGCCGTTCAAAAAAGAAAGATCCCGTCAACGTGCGGTCGGTCTGAAGCACCGCGTGCTTGAGCCCCAGCCGTTCGCGCTAGTGGACATACGTGATCGGGACGCCCTCGAAAGTATCGCTGAACCGGTCAACGATCTGACCTGCCCCGTACCCGACAATCACGATCACCTCGCCGCCCCCCCCCCGTCGACCGCCGTCTCGAAGACGTGCGCGAGGAGGGATTGCCCGGCGATCTCGACGAGTCCTTTCGGTCGGTCCGCCGTCAACTCGCCGAGTCGACTCCCTCGCCCGGCGACCGGGATGACCGTGTCCATACGCGAGACGCCACACGCCGGTCACCTAACCCCATCGACGGGGCTATCGCTTCCCGTGACTTCCCGTGACCTCCCACGACTCTCGCCTGACAACCGATCGACCCGAGCCGACGGACGACCATGCTGTCCACAAACGGTTTTATCGCTCATCACGTAGGGACGCGACATGGTGGAGTCGAATCACAGCGGGTCAGCGATCGACGGCGTGGACGTGGCGGCGATCCGTCGATATCTCGCGGCTACAGATGTCCGCTTCGCGGTCCTGTTCGGCTCTCGAGTCCGGGGTGAGACACACGACTCGTCCGACGTCGATGTCACCCTTCGATTCTCTGAGGAGCTATCCCCGAAAGAACGCTTCCGTCGCCGGAACCGTATCGATGCGGATCTCCAAGAGTATGCGGACGACTTCGTCGACGTGAGCGACATCCAAGACCTTCCCCTTCCGATCGCACGCGCAGCCCTTCAAGAAGGAGTTCGGCTGGTCGGTGACGAACGAGAGATCGCCGCCTACCGTGAGCAGATAGACGCCGAGTACGATCGAACTGCTGCCGATCGGGAACGGAACCGGCGCGAGTTCATCGATCGGCTTGCCAGAGGAGACATCTAGATGGTGGACGAGGATGTCGTCGCGACGAAACTGGAGCGGGCGCACGAGTACACGAACGATCTTGCGGAGATGCGAGGGATCCCGAAGGAGGAGTACGTTTCGGACGTCGTACTACAGCGAGCAGTCGAACGAACGCTGATGAATCTGATCCAGTCCTGTATTGATCTCACGCAACACGTCCGCGCAGCGAAATGTCAGCGGGTGGAACGGCGAAAGACGTGATTCAGGTACTCGGTGAGTTGGAGATCATCTCTCGTGACACACAGCAGAAGATCGAGGAAGCCGTTGGGTTTCGAAATGTTCTCGCACATCGGTACGGAGAAGTCGACCACGACGTAGTGTATGAGGTGCTACACGAGGACCTCCATTGGTTCAAGTTCAAGCGATTCCAGCAGGAAGTCGCACAGTGGCTTCGGGATCGACGGTCGTGAAACGTGGTCTATTCTCGCTCAACCAGACCAGATGTATTCTCACGCGTACTCGATGTCGAGCGTGAGATCTTCCTCAGTATAGTGTCACTCCACCCCACGTTCTCCGAGGAGCCGATGGAACTCTGCCTTCGAAAGACCGGCTAGCTCTCGTGCCTTTCCGAAGGACAGATACCCTTCCCGGTACAGCGACACCGCGAGTTCCTGCCGGACGATCGGTTCGCGATCCTCCGGTGGTGCCGCGATCGCGTCCAACACGTCCGACGGGAGATCGATGCTGCTCATGCCGTTGGATCCGACGTCGTGTTACTTAGTAACGCCGTACGTCCACTCGTCTCGATCACGACGTTTGTTGTCTTGATGCCGTCTCAAAGGCGTGCGCGACCTCAACGAGTCCCTTCGGTCGGTCCGCCGTCAGTTCGCCGAGCCGAATCCCTCGCCCGGCGGCGGCAATGACCGCGTCCACGCCTAAGCGGTCGACCACTCGACACCTGAATCCGTCGGTCAGCCTGTGCACTCCCGCAGTACGTCCGGTTTCGACGCTGCCGGTCCGCGATGCGAACCCGTGGTAGCACCACCCGCTCACCGCTCGGATTCGAACAGCGTCGCGAGCTCCGGAATCCCGTATAGCGACGCGTCGGACCGCTCGTCGACCACGGTTCGTAACTCGTCGGTGAAACCAGTCCGCGAAAAGAGCGCGTACCGCACCTCCCGGTCGGTTCCTTGCCACCGGACCTCCGATTCGAGCGCCGTGAGTCTGTCAAATACCCTGCGACCCACGGGTTCCGTGGTCCACTTACACTCTCCGAGGAGCAAGGTCCCAGTCTCTCGATTGACTCCGGCGATGTCGATCTCCTCGCCGCCGTGCCACCAGCGGCCAACCCGCGAGCAGGAGACGGGAAACGCCGGCGTCCGAACCGCCTGTTGGCACACGGCTTCGAAGGTTCGACTCGTGTGTATTGGTAGCGTCTCGGCAATCGTCGACCTGACCGGAGCCGTCCGCCCCTGTTCGAGCGTTCCCCGATTGGGTACCACGTACCGAAACCAGAACCGAAGGAAATCGTCCGTCAGCCGATACAGTCCCCGGCCGTCAGGGTCCGTCACCGGATGCTCCTGCTCGAGGATCGCCAACTGCGTGAGGTTCTGGAGATACCGGGAGAGGCTGCTCGCGTCGCGGCCGATCTCGTTGGCGATCTCGGTGACGCGTGTCGCGCCACCGGCGATAGCTTCGAGGATCGCCATGTATGTCGCGGGCTCACGAAGTTCTTGGCGTAACAGAAACTCCGGCTCCTCGTACAGGAACTCGCCTTTCGAGAGGATGGATTGCTCGATGTTCTCGAGGAGGCTCAGTTCTGGATCGAACTGTTCGAGATACGCGGGGACACCTCCAAGCACACTATACAGCTGGATCTGTGTCTCTACATCGTCATCCAGGAAGAACGCGCGAGCGTCCGCGAACGAGAGCGGGGCGAGTTCCCACTGTCCGGTTCGGCGCCCGTATAGTGGGCTCTCGTAGCTTAACACGCCCTCTTCCATCATCGAAATCGATGACCCTAACAACACGAGCGAGATGTCTGTCCCTGCGAGTACGTCGTCGACAACGGTCTGAAACACCGACGGGATTGTGTCGTCCTCGTCGACGAGATACGCGGATTCGTCTAACGCTACCACGCACGACCCGTCGACGCGCGCCGTGAGATACTGAAACGCCTCGACGAACCCGTCGACATCCGGTGTGATATCGTTGAACGCAGCAGCGCACTATGCCGCGAATCGCCGAGCGTTGTGCGTTGCGCCCCGCTCGTCACAGAGATAATAGACTGACGTGTCTTCAAGTTCGTCGAGCGCCGACGTCACCAGCGTCGTCTTCCCTACCCGCCGTCGCCCGTATACGACGAGGAGCTGTCGATCGGCTCGTGAGAGATGCGACGCGAGCCATTCGAGTTCCGTCTCTCTGTTTATCATTATGCGTTCGATAATATTATCGTGTTCATAATAGCGTTCGGGTCAGCTGTGGCGACCGTTTTCTCTCGGTTTCAGTGAAAGAAGCCGCCAACAGTTTCAGCGCCAGCGTGTTCCGCGAGTTCGGGGTTGTGAAAACGCATCGGTTCCGGAAACGTCTGGTTGATATCTTCCCGCGACAGGAGTAGTTTAGCCGGTGGACGGGCAGATCGTCGTCACGGTGAACCGTTCGGCGACATCTCCCGCGCCGCTACCAGTTTATGTATGGATACTCACACGTAACGCATGAGCAAGAACATCGCGATCAGCGACGACGTGTACCGCCGACTGAAACGCGAGAAAGGAGACCGGAGTTTCAGCGAGGTGATCGCCGACAAACTCGACAGTGGCGGTGAGATCTCGGACGTCACCGGACAAGGCATCTTCAACGACGAAACGCCTGACAAGGTCGCCAACGAGATCGAGCGGTTGAGCGAGGGAACGATGGATCGAGTCACCGATGAAGATCTGTGACACGTCCGTCCTCGTCAATATCGACCGTGGCGGGGTCGACGAGAAAGTAGCTGCTCTTGACGAAGCGGGCCGACACGCAATTAACAGGCGATCGACGTAATGACCGCGACGCGATTTGAAAATTAATTTCAATTCTGGAGGTAAGCGGTCTCTATTCGTGATTCTCGGGGGGCGTGAGACGGTGAATGTGTGTTTTATATCTGAGTGGTGAGAATTGCTACATCAAGACTTCTTCCGGCTGATTTTGGAGTCCGGTAAGTCAGAAGAAAAAAATTCCTGCAGAGTGATAGGAGTCCTCAAACGCTGTCAAATCGCTGTAGACTTAGTGCACAGCTGTCTGAGTCCGTTATTTTCTTGTCAAGTCTTAGTTTTCAAAGGTTCTCTGAGCCATTATCTCGATCGCCTCCTCTCGCGGTTCGACATGCTCCCGATATCGCGACCGGTGACGACGATCTCAGTATCGTTGAGGGCATCTGCCGAAATGATATAACGGTGGGTTCCGCACCACCACATATGACTATCGTCCGTGACGACAATGTTCTCGGCGGTGAACCCCGAATCAACGGGACGAGAGTCGGTGTTCGCCACGTCGCTGCCCGGGTGATCGACGGCGGTCAGTCACCCGCTCACGTCGCAGACCAGTTCGATCTCCCGCTTTCCGACGTTTACGAGGCCCTATCGTACTACTACGGGCACATCAAAGAGATGCGTGATCTCGAACGAGAGAACGAAGCGGCATTCAACCGCGTTCGAGAGTTGTCCCTGAAGCCCAAAGAAACGGCTCAGTGACGACCGCTCAAATCCTTCTTGATGAACACGTCGGTCGCGTCTTCGATCGACTGCTCCGGAAACGCGGACACGAGGTTGAGCAGGCGAAAGATCGATTCGGCGAATACACGACTGACGACGCGCTGCTACAGTGGTGTGCGGACAACAGTGTTGTTCTCGTGACGAACAATGTTAGCGACTTCGAACCGCTACACCGAGGACACGACCATGGCAGGGATACTTCTCTGCTACGAGCAGGCGCTTCCAGACACCGATTCCGAGGGGCTCGCGAGGACTGTTGACGAGGTTTTTAACCAGTACGGAACGGATGGCGTTAAGAACGAACTGGTCGATATCGGCGAGTGATACGAGTGGCTTCACGAGTAGTACCAGTCCCGCCGCCGAGCCGCTGACCTCAGACCTTTGAACTTAGCCGCCTCACCCCTGAAAAGTTGATTCCTTCGACAGTCGAAACAGCGCGCTCCGCGTTCGTTCGCGGGGGTGCTTGTAGCCAATCACCTCACACACCTCGTCGATAAAAGAGCATTCCACACGGTGTATCCGAATCGCACACTTCTCTCGGCGTCGCACAGACCGAAGACCGACTGCGCCTTCGTCGCGTTCATCGTCACCGTGTCAAGAGTTCGGACGATATCTTCTGGAGACCAGCCGAACGAAACCGACCGAACTCACTACCCGCGCTGCCACGCCCTTCGGAAGCGCGATGGCGTCGAAGTCCCGAACCACGGCGTCGACGATACCGAGGTCGATATCGAGCTCCTATGTAACGTCTGGTCCTCCAGCGGGCAGTACGAGGGATACATCTTGTACCGAGTAAAATAGAGAGATGAACCCCCGTCAAACCGTCGTCACACACGTCGTACTGAGTAACACTTGCCGGACCAGTCCAACGCAGTCAGTGTGACCCAGTTCAGCTAGGACGACACCCCGACCAGACTCTATGCTCACAGACACACCTCATACCGAGTGAGTTCCAACGAAAGCGAACATACCGGCGGTGGGCATAAGGAGGGAAGCTATCGCGTCCACCGGCTTCTGCGCTCACCTGAGATCGTCATGAAGGATCCCGATCGGCAGTAACGAGTCAGGCGCCCACGCCCACACTCAGTACGAGGTGTGTGTCTCCATGGCGCCAGCGACGATCAACCCGCATGACCAACACCAAACGGACGGTCAACGATCATCTGGGACGATGTGTGCGACTGCTGAAGGAATCCACTGTTGAGACCAGTAATCTCACTCGGTACCGAGTGTGTGTATATCCGTGCCAAGTGAATCGAAGTAACACCTGACACGGTGGGGTGTGAGGGCTGACTACTGCCCCAGTAAAAAAGGCACTCGACGCGGTGAGGTGTCAGGGGTTCGTCCCGCATACTCACGAAAGTCGACTCAGGACATCACGAAGCCCGGTATAGACAGACGCGTCGATCGTCCCTGTCAACCCCATCGTTCAGACCGGAACCTCGTCTCGGTCGGTCGCCCAGTCGTACTCTTTCAGCGCTGTCTTCATAATCGCTAACCGGTCAGCGAGATGGTCCCACTCGCCGGCGATCTCACGCCGTCTCTCAGCTTCGTCAGGGGTATCGACGTCAGCGACACTCGCGAGGAGTTCACTCGGCGACTCGACGTCGTACTCGGCTTCCCACTCTGTGATCCGCGCCCGCATCGACTCTATGGCGTCGGCGAGTTCTTCCCGGTCGTGCTCGCGCTGGAGGGTTGCGACTTCGCGATAGCTCGACATCAGTTGATCGACGCAGTAGAGCGTCTGGCTCCCGCGGTCGGTCTTCTGTAAGACGTTGTCTTCGACGAGTTGATCGAGATACTTCTGGGCCGTCTTCGTCGTGGTTTCTGTTTCTTCGGCTACCCACGATGCGGTTCGGGGCGTTCGGAGCGTTCGCGCGACCGCACGAACTCGCCTTTCAGAAGCACGTAACACCTGGTCGTGACGAGCGTCGACGACGGCTCGGCCGGTTTCTCGACCATCCCCGTCACGCGTCCCTGATCGTCCGTCTTGATCACGCCGGTCGTCGCTGCGACCTCTGGTGAGACCTCCTCCACCACGGGCGCGACGCTCCCTGCGAAGACATTGTCGCCGTTCAAAAGAAGAAAGATTCCGTCAACGTGCCGCTTCGTCTGAAGCACGGCGTGCCCGAGCCCCACCTGCTCGCGCTGGTGGACGTATGTGATCGGGACGCCCGCGAAGGCGTCACCGAACCGGTCGACAATCTGGGCCGCCTCGTGCCCGACGATCACGACTAGCTCATCACCCCCGGCGTTGACTGCCCTCTCGAAGACGTGCGCGAGCAGGGGTCGTCCCACGACCTCGACCAGCCCCTTCGGTCGGTCCGTCGTCAGTTCGCCGAGTCGACTCCCTCGCCCGGCGACCGGGGTGACCGCGTTCATACGAGGACTGGGACACACCGGCAACCTCAATCCATTGATCATTAAGATACGCTCGTGTTGAGAAAACCACAGAGCCTGTCGAACACGAGTTGATACCTCTCTTGGGGTAGTCTATATGCTGTTGTATACCACAACATCCATTATGATGTGGTACGAAACATCAAATATCGATGGCACCCGACGACGTGCGTGTGTTGGAAGACACGGAACGGCGCTTTGCGGATGGCACCGTTCTCCGTGTCCGCGTGTTGAGCGTGCCGGAGTCGGAGAAATTCCCGGATGGTGTCAAGTACCGGCTTCATTTCGGTACTGAAGACGAGACGACGCTAATACGGTATGACAATTCCCACGGCGTCCACGAACGACACACGTCCAATGGACTTGACGACGACTACCGATTTCCCGGCTACGGGGCGGTCCAAGAGCGCTTCTGGACAGAGATTGAACAGTTGCGCGAAGAAAAGCCATCACAGGACAACAACAACCCATGACACAAAACATCCTTATTGTGACTGTTGAATCGATCGGTGCCGTCCAGCAACGCACTTCTGAAGCATTCACGCAGGCACTCACCGGCGACGCAGTTGGAGAGGAGGCTCCCTATCGTCTAAGTTTCGAAACTACCGACCAGCTGGCGCAGGTCTTCACACCGCGCGCTATCGACCTTCTTCAGGCGATTGCACAAGAAGAGCCCGCGAGCATCCGCGAGGCCGCTCGGGTCGTCGATCGAGACATCAAACAAGTTTCGGAAAATCTTGAACGGCTCGAAGGATACGATGTCGTTGAGTTCGTTGCTGAGGGGCGAGCCAAGCGTCCCATCGTCCCATACGACGAAATTGACATCCAACTCCCGCTCCGGGAGACTGCAGAGCGGGATGCTGCCTCGGTGTGATTCAAAATATATGTAACTATATCTGCTCACCTCGCAGGCGCGAGCGCTGTTTGATCGACACGACCTGTTCCCGGCGGTCGCCTGTCAGCGGCAGTACGCTTGTGTCGAGAAGACCGGTGAGGTCGCTGAATTCAAAGCGATGCCGCGGTCTGAGTCGGATCCCTCAATGGCTGAAGCCGTTGGCTTCTAGTTGTGTCTATGTCAATGATAGGGACATCGCTGCGGTAGAATCCTCGCCGTTCACTGAAGCGTTAGTGTGTCCGGAATAAGACTGAACTCGTGGTTAGCGTACGTCTGATGGACGGACACGGCACGATCGGGACCCCCGCGAAGGCGTCGCCGAACCGGTCGACAATCTGGGCCGCTTCGTACCTGACAACAGTGACCAGCCCGTTGGTCGGTCTGCCGTCAGCTCGCCGAGTCGGCTGCCACGCCTGGCAGCGGGAATGACCGCGTCCGGCACTATCACACATCACCTGTCTTAATCCGTCGGCAGGCTGATCGCATATTCTCAGCTGTCGTAGTCCAGACTGCAGTAGTCTAAACTACGTTACGGCGCTGCCGTGCCAACATTCTCACTCGATCTCGCAAAAGAGATGTCAATTTCGAGACCGTCATACTTCAGTTTCGGTTTCTTGGCGGTGCCTGACCCGTCAGCTTTGAACTCGATAACACCGATATCGTCAAGTTCAGAGAGGTTTCGATGAACCTGCTTGTAGTCCCGGTCTACCAGTTCGGCGGCTTCGCGGATGCTTTCAGGTTCATGTTTGGATATTACCTCTAACAACTCCAAGTTCTTCGGACTGAGGAGCCGGCTAAGTTCAGTATCGGTTGGGCGTCATCAAGATCTTCACCCTCCTGAGCGGCTTTGATACGACTACGTGTGCGTTGATCGAGGCGGTCACGTTCGCCGATGGTGACTTTGAGCGTGGGCATGGTGTGTTCTTCCTGGAAGCGTCCTACTCCGACCAGTCTATCGGAACGGGCGTTATTTTTTCAACTTCACGCTTGAAGCGCTCGTAGAGCGTCAGCATTCCAGGGAACTGAATTACTTCAACATCGTTCCCAGTATGACGCTCGTTACCTTTCGTCCGTTCGTGAGCATTATTATAACGGAGGATGGTATCGCCGCCGACTCCTCCGAGGCGTAGACCGTAGTCCCGCCCGTTCGGGTATTTTTTAGCCTCCGTCTGCCGGATGGTCACACCGACAACATAGCCATCTTCGACATTCCTCTAATCTTCGACGGTAGCGTAGGACGCCATCCGTCAATCTATGTCATCGCCTCCATATGTATAGTCTTATGGACCCTACAACATAGGGTAGAACCGACTCAGACTGGTTCTGTGGAACCTGACTGCTGAGGTTTCTCTCCGTGTTGACGAGTACTTTCGCCACCTCGTACCTGCTGAAATCTCGCGTGACCATGCTGGTCGCTACTTGAGAATGTCCGGGAGCTCGCCGGTAGTGTTGTCCTCGGGGTCGATGCCCGCCTCTCGGAGCTCCTCATCGGTGGGCTGGTCGCCACGGTCGTTCTCCACGGCGTCGATGACGTCGTCGAGATTGTCGAGGGCGTCGTCACGGGTCTCGCCCTGCGTCGTCAGCCCGCGCCTCTCGTCGCGTGCGGTCCACCAGCCGTCGTCGTTCTGCGTGAGGGTGATCTTCGCGCTCGGGGTGTCGCTGTGGTTCGCGCTCGAATCGGTGCTCATGCTTCCTCCGTGACGCTCCAAGCGAGGGAGTTCCCGATCATGTCCTTCGTTACCTTCTCGTCTTCTTCGAGCTGGCGAAGCCGGTAGTCAGCGCTCGGGCGCTTGATCCCGAGTTCCTCAGCCACTTCGCTCGTGCCCGCCGGTTCGTGCGCTTGAACAGCATCGAGTACCTCTTCCTCGGTGTGTTCCGGGGTATACCGGCCTCGCTCGTCTCGTTTAGTCTCACTCATACGAGTAGATACGTTGGCGGGGTGTAAAACCCATCTACTGTGGAGTAGAAGGTCAATTTTTATACCCTACTCTATAGACGGAGCAGGGCGAGAACCCCGCCCTTGAGGTCTGTCTCTTACCCACAAATCGAGTCAGGATTTTAGCGGAACGGGATCGGAATCGGCGAGCACGACTGAAATCCTCGGTATCCACAGTTTCAACACCTCTTTGGAACAATTGTAGTGGAGTTGATTACCGGCGTTTTGTCACCCCCACAGCCGATATCACTGTCTGAATCGCTTCTCACCTCGATTTTCTGCGTTCAAAATACTTCTGAGAGCGTCTGACACGTCCGGTTACGACTCCATGAACTTATGAGTAAAAGACAGCCCTGAAGCGCCGGGCTTTCTCCTTGCTCTATATAATATACTTCTCTGAAAAATTATTGCTGTGTCCGTAGGTGGCTTGTCTCCTTAATACAGCGACAGGAACGACGATTATAAATGTTTGTTGCCACCCAAACCCATAGCCAGTATCGCGAGCGTTATGACATGTATCCAGCGCCGTTATCGATTACACAATATTTTAATGCGAGCGTTGTTACTCAGAGTTTGAGTAACTAATGTCGATCATTGTCACTGGCGGCGACGGATATCTTGGCTGGCCGACTGGGCTTCGGATTGCATCAGAGACAGACGATCGCGTGCTTCTTGTCGATAATCTCGCTCGTCGAGAGTGGGTTTCCGAAGTTGGGTCTGTGTCAGCAACACCAATCGCCTCAATGGAAACCCGACTCACCGCCGCTCAGGAAGTTCATGGGCTGAGAAATCTTTCATTCGTCCAAGGCGACCTCACTGATCGTTCATTTGTGGATGAATTGTGCCAAATCCACGAACCACAGGTGATTGTGCATACTGCGGCACAACCGTCCGCGCCGTATTCACAGATTAATGGTGAGCGGGCGAATTATACACAGCAAAATAATATGCAGGCAACGCGGAATCTCGTGTTTGGCTTGCATGAAAACGACCTTGTCGACACACATCTTATTGAAACGACCACAACAGGTGTCTATGGCGCTCCCGAGTTCCCAATCCCAGAGGGTGGCACAGTGATGGAACATCAAGACAGTCGTGATGAGGTTCCATTCCCAGCGATGGCGGGATCCTGGTACCACATGACGAAAAGCCACGACGCTGCTAATCTTCGTCTTGCACACAGTCAGTTCGATATCCCGATTAGTGATGTTCGCACTGCAATCACGTATGGAGCTGGAACAAAAGAAACCAGAGTGGACGATAGACTCATGACTCGGTTTGATTTCGATTATTACTTTGGTGTCGTTGCACATCGATTTGCCGCACAAGCGGTTGCCGGATACCCAATTACGGTGTATGGAAAAGGAAAACAGCGGAAGCCATTCATCTCGCTTGAGGATGCTGTCGAGGGGCTGACTCGGTTAGCAGTCACTGAGTCTGATGAACGACCAGATGATCATGTTGTTTACAATCAGGTGACGCGACCAATCTCAATCGTTGAGATGGGAACGACCATTGCTGATGTCGCTACAGAATTCGGGTTCAATACCGATGTTGAACACTTCGAAAACCCACGGGATGAGGACGAGACACACAAAATGGAGATTGAAAATGACCGATATGCGAATCTGATTGGCGGTCAGTCTGTGACATTTGAAGAGGGAATTCGCGAGGTGTTTGAAACGCTTACAGATTGCACAGAGCGTATCAAATCACATGAAGATCGATTCCTTCCTAGCGTGCTTGAGGACCGATTAGCGGAGGAAGCGGAGTGACCACGAACAGCGCAAGCGCAGGGCATGTGCTCGTCACGGGAGGATGCGGGTATATCGGAAGCGCGCTGATTCCACAGTTGCTTGAAAATGACTCTGTGAGCCATGTCACTGTATTCGATAGTTTTGCTTCGAGTTCCCCACAGAATCTTTTTGCAACAGGGCTGGGATCGACTGATAAATTATCATTCATCCGTGGAGATATCCAACAGTATGGCGATGTTGAAAACGCAGTTCGTGGTGCTGAAACAATCATTCATCTCGCAGCGATAACTGGAGCGGCAAGCACACATGATCGTCGTGAGGAAACGTTCGCAATCAATTATGACGGCACAGAAAACGTGCTTCGTGCAGCAGGAAAGTTTGGTGTCAAAAATGTCGTGTTTGCCTCATCGTGTAACGTGTACGGGCGCGCTGCCGAGACAGAAATTACTGAACACACTGACCCAGACCCGCTCAATCCATATGCTGAATCAAAACTCAAAGCGGAGTCCCTTCTACGGGATGCAGTCGATACGTACAATTTCGACGGGACTGCATTACGGATGAGTACGAATTACGGTTATGCACCAGGCGTTCGATTCAATCTTGTTGTGAATCACTTCGTGTTCCGTGCGCTGACGGACCGTCCGTTGACTGTGTATGGCGATGGAAGCAACTGGCGACCATTCATCCATGTGCATGATGCAGCACGGGCGTACGCACATGCTGCATGTAATCCACAGCAATGGTCACAATTTTGCTATAACGTTGGAGCGAGCACGCAAAACTTCCAGATTGAGACAATTGCGCAAGCCGTCCGCGAGGAACTTGATCAAACACTCGAAATAACATATCTCCGGGATGAACATCCTGGACCGTCGTATCACGTGAATTTTGACCGACTCGGTGAAACAAAATACCAACCAAAATATACTCTTCGAGAGGGTATTACAGAACTTGCAACGCAGTTTACAGAGATGGAATCACGGACAATCACAGCGGAGCAGAGATTATGACAACAGAACAAAGTAACTCACTGCACGTCGCAATAACCGGTGCAGCAGGATACATCGGAAGTCGGGTAGTTAGATTACTTCAAGAGGCACACCCGGAGTGGACGCTCACCGCCATCGATAATTTCTATCTTGGTGACGTACGCGAGGTCGGTGAGACGGACGTCGTACATGTCGATATTCGAAATCGGTCTGCACTGGAGGATGCGCTCACCGGGTCGGATATCGTGTTACATCTCGCAGCAGTGAGCGGCGTCGATGACTGTGAGACGAACGCTGACCTTGCGTACGAGGTGAATGTTACCGGCACGACGAACGTGGCGTGGCTCTGTCGAAAAACCGGCGCAGCGCTTGCATTCCCATTCAGTATGGCTGTGCTTGGTGACCCAGAATCATTCCCAATCAGTGTTGATGACGGTCGTGATCCAATGAACTGGTATGGACGAACAAAACTCATTGGCGAGCGTCTTGTCGAGGAGTTTGCAGCGGATACCTTCCCAGCACATCTATTTCTCAAATCGAATCTATATGGGGAGCATACAATCAATGGACAACGCGTCTCAAAAGGAACGGTCATCAATTTCTTCGTTAACAGAGTATTCGACGAGAAGCCATTGACAGTGTACGAGCCAGGAACACAATCACGGAACTACATTCATGTTGATGATGTTGCCCGGGCATATGTTCGAAGTGCTGAGCGATTACAGGAACAACTCAACCGGGATGAAACAGGCATCGAAAAGTACGAAATCGCCTCAAAGGAAGACCCAGGAATCATGACGGTCGCCGAGACGGTTCGACAAAGCGCGCAAGAAGAAATTGACACAGACGTAGACGTCACTCTTGTTGAAAACCCACGAAGTGGTGAGACACTCGTTGATCGGTTTGAGGTCGATATCTCAAAAGCACGTGAGCAACTCAACTGGGAGCCACAACATACAGTCGAGTCATCAATCAGGCGATTGCTGCAGACGAAAAACACCGAGTGATAGAGCTTCAGGTGTCACCGATTCCGCTCACATGACTGATGATTCGCAGGCTATGGGTTTGGGTGGTCATCCACTGTGTCATACTGCCAAATAAGATCAAAATATCGCTCTAATCCGGCGACAAATGACGCATTATCGGTGATAGCCGCCTGTCGATTGTGCAATGGAATATCTTCTTCTTCAACAAGCAAAACAGCAGCTCCAGAGTCATATGATAAGCTAGGATCGACGACCGTCCCCCGCCATGGGAGTCGCTTTGCACTAAATCGATACTCGATTGCTGGATATGACGAATTGAGATGCTGACGCATCCGTTGTTGATGTGCTTGATTTGATTCCTCAAGTAATTCTGGATCAAGAAAGAGCACGCGTATCTCACAGCCACGCTCAAGCGCGTCGGTGGCTGCTGGCTCAACCGCGTCAAAGTACTCAAAACTCTTTGTAATGACATGAACGCAGTTCGTCGCATCACGATAGATTGAGCGCGTCTCGCGTTCACTCGGTTCTCCGACATCGACAACGTGGAACAACTCTTCGGTTGTTGAGATTTCATCTCGTCCACGTTCATATATCGGCGCGAGTGTCTCAACGAACTCTTCTTCGATATCCTCAATCTGCTTTTTGAATGAGGCATATTCCTGTCGTTCGTTCTCGATTGCTTGATCAAGAAGCTCTGCTGGTGGCTTCGCCTCATATTCCTTTGGACGCCCAGGGATTATTTTGATGAAGCCTTCATCGGAAAGACTATCAAGAACACCATAGACTCGGGCTTTTGGGATCCCTGTCGCTTCTGAGAGACTCGGAGCAGTGCTGCGACCAAGTTCAATAAGCGACCGGAGAGCCTGTTCTTCATACTCAGTCAGTTCAAACGCATCGAGAAGCTCTGATGGCTGGTGAGAGTCATTCATATGTGGTAAGTGATCTGCTGAATTCTGTTCGCGCCCCTCTATGAGGCGATGCCACAGTCATTATGCGAGAGATTGTGTTTCAGATACGTACTGTTGTCGATGTTTCTCAGTCGGTGGTGACAGGATGCTATGCATAGTGTGTCAGAGTATCGAATCACAATAACACTGATATGGATATTTTATCTTAAACATATTATTTGAATCTGTGTCACAGTCGAGGCGATTCAAAGAATTGTATTTGTGGTGAGCAACTATCAGTAGGGGACGATGACAGACCAGAGTCAAAATCACGGATCATCTACGATAATCAGTAGTGACTCAGATTCTGAGTAAATGCAGCAATAGAATTAAGTTACCAGTCATTGAATAGCCATGTGATGACCGCAGAGCACGATGACAGAACACACCTGAGTGAGATTGAGGATGGCGCGGGATGCACTGAAATCTGGGAGTATCTCACCGAGAGACGTGCAGATGCTACGTCTGATACCGATATCCCTGAGACGAGTGATAGAACCACGAGTATGAACTGATTCGTAGGGATAGCTCAACAACGAATTGGCTGTCGTCAATAAACGTGATTATCAAAATGCGTGAAAACAAAATTCATGTGACTGCTCTGAGTGAGATGATGTATGACAATTGATACCGCTGTGATTCTTGCAGCGGGCGAGGGAACCCGACTCCGCCCACTTACAACCCACAGACCAAAGCCAATGTTACCGGCTGGTGATATTCCAATTCTCGAACACGTACTCAATAGTCTTGTTGAGGCTGGTATCAGTGAGATTCACCTCGTTGTTGGATATCAACGTGCGCGGGTTCAGAATCACTTTGGGTCGACATACCGCAACCGACCGATTACGTATCATATCCAACACACACAACTCGGGAGTGGGCATGCACTTCTTCAAGCAGATGAAACAATTGAAACTGATTTTCTCGTCCTTAACGGCGATCAAATTGTCACCGAAGAAATGATTGAGACTGTTTCTTCCTCACATACAGCGACCGATACGGCGACGCTTGGCGTTGTCGAGAGTGAGAAAGCCTCACAGTACGGCGCTGTTGAATTGAATGACAACCGCATCACAGAGTTCATTGAACAGCCAGCTGATGATGAATATCGATTGCTCAATGCTGGCGTGTATGTATTCGGACCGTCGATCTTTGCTGCACTTGAGCGGACATTCCAAGAACAGGGACGTCTTTCACTTCCAGAGACAATTCGTGACCTCACCACGGATGAGAGTGCTGTCCGTGGCGTTGTAACCGAGAGTCCCTGGCAGGACGCAACATATCCATGGGACCTTCTTTCGGTCATGCAGACCTTGTTCGATCAAGACCGGATTGGTGATGAGACGACCGAGCAATCACCCGGCGTGTTCTCTGATCAGACAGCAACGATTCACGAGGATGCAACACTCCGCCCACCCGTTATCGTCAGTGCAGACACTGTCGTTGGACCACAGGCTGTTCTTGGACCCGGGGTCGCTGTCGGTGAGAACACAACGATCGGAGCGGGTGCAGTACTGACGAACGTACTCGTTGACAGTGACACACGAGTTGGGCAGAACGCGACACTCATTGATACAGTTCTTGGGCAGGGTGTCCACCTTGGTCCGGGAGTCATTATTGCTGGGGGACCAGCCGATATTCGTATTGATACAAAAGTACACGAGGACTGCGACCTCGGCGGGGTTATTGCTGACCGAGCGACGGTCGGTGGTGGTGTGACAGTTGCATCTGGGTCACTCGTCGGGTCTGCGGCAACGATTCAATCAAATGCTCATATTGATGGAAACATTCCAAACGAGGCGGAGGTGCTACGATAATGTGTGGAATCATTGGCTGTGTTAATCCGGATGGTGGAACGCGTGAAGTATTGATGAATGGACTGGCGAATCTCGACTATCGCGGCTATGATTCCGCAGGGATTGCTGTTGCTGATGGGGGAATTGAGGTTGCAAAACGCGAGGGCGAGATTGACCGACTCCAAAAGCAAGTTACAGCACGCTCAGACACGCTTGATGGACCTGCTGGGATTGGTCACACCCGGTGGAGTACACACGGTCCACCGACGGACGCCAATGCACATCCACATACCGATGGAACCGGAGACGTTGCTGTTGTCCACAACGGCATTATTGAGAACTACCAGTCGATTCGAGATGAACTTGAGGCCGATGGTGTTGAATTCGTCAGTGAGACTGACACAGAGGTTGTGCCGCATCTTATCAGCAAATTCCGGGATGGCGGCGCCGATCCACAGACAGCGTTTCGCCGCGCTGTCGAGCGGATTACGGGGAGTTACGCACTTGCAGTCGTCTTTGAGGATCATGATGCAATCTTTGCAACACGAGATGGCTCGCCACTCGTCATCGGCGTTGATGAGGACGCAGCCTTTCTTGCCAGTGACGTGCCTGCATTTCTTGAATACACACGTGATGTGATTTATCTTGAGGACGGTCAGTTCGCAACGCTGCGACCATCAGGTGTCGAGGTAACTGAAAGCGATGGAACGTCTGTTGACCCGTCAGTAACGACCGTTGAGTGGAGTGCCGACCAAACGGCAAAGAGTGGGTATGACCACTTCATGGCGAAGGAAATCCATGAGCAACCGGCATCACTCCGTCAGTGCCTCCGCGGTCGCGTCAACGAATTGAGTGGCTCCGTGTCGCTCGAGGAATTATCTGATATTGATTCGCCAGGGAGTGTTCAATTGGTCGCATGCGGGACGTCGTATCACGCCGCATTGTACGTAGCACGACTGTTCAGGGCGCACGGTGTGCCTGCACAGGCGTATCTCGCAAGTGAGTATGTTACAGCACCAGCCCCATTCGATTCTGATTCACTCCTTATCGGGATCACACAGAGCGGGGAGACAGCAGATACGCTCAGTGCACTTCGGAAGGCACAGCGTCGTGGGGCATCAACACTCGCAGTGACTAATGTTGTCGGAAGCACTGCTGCTCGTGAGTGTGATCATGTGGTGTACATCCGTGCTGGTCCAGAGATTGGCGTCGCCGCAACGAAGACGTTCTCATCACAACTCGCAACCGGGAATCTCCTTGTCGAACGACTCTGTGCGAGCGGTACAAAGAGAACGTCGGAGTCAACGCGTGAGCTGATCCCGGCGCTTCGTGATCTCCCCAATCAACTGCAATCAGTTATCGATAATTCAACCGCAAAATCAGTCGTTGAGGAATATCTCGATTATGATGCGTACTTCTTCATTGGTCGTGGACTTCACCGACCTGTTGCACTCGAGGGGGCACTCAAGTTCAAAGAAATCACGTATGAACATGCCGAGGGATTCGCAGCCGGCGAACTCAAACATGGTCCACTTGCGCTTGTTACACAGCGGACGCCGATATTCGCGGTTGTAACCGGCGATGGAGAGCGCGCTCAAAAGACAATCAGCAATATCAAAGAGGTCCAAGCACGCGATGCCCCGGTGGTTGCAGTGACTGACGGGCAATCAGAGGTGAGACGATACGCTAATCACACTCTTGAGATTCCACAGACCCATCCAAGAATAGCGCCAGTACTTGCAAATACGCAACTCCAACTTGTTGCATATCATATGGCTGACCGAATGAATCGCTCAATCGATAAGCCACGAAATCTGGCGAAGAGTGTGACGGTTGAGTGAGATTTAAAACGACGGTTAATATCAACAACGGCGTTCGTTCGGACAGGATATCATCGATATCGTCTTCTGTTGTCTTGATATCAGAAGCGATTGTTTCCAGATTAGATTAATGCCAAGGGAATTTCTTGCTGGGTGGATATACAGACGCTTGCAACAGTTCGATAAGTCGGTAGTTGGCTATCTGGCGGTCATGCCGGATTGCGACGAGGCGGTTGTCCGGTCCGCATAGATCAACTGTGAAGAACTCAATCCCCGATTCAAGATACAGTGCCATCCCGTCGAGTTGTGTCCGTTGAGGTGAATCATACGATCATGAAAATATACCCGAAGGTGCCGCGTTACGATCATCCGGTTGTCCCGTCGGACTTTTTTGATGCCGAGTCACTCACACTCATTGAGAAAGTCGATGGAAGCTCGTTCCGGTTTACACTGTATGATGAGCGCTACGCAGTACAGTACCCAGAGGCGGTCATTGAAACCGCTACCGGAGATGGCAGCCTCGTCTTTGGAACGCGAAAGACAATCCGCGGTAGTCATCGCGATGCCCTCGCCGATATTGATGGCGCACTTCATCGTGCAGTACGGTGTCTCCGTGAGAGTGTTAAGACGGCTCCTCTCCGACACCTACACGACACATTCGACGGACCACTGATCATCTATGCCGAGAATCTCGTGTATTCGACACTTGATTATGGGTTTGACACAAACGAACTTCCCGCGTTGGTGGGATTCGATATCCTCCCACATGCCAATGTTAATACAATGGTACCGTCGGGAAATCCATACGAAGAGACACATGAGGGGTTTCTCGATCATGAGACAGCATGGGCAATTTTTGAGCAACTTCGCGTTGATGAGGCTCCAATTGATATGTCCTTTGTCCCAGCACCAATCCTCAAGCAGTCTGGCGGCGACTTCGACCCAACGACATACACGTTCCCCACCTCGTCGCTGGCAGATGATGTCCAGGTTGAAGGAATAGTTATCCGAAGTCCAACTCGGGATCGCCGCGTAAAACTCGTCAGGGAGGCGTTTCAAGAACGTAATCGCGAGCAGTTTGATCAGCGACCTGCAGACGCTGACTCCGGGGCGGAATACGTCGTCGCTACATACTGTACATCAGCCTGAATCCGAAAGCAGGCTCGGACGCTTGTTGTTGAGGAGGGACGTGAGTTTGGTCTTCATCTTAATGAGGACCTCTATCAGCGCGTCGTTGAGGACATTTGGGCTGAGCATTGGCAGGAACTGATGACGCTCGATAGATCGTTCACACCGACGGACGTGTATCCGCTGGTCGCCAAGCGGTGTATTGCCGAACTCAGACAGATGCAGACAAATGCAGAATTGAACGACGCACAACCGACTGAATTGTGGCAACATCTCTTCTAGACTGCGAGACAAACAAGAGCGTGGAGACTTCGTCGTCCCGGGACAACACCATATCAATAGGAGTATAATGCTTACCGGTCCTATCCTGTCGAGCAGGTTTCGTTTTTACATCAATGCCCGGACCGGCTCTGTCCGACTCTGTTCGAGAGTTCCCTGGTTTGACGCAACGTACCGAAACCAGAACCGGAGAAAGTAATCTCTCAACCGATACAGTCCATGACTGTCCAGGTCGGGTGACCAGCATTTCTCGTTCGACCACCGCAATTTGAGCGAAGTTTTGGAGATATTGCGAAAGCACGCTTCTGAAACACGAGGTGTATTGGTCGAGCTTGGAATGGTGATTGGTAATTATGTGCACAATAATATAATCACACACATTACTATCAGATGCATTATTTTGGCTGTATCAGTTCGGTGGTAACACCAGATCATAAACCCGAATCACTATTTCAATCCCGATACCGCGTTTATACATGCAAACAGTCATTCTCGCTGCCGGCAAGGGGACACGAATGCGACCGCTCACTGAGTCAACCGCAAAACCGATGCTTCCTGTTGTCGGTGAACCGATTGCAGCGCATACAGCACAAGCAGCAATCAATGCCGGGGCATCACGTCTCATCTTTGTTATTGGGTATGAAGCAGAGTCGGTGAAAGAATACTTTGGAGAATCATATCAGGACACTCCCGTCGCATATGCAACACAGACAGAACAACGCGGAACAGCAGATGCAGTTCGGGCTGCAAAAGCAGAACTGACTGAAGACCCATTTGTCGTCCTCAATGGCGACAATCTGTATGATGTCTCTTCACTGGAGTCACTCTATGCATCTGCACCATCGATTGGGACTGTTCGTGTCGAGAATCCAAGCGCGTATGGAGTGCTTGAGATCACTGAGGATAATGAGAGTGAATCGGATATGTCTAAGCGCGTAAGCGGTGTTGTTGAGAAGCCTGCGAATCCGCCGTCGAACCGAATTAACGCTGGGGCATACGCATTCCCTGAAGCGGCACGGGGATGGCTTGACGTCGATCCAAGCGAACGTGATGAATACGAGCTCACTGATACACTGCAACAAACCTGTGAGTCAGTCTCGGTCACTCCAGTGGATATTGACCGATGGCTGGATGTTGGTCGTCCATGGGAATATCTCGAAGCAAACGAATGGAAATTGAGTGAGTGTCGTCCCCGATTTGAGGGTGATGTCAGTCCAGATGCAGACCTCCGAGGAAGTGTTGTTGTTGAATCTGGCGCGACAATTGAGCCGGGAGTCGTCATTGACGGTCCTGTCTACATCGCCAGTGGTGCAACAGTTGGTCCGAATGCATACATCCGGGGGGCGACTGTGATTGGACCGGGTGCCCACATCGGTCATGCTGTTGAGATTAAAAATAGTGTCCTTCGTTCGGAGACATCTGTTGGGCATCTATCATATGTTGGCGACAGTATTCTTGGATGTAACGTGAACTTCGGGGCTGGAACGACGGTTGCAAATCTCCGTCATGATGATGCTGATATCAAACAGACGGTGAAGGGTGAGCGGATATCAACAGGACGGCGAAAATTCGGTGTTGTCTGTGGGGAGGGCGTCAAGACTGGAATCAATACGAGTCTGTCACCAGGTGTGACGCTTAGTTGTGAAGCACGAACCGAGCCTGGTGAGACGATAACCCGCGATCGGTGACACACCACGTGTCGAGATTTTTCCTAAGATGATGGGAAAGAAGTTGTACGCAAGCGTCGTTAATTGTCGACAGCGTATCGCTCAGCCTGTTGATTAATCAACTCACGTTCGCGTAGTGTTGAGAGAATGCTATACAACGAGAGCTTCTGCATATCAAGTGCTGATTGAAGCTCTGAGAGCGTTGTCTCACCGTTCGCTGATAAAAATAGATACACAAGTTTCGCTCTAGGAGAGGTCAGTTCTGAAGGCACTGACGGCGTTTCAAGTGACGGTGTTGATTCAGTATTAAACGCGTGCTGCATTGGTATATTTTTGTGTTTATTTTCGACGATAATAAAACTCGCTGACGACGATTGTCGAAGTGCTCAACTCAAACCAGTCATGAACCATTCACTGTATAGCACTTCATCAACCCCGCAACATGGATCGAACACAATAGAATATTCAACAGAGATTCCCGAGTTATCTCATCATGTGGGCTCAGATTTAGCTATTTATCGAATTACTCAATAGTTGACAGTCGATAGCTAACGAGTGCAGATAACGAGATATGATCATGGAGACACACAGCGGCGCAACTAGTGTCGACCTCGCATACATATACTCATCAACAATCAACAGAGTAAGTCTAATGTTATCGGATAATGTCTGGTGTGGGTCATCATGAGTCGACGCACGGCTCAGGACTGATTTACAATATAATAGCAATTATCGGCTTAAATATGAGTATAAACCAAAATCAAAGTCAAAATGCAAATTTAACTCCGAAAATATAGTGTAAAGCCGCCGGATTCAGTAGCTTCGAATCTTCGGTTCGTATTTCTTCGATTCGCCTTCAAGAATCACAGGTTTATACCACAGTTCTGGTGACCCATCATTCCATGAGAGAAGGGTATGTTTCAGCCAACTTTGGTCATCGCGTTCTTGATGTTGTTTTCGCCAATGAGCGCCACGGAATTCATCGCGAGCAAGCGCACCAAGCGTGATTGCCTCTGCAAGGTCGATAATATTCCGCGTTTCAATCGTGTGCAAGAGATCAGTGTTGAACGTGCGTGATTGATCGGCAACCCCAACGTTCTGATATGCACGCCGTGCATTACGGATGTCCTCAACCGCTTGTTTGAGACTTTCTTCCTCTCGGAAGACGTTCACATTCTCCGTCATCGTTGATTGAACGGCATCACGGATTTCCGAGTGATTGCGACCGTCATCATTTGCAAGAAGTGAATCAACGTGGGTTCGTGCCTCCTCAGTTGCGCGCTCAACGAGTCCTGTCGGGGATTGTGCTGCAGTAGACGCTGCAGCAGTTCCACCGTCAGCCACAGCATCCCCAGATGGACGGACCGATCCTGGTTCAACAGGGGTATCAACTGCGCCGGGTTCCCAATCACCGCGTTTGCCGGTCGGAATCTCTGCTCTGCCCAAATCACGACCAGCAGCGTGATGACCAGCGCGTGCTCCGAAAACAATGAGTTCTGGAAGCGCATTTCCACCGAGTCGATTTGATCCATGCACAGATGCACAAGCACACTCACCAGCAGCGTACAGACCTGTAATACAGGTTTCACCGTTCTCATCAGTCTCGATGCCACCCATTGCATAATGCTGACCAGGCTTGACTGGCATCGGTTCTTCAAGTGGATTCACACCCTCGAAGTCGGCTGAAAGATGGATAATATTCTCAAGTCGGTCGGTGATTCGATCCTCACCAAGATGACGCATATCAAGATGGACATATTCGTCCTCAATCCCACGACCCTCATTGACCTCTGTTAATTCCGCTCGAGAAACAACATCGCGGGATGCGAGTTCACCATCATTATTAGCGTATCCATGTTCGTACATGAACCGCTCACCCTCATCATTATACAGGATACCGCCTTCACCACGAACACCTTCAGTAATGAGCACACCCGTAGACGGCAATGTCGTTGGGTGGAACTGGATGAATTCCATATCTTCAAGCGGTGCACCAGCACGGTAAGCCATTGCAACACCATCGCCAGTATTGGCGACTGCATTCGTTGTATGATCATATACCTGTCCAAGACCACCGGTTGCAAGAATCACACCGTTTCTTGCTTGGAAGCCCTCAATCGAACCGGACTGAATATCATATCCAACGACGCCATGACAGCGGCGATCCTCAGGGCGTTCATCATCAGTTACCGCAAGATCAAGCACATGCCATTCATCATAGACCTCGATTCCGCGCTTGACTAACTGCTCATACATCGTATGAAGCAATTGATGACCGGTTTCGGCACCTGCATATGTTGTTCGTGGGAATGATAACCCACCGAATGGACGTTGGCTGACGCGACCATCATCATCGCGTGAAAACGCCATCCCCCAGTGTTCGAGTTGAATGACTTCTTCGGGGCTATCTTGCGCCAGTGTTTCGATTGCTGGTGCATCCCCAAGATAATCAGAGCCCTTCATGGTATCGTAGGCGTGATCCTCCCAGGAATCACCCTCACGAAGGGCAGCGTTGATTCCACCTTCTGCGGCGCCAGTATGGCTTCGCACCGGATGGAGTTTTGAGACAATCGCCACGTCGGCTCCTTCTTCTTGTGCTGCGATGGCTGCGCGGAGTCCTGCGCCTCCTGCGCCCACCACAATGACATCGTGTTCGTGCATGGATATCTAAATTATTATAAGCAATTTTTACAATGTTCGGACTTGACTTTAATGTTTCACCAAAATTTAAGATTGTTTTTGACAGCCTCACGTTTGAGCTCCTGAATATGTTCGGTCAGTGGAATATCTTTTGGACAGACATCAGTACAGGAGAACTGCGTTTGACACCGCCAGACGCCATTTTCTCGTTCAATAATCTCAAGTCGCTCTTGTTTCATTTCATCACCCTCTCGTTCGTCCATAGTGAATCGATATGCCTTATTGATTGCAGCAGGACCGAGATAATCGTTATTACCGGCAGCCACATTACATGAAGACATACACGCACCACACCAGATACAGCGCGTTGACATCTTGACTTTCTCGCGATTTTGTCGTGATTGACGTTGTTCTTCAAGTTCGCCCTCTGGAAGGTCATCAGTCTGGAAGTATGGTTCGACCGACTCCATTTGGTCATAGAAGTGCTCCATATCGACGACAAGATCCTTGACGACATCCTGATGTGGAAGGGGTTCGACGCGAACTGGCTCTTCAAGATCCGATAATTGCGTCTTACAACACAGTCGTTGTTTCCCATTGACGAACATTGCGTCGGATCCACAGATTGCCTGTCGACAAGAATGCCGGAAGGTGAGACTGGAATCATAATTATCCCGAGCGTACATCAGCGCATCAAGAACAGTCATGCCCTTATGATAGGGGACATGGAAGTCATCAAATCGAGGTTCTTGTTTCGCTGCAATCTCAGGATCATAGCGGAAAACCTTCAGGACGTATGTATCCTCATCCTCGTGTGAGTCATCGTGTTCTGTATCAGTCTCGATCTCACTAAGTGGATCTGTGAGTGGTGCTTGCGGTGGGGAAGACTCTTTTTCAACCTCGCTGGTGGTCGTTTCATCTTCGGTTTGTTGTGGGAGTTGTGTGCTCATTGGTGACGGTAATGGTGATTACGGTTGCGATTGCGATTAATACGATATCGAGAGATGTAATGTGTTTGTCGGATTCTGCTGATTGAATCTATCGGTTTCGGTGATAGTATCTCAGTTATCTTGTGAGTGCCAAACACACATAATCTGTTGGATTGAATCTGATTCGACGTGGTTAGATTGGTATCCCGCCAGCCCACGCAATTGCGGTTCGGACGCCCTGTACAATCAAGACGATACTGGCTACGCCAAGAACGACCTTTGTTGCTTTTCGCCGGGTGCCTGAGAGGCCCTGGTTAATCAGCGCATTATAAACGCCGTTGACGCCATGGAATGTTGCAGTGACAAGAAAGAGGATCATCAACGAGAAATACGTCAATTCCTGCATTCGCCCCTGTGACATCGCGAAGGTAACCTCATCAGCATGGTGGACAAAGTGAAGTAAGAAGAAATGAAATGCTAATACCACCACGAGGAATGCCGCCGTGATGCGCTGCCACAGCCATCGACGACCGCCGCGTTTGAATGAAGAGTAGTGTTCTGCCATTATCCAAACACCCCTGCAAGGAATGTCGGCACGCTTGCAATCACAATCGCACCGGTAAGAATTAACGATGCGTAAAAACTCTGATCTTGCCCGCTAATCCCGACGCCAAGGTCAACGAAAAGAAGTCGAAGTCCGTTGAGAATATGAAAGACGGAAACTGCAAGGAGACCGACCTCAAGTAATCGGACGATTAACAGACTCTCGAGCGACTGAATCGTTGTTGTGTATGCTTCAGGGCTCTGTAACGCTGTTGAGAGAACGGCAATATGCGTGAACAGATAGCCCACGAGGACCCAACCCGTGAACTTGTGGAATACCCAGGCCCACATGCCGGCTGAGAACTCTCGCCATCGGCCGAAATCCTCGACGAGGCCTCGATTGTAAGACTGACTCATAGCCAGCATCATTTCTGAATGGTGGGGATATAGTCCTTACGTGTGTAATTTGTGGCTTTCAGGATCATAAATTACTACTCACTAATGAGTGAAGTGCTGCATTTATATATTATATCGATAATTTCGATAATACGCGAATAGAGATACGTCGATTATCGAATACGTAACCTATCGATTTTGTGATTTACTGTGAGATATAAAAGATGACGAGCGGACCACTTCTGAATACGGTAAGACATTTTTTATACTTGGATATAGGGTAACGTGTGAGATGGGGCACATATTTGATTCATGTTAGTTTCTCGAATAGATTATCCGCGTGTTTCCACCGATCAAGCGCGAACACGACAGCGCTGATTAAGATTGCTGTGACAAGCACGCGAACATCGGATGTGATATACAAACTTGGAGTCAGTGGACGCCACCAACTGAACGGATAAAGCCAGAATCCAGAGCGACCATCAGCAAACACCCGCAACCCATCGACAACGAGTGAACTGAACGCACCAAAGAGACAAAAATGAGAATATTTGTCGTCGCTGTCTCTCGAAGAAGACGGTAATCGCTCCGGCTATGAGCAACGCCCCGCCAAGTGAACTAATTGGAGCGTATTTGAACGGTACGCCAAGTAGTGTTTCGACGACGCCAGCATCTACAATTATCTCAATTTTGATGAGATCCGGAATTGCAGCTCCTGCCATACCAATCACAATCCAGCGGTCGGTAAGCCAGTTGAATTGCCAACTTGCCACTGTTAGGATGATGTACGGAACGAGTACATGCGTGAGTAAAACCGCCATCGCTACTTCACCTCAAAGCCGAGCGTCTGAAGATTGAGACTCCAATATCGGAAAAACAGTATCATAATTAGAATAACAGCCACAATTGAAACCACATATTTGTAGATATTCGAGGATCCGGCTGGATTTACCACTCGAACATTGTCTGCTTGGATAAGATACTCTCCCTGGAATGTGCCATACACTTGGACGACTCCACCTGATTGCACACCTCTCTGAGTGCTAAATCGCTCTATATCGGCTGTGAATGGTCCATTATCAGTCTCGATACGTATGGTCGCAGTATTTTGCTCCTCGCTTAATTCCTCAACTGTCCCGAAGACAAACACCTGTCTGTCGATATACTCCTCAGGAGATACTTTGAGATCCTCCGTGTCGGGATATGGGTCATAACTGTCTTCTTGAACATCATAGTGAACTCCCAATGAAAGCACGCCACCGATTAATAAAACCGAGATGACTATTCTAGCAATTGCTTTCCGATTCATGACATAATTAATCTCATTCGGTCCATTACATGTTTGCTGTGTATACGCCTGGTAGTGAGCACTCCAAGCTCTTGCATATCGATTATCTTGCCAACTGAGACAAGAGGCTAACGAGATATAATTTGATCACGAATCATTGGTGGGTGTCTCGTGTCTCAAACAGTAATAGCAATTTTATCTGAGCATATCGCAGTTTATAATGAAATAATACGGTCACGTCGCAGTTGGAATCATGAATTATCAGGGACAGTATCGAGACACAGCTCGTCCGTCCGACCGGTAACGGAACGTTTAAACAAATCTGCTTATCACATTAGATTGGACGCTCGGTTGGTGTAGTCCGGCCAATCATGTTGGCCTTTCGAGCCGACGACAGGGGTTCGAATCCCCTACCGAGCATTCTTCTTGAACTTACTTTTAGCGCTGAAGAGTCAAACTCGAAGGGAATGATAGGACGAATAGAATTATATTAATTTTATCATGAGATTATTCGATATAATGCAGGCATACACACGAGTTTAAACGGAAGAAGAAAACATCCGCGTGATTAATAAATCGTATGAGCGATCATGAATCAACAACTGAGACAGACCCAAAGGGACACGCTGAGGACATCGAAGCCAGCCAGTCGGATGGAGCAACGGATCCGCCGATAGGATGGCAGATCTGGAATAACGAGCCGGGTGGTAAGCGAATCTTAGTATTTCGACCGGATATATTCTCTGAGCGGAATGACATCCCAGCAATGTGTCTGCCGACAATTTATGTGACAAATGGATCACAAGCCTCGCGACCAGGCGCATCACAGATACAAACTGATACATGGCATGTGATTTTGACACTTGAACCAGAGATTGAAGCCATCACCAAGTCATATGAAACACGTCAAACCGCACTTACCAGTGCGCACGATATTGCAGAGCGATTTACACAGGGAAAAATTGAGTATCGAGATCCATATCAGGTGCCGCGTCCGGACTACTTCCAGATGCTTGATGATGTGATCGAAGAAATCGAAACCATCCCAAATTGACATCCTCCTCCGCGTTCACGCGGAGGAATCCCGAGCGTTGGGAGTTTCAGGTTCAACACTCCCACCGAACAACCAGCCAGTGCGAATCTGAAAGGTTGTTCGCGGTCTGAGGCGGGTGCGGGGGCGGGTGGGACTGCTGGCGGTGCCAAGCCGCCGGTACTCCTATTCTCGACCATATACGGCGTCCAAGCGTTGTTTTTGCCGCAGGGACGCCGGCAGGCGTTAGCAAACTCAGAGTTACTTTCTGTGGTGTTTTCAAGCAGTCGGGCACAGCATCGGTTCATTATCGGAACCGACCGTTCACCAGACTGGTTCCGATGATTGTCTTATTGCTTGGGGCGGACAGGCCGCCATCGTAGGACTGGCGGGAATCGCTCTGTTCCCAACCGATTCCTGTTTTATTGCGTGATTGCCTGTCAGTTAAATATATGTATTTTGAAATTTAAATCGAGCGACGATAGTAGGATTTTGTAGGGCGTGACGGCGCGTATCCACGACCTGTAGTAGCTCACAGAAGAAGTGGGTGCTTGAGTAGACATGCATCAGTCAGAATAGTTCTCTCGCATCGACTTAGTGAATTAGTTCATCAAGAAGTTTGTTGAATCACTAAAGGCCGTGGTATTGCGCCTGCTCAGCATATAATCACACTGAGTTACAAGGCTTTCTGAAACCGAAAATAGTATTGACCGTATCTCAATACTTACGCTCTCAGTCTCTCACTCTGTTCGCTAATCACTCACGCAAGCCACTCGTCAGGTTTAGTATCATAATCGATATCAGCCGCACGGATACGGTCTGTGAGGTCTTTATCAAGTTCACTGCGAGTTACTTCATGCCCATCATATCGCAGTCGGACGCCTGTCTCCGTTGGCTCCGGTTCGCGATTCCGTCGACGTGCCACCTCAACCTCATGCTCTTCATAGGTCTTGGTAATCGTCATGAGATTAACCGGACGACCCCATAGGTCATGCATACGCTCAAGAACTGCAGTCGCCTGTTGGATATCCAATGCAATTCCGTTGTACCGATGTCCTAATAATAACTCACCGCGATTTTTGAAGTTGTCATCAAAGACGGCAATCGTCGGTTTGCCGAAGTTCGTGAATTGCAGGAGCAACTTCTGTTTGACATCTTGATAATCTGTTGAGGCAACACGGTAGTCCTCGGTTGTCTGTGTATACTCATACGTGAAGTAGTTATTCTCACTGACAAACTCCTGTGTGAGGAATTCATCAATGAACGTCACATCATTATGACTCTCACGAACCTCACGCATGCGGTCCCATCCAGCAGTCTTATCAACATCATCGATTGCATCTTCAACAGTGTCATATCGGGTATCATCAAAGAGATATCGCGCATGCTCCTGTAGTTCTGATCGCCGAATTTGCTCAAGGAAGCCGCGATGTTGTGGCTGGACAAGCGAGAAGTGTCGCTCTGCAAGTCCCTCATAGGTCAGCACCTTCCATGGATATCGATCGATATTGATTGTTTCTGGATTTGATAGCGCTCGATCAAGCATTTCCCAGTCAATCCGTGGGTCATCACCCGGGAGTGATGTCAGCTGTTCGACTGTATCACTGCTGATTGCGTCGATCCGTGGATCGGGCTCTAATAATGCACGAACGTGCTCAAAGTCAATTTCTGCATGGAAGTTCTGCCAGGTAATCCCCTCGACACGAAGTAACTTATCAGCGACTTCGCGACGATTTGCGGAGTTTTCGACGTATTCCCAGAGCTCCTTACCGAGTTTATATGGATTCAATCCAGGTGAGCCAAGAACACGTGATTGATGATCTGCGTATGTAATGAACTCATCAGCATCCGCAAAGCCCTCATCGCTCATCATCAATGACTCAACAATACTTGCCCACCCCTCATTCATGACCTTCGTCATCTTCTGTGGTGCGAAATAATACGCCTCCCGACGAAGTGTGTCAAGAATATCGAGTTGCCACGATTCCATTGAGACGGCTTCATCCTCTTCATGATCATATGTCGTTGCATGATCGCGGAGGAATCCAAGCACATCGGTCCGTGGATGATCAATCGATGCAGAGGCAGCCTCTGATTCAGCAAGTTCATCAAGCCACTCCTGATCGAATACCTGCTGTTGGACGTCATCAGAGAGATCGAGCTGATCAAGTTGGTCACGGAGATCTGTCGGTTGTGTCCGCTCAGTGTCGGGGTCGACATCAACAGGGCGGTGTTGGTCTATGGTATCCTCAAGACACAGGACAGCATCGATAAATCGCTCAACATCATCACGGTCGATATCGGGGTCATCAACGTAGCCCTGGATTGTTTCACCATGACGTTCAAGCATTGCAGCGGCATCGAGTTCCTGATCACCAGAAAACCGGCTGAACCAGTTATTATTCTTGAAGAAATCTGCATGCCCCTCAACATGGGTAATGACCGCTTTCTGGTCGGCAAGAGAGTTTGACTCCTGAAGAAAGGCATGACTTGGGTCATCATTATTGACAATTTCAAATGCCTTACCCATTCCAAATTGATCTTGTTTCTGTTGACGGTCATACGTCATGCCCCATCGCCAGTGTGGATATCGACGCTGGAACCCACCATACGCGATGAGTTGGTTCATTTCGTCATGACCAACAATCCAGTAGTTTACTGGATATGGATCAAGTCCAAGTTTCTTTGCGAGGGCAGCAGCTTCAGTTGCTGGCTCCTCAAGCTGGTCAGCCTCAGCCTGTGCGCGACGACGGAAACGGATTGGTCGACTACTCATTTTGAATCATCAACTCCTGTGTGATACTGTCGGTGTCGGTGTCAGTAGTAATCGTATCGCCTAGATAGCTATGATACCAAGGGGTACGAGAAGTACTGACATAATCATAGGTATAATCGCAATCACAATTACAATTATAGACGTAACTCATACCACGCGAATTAACCAAGGTACTCGCGTTGAGACGCTTGCGTTTCAGTCTCATTCGTATTCTCATATTCATTAATCTAATTTGTCTCTGAGTCAGTGCTCAGGATCGATTCAATTGCACCGGTAACATCCTCAGGACCGGTTACCGAGACAACAACGACATTGCCGTCATCACCAAGGGCGCGGTCGACTTCTTCGGCATGTGTTGCATTGATTGCTGTGCCACCTGGTTGTGTCTCAACGTATGCATGTTGATTTGCTGGGATTGACTCCATGAGCGGAACGACATTCTGTGTTGTGTCGTTAGCTGCATTCTCGGAGTCACCCGCAGCGAAGACATATCGATTCCACTCCGACCATGGATACTCATCTTCGAGAATCTCCTTTGCAAGTTCATATGCACTTGAGATTCGTGTTCCCCCACCGGAGCGGATTCCAAAGAAGTCCTCGCGTTCGACTTCCCATGCCTCAGCGTCATGAGCGATATAAACGAATTCGGCGTTATCGTACGTCCCTGTGAGATACCAATCGAGCGGGGTGAATGTCCGTTCAACTAGCTCACGTTTCGTTTCTCGCATTGACCCAGAAACATCTCGGATATTAACCACGACAACGTTCTTTTGTCGGGTTTCTTCAATCTCGGGCTGTCTGTATCGCTCATCATCCTTGCGAAGTGGGATCTCTTTGAGTCCATTCCGGCGAATGCGCTGCCCGACTGGAGTATGCTCAACATTTGCTTCGAGTTCTTCAAAGTCTGCCCATCGTCCACGCTCGTCATCGGGGATATCTTCCCATTCAGCTTCAATCCATGAAAATGAAACAAGGACATTCTGCTCACGGCACCATCGATATACCGATTCAGGCGTCTGATCCGCGACACGCATTGCTTCACGGACAAATGACTCATCGAAATCCATTGCCAACTTGCGCTTGAGCCCCTGTTTGAACAGTCGCTCAAAATCAAGTGTGCTGTTTGGTCCCGTCCGAGTGACATCGGTGAAATCACCCTCAATCTCCTCGACAACTTCCTTGCCTTTCGGCTCAAGATCAAGTCCAAGTGCTTCATCAAGTTCAGTCGCGAACTCTTCGGGATCCATTTCATAGTAGCCGTGGTCATCACTGCCATCACCAGGCTCACCCTCTTCATCTCCGTCTTCATCACCATCGCCGTCTGCCTCACCAGGCTCTGGTTGACCGACTGGTTGACCAACATCAGGTGTGTCACCCTGTCCTTGCCCAACACCGCCACGGTCAAGTTGATCATATTCGAATTCTGGAAGATCAACAACTTTGATCGGAATTTCGATATTATCCGCATCAGAGTTGCTTAAATCACCATATCGAATGAATGACTCAAGGTCCTGTCGACGGTCCTCACCAACTTCTCGGAATCGTTCAAGATCTTCTCTTAGTCCCATCGTTGACGCACCTCCCGCATTACCGCACGACTCGTAAGCTCTGCGGAGGCAGGTGTGTATCCGCGTTGACAGAGCACGTCGATTGTTCGGTCTTTGACCCGAGCAGTCTCAGTGTTTGCTGGCGGGTCCTCCCACTGTGCAGGATTAAAGTCCTCATACAGTCGCTTGACATCATCCCAGTCATATCGATCGAGTACTGCCCGAATCACAGGAATCTCAGAGAGGTCAACATTCCCAATCTGGAATCCTGCATCACGATTCTCCCATGCATATCGATTTAATGCTGTGATTATCTTTTCACGACGGAATGATTCGACTACATTCGTCGGGGTGGTACCAGTATAATCGGATTCATCAAATCGACCGAGTTGCTCAGTCTCAAAGAGTTTCATAAGGAGTGGGTCAGGGTCGACTGGACCGCGATCAGTCTCAACACGACCGTCGTCATTCCATGCATAGACATGTTCGACGTATGATTCAACAGTCTCACGCTCAACAGAGTGTTCTGACAGTACTGCCTCAAGCACATCAGTTTCTTGTTCTGAGCGAACGTGATCGCGGACGGTCGAAATGCGCTCTTCATATTCCGTCCGCTCACTGCGTGAGAATACTGGTGCCTCACGAAGTCCTTCAACCATCGAATCAAGTACGTCTGTAGGCATGACTACGTCACCAACATCGAGTTCAGGATGGTGACGGTCGGTTGTCTCATGAAGCAGGTCGGCAATAATATCACGAGTGTAGGTGACAGGAATACCGTGTGAGCCCTCATCATCAGCGGTGAAATCAAACTCATCAATCTTCGTCCGGGTGTCACCCTCCTGTAAATGACCAAACTCGTACAACAGTGCCTTATCAACAAGATCATACCCTCGTGGGAGGTCATCGGGTTCAAGTCGCGTGACAACGCTATACGTTGCTGCTGCTTCAACTGTGTGTGGTGCAAGTTCACGATCAGTGATTTCGCCGGGTCCACGGCGTACCTCAAGTGTGAGTGGGGCACGAATCCGCTCACGAAGATCACTCTCATCACTTGCATTCCAGACAGCCGTTTCATCGGTGAGTTCGCGTCGGATCAATTCAGCCTCAAGTGCAACATTCGTCAGATAACGGAATTCATGCCGATCAAGTCGGCGTTTGAGTGCTTTGAGCGGATCCTGACCATTTCGGTCTGCATATTTATCTAATTCAGCATCGAGATCAGGATTTGAGATAATGAGCAGTTGTGTATCGATATCCATCCCAATTCCCTTATCGAGTTTTACATGCCCTTCATCTGGGACATTCAACAGTTTCTGTAATAGGTCTGCATGCTGGGCAGCGTCCTCAACGATTGTGAGTAGACCGTTACCCTGTGAAAGCACACCATCATAGCTGAACGCCTGTGGATTCTTTCGACCACGAGAGTCGAGTTCCTGAAGCATGCTTGGCATCCACGAGCCAACGAGTCGTTCCTTCGGTGACCCATCATCCTCAGAATGAAGTACACCCACACCTTGTCCAACATCAACGACGTAGTTCTTTATCCGAAGATGATCGGGATCAATGATTGCACTGAATAACTCCTCAATACCATCACGGCGGTAGGTCTCCTCAAGATACTCATATGCCTCTCTTGAGAATGGGTCAAGCTCTTCATCGACAGCAATCGGGATATGGTCCTCAGCACGGTCATTGAGTTCCATAAGTAATTCCCGACGAACTGATCGAGGGAATGTTGAGAGTGGATGCGCCTGCACAGGGCTTTCATACCAATCATCATCGCGCTCTGCGGTTGTTGTCTCATCACCGTAGGAAAGCCCACGAGTATCGGTTGCTGCAGCAACGTTCCATTCAACAGTATAGCGTCGCCCTTCATCAGTTTTTGAATACGCACGAAGCCCATCAATCAAGCAGCGTTTCAATTCAGACTTTCCAGTTGCTGTTGGACCATCAAACCAGAGTATCTTCTCTGATTTTCCACGCTCAGCAGCAATTGTTCGAAGGTCATCGACAAACCGATTCAAGACCTTCGTATTGCCTAAGACGGCGTGTTCACCGTCATTCGCTGGGTCATCAAAGAATCGGTACCGGTTGCGGGTCTCTCCCTCTTCAAAGACCGTTCGAGTACCCATCGACTCAATTGCCTCGACAAGGTATTTCGATGCATGCGAAGCAATTGACGGGCGCTCAAAGGCGGCATCGACGTACTCGCCAAGCGTCATTGGCTTCTCGTACGTGCCCTGAAGTCGGTCGTCGGCGTCAGTAATGTAATTATTCATTCTCATCGATTATCGAGTCTTGGTGAGTGATTGACACTGTGGTGGTGATTGTCGGTATCGAGATTGTGATTCGGTGTGAAAGTATTGAAGCTGAAGTTGAAGCGGCAGCAGCAATGGCAATGACGAGCGTATCAGTCTTACTCAAACGCAAAGCCGGGTCCACTGCCCGTTGAGACGGTCGCTGTTGCGTCAGTCTGTGAGTGTGAGTATCAATATCAGTATTAGGATCAATATCGGTATCGACACACTGAGTCATGAAATCTGTCTGTGTGCCCGTTATGGAAGCAGACAGAAACGCAAGCATATTTGAAAACGAACGATACGGGCACATGGACACGGCTTAAGCCTCAAGCTCGCTCTTTGCGACCTCAGCGCCGGCGAATTCTAAGACTTCCTGTGCGCCTGCTTGTGAATATCCGCGATCAACGAGTGCCTCAATCCATGCATTTCGCTCATCATCATCAAGTTCGTTTGCACTAACGAGTGCTGAGAAATTGATATTGTGCTTTTTATCCTCCCAGAGTTTTCGCTCAAGTGCACGACGAAGGCGGTCATTATCATGCGGGTCAAACGATGTCCCTTCACGAGCACGACGTGAAACCCAGTTTGAGACCTCCTGTCGGAAATCATCTTTTCGATCCTCAGGAATGTCAAGTTTTTCTTCAACTGAGCGGAGGAACGTCTCATCTGGGTCCTGTTCGCGACCTGTGAGAGCATCTTCAACAGTTGCATCATCGATATAAGCCATCACATGGTCCATGTATTTCTCGCCTTGACGCTGAATCTCATCAAGATCGTATGCAAGTGCATGACGGACATCTTCGATAGCGCGCTCGCGGTATTCCTCACGCACCATCTCAAGATAGCGGTGATACTGATCAAGATTCTCCTCTGGAATTGACCCATGATTCTCAAGATTGGTCTCAAAGTGTGAAAAGACCGAAAGAGGCGATAGATACGTTCGATCACGGTGTGTTGCATCCATGATTGCCTCTGCAATCTCATCACCGATGAACCGTGCAGAGACACCATCCATTCCTTCACCAATGTCGGTGGATTCCTCTGCATTTTCCCGTAGTTTCCGGACGTCAACATCGTCGCCATCATCAAGCTCTCCGTTGTACGCTTTTGCCTTTTGTACAAGCGACGCATTCGTGTCAGGTTCGGCTAATCGGGTCAACACACCAAAGAGCCCTGCCATCTCGAGTGCATGCGGCTCAATATGCATATCCGGAACGTCCGCATTCCGGAGCATCTTCCGATAGATTTCTGATTCCTCGTCATACTCTAAGACGTATGGGAAATCAACGCGCTTTGTTCGGTCATTGAACGCTTCCATTTTTTCATCGCCTTTCTTCTCGCGGTACTCCGGCATATTTGTCCGCCCAACAATCACCTCATCAATATCGATTCGGGGGTTGTTCTTTGGCTTGATTGTCTGCTCTTGTGATGCATGTAAGAAGTCATAGAGGAATTCTCGCTGAAGCTTCAGAAGTTCCTCTCCGGAGAAGAGTCCACGGTTAGCGTTACAGAATGCTCCCGAATAATCGAATGCACGAGGATCAGACTCACCGTAGACAGCAAGTTTTGAGTAATTAACATCTCCAGTGAGTTCTGTCTCATCTTGATTCTTCTTGTCCTTTGGCTCGAATGTCTCGACACACTGACGCTTGTTCTCAGATGCAACAAGGCGTATAATCTCAACATGATTCTGCAGGACTGCTTCAAGATCATCGTTATAGTGCGCAAGGAGCTTATCCATATAGAATTCAGAAGCCGGATCGAGTGATTGTCCATTTTGAATCGTATATGGCGCATCAAGCTCATCGTTGAGACGATCAAGGACAATATCGCGTTGCTCCTGTGGAAGTAAGACGAGTGGGTCCTGGTTCATCGGTGACTGAACGGTGTCATCAGCAGGATCCTGATCTGGGATGACATCCATGAGATTTTTCCAGCGGAATGTGTACATCCGACCAGCATCACTGGCAGTGTACGCTTCAAAATATCGTCGAACCATCCAGTCGAAATGAGACTTCCCAGAGCCAACAGGACCGAGCAGAAGCTTAATACGCTTTTCAGGACCAAGTCGTCGAGCGCCCGATTTTACCTTATTGACAAATTCATGAATCGACTCATGAACCTCTCGTCCATAGAATGTGTTCTCGCCGTCATGAAGTGGGTCCTCAGATGCCATGCAATACTCAACGACACCGGCGTCTTCGTCATATTCGGTGCCGTAATGATCAAACATGTCTGCGACCCGTTGGTGGGCATTCCGAGCGATTCGTGGGTCATTGTATAGTTCATCAAGGTACCAATCGAAACGCTTCGCGTCACGAAGGTCTGATGGCACCGAGTCTTTATACTGGCTACTCAGTGTTTCAAGGGTTGCTCTGTTACCGTTCATTGTTTGTGGCCTCGGGGGAGCGACGGGATATATATGATATGCGGTATCACTCCACACGGAACACCTAAAGACCTGATTGGCAACATGACAACGATAAACGACAGAACGTCGGGGATCGACAGACGGTGTAGACGTGTGGGTCACTCAACCGATCGACCGAGACTATTAGTGTGTCAGTAATGGGCACACATAAGTGTTCCTTCGATTGATAACACAAAATCACGCCACAGGCTGTAGGTTGATCCAAGCGATGAATGAGATTCATTAGGGCAAACGTCCTAGTAAGTCTTGAGTGAAATAAAGGCCCTAAGAGTAGATTACGAGTCAGTGCAATTACTGTTAAGGATAGAGCTAATATTAATTATTGCATATGTCTCATGTTACACTTATTGGCGATCGTCTGGCAAGCACGGGAACAGAGTTTGTGTATGAGGGTGAATCAGTTGCCTGTGAGGGGTGCCCATATCGAAAACAATGTCTCAATCTCACTGAGGGCGTGAGATATGAGATCACGGATGTCCGCGATGACGGACAGTTGCTCGATTGCGCTGTCCATGATACCGGTGTTCGGGCTGTCGAGGTTGAACCAACGTCAGTCGTTGCAAATGTTGCGACAAGAGAGGCATACGCAGGAGGAAAGGCAGAACTTCCTGGTTCATGTCCGCATACAGAATGTCCAAGTCATGAGTACTGCGTTCCTGATGGGACAGAGTTCGACACTGAATATCAAATTGAGACTGTCCATGGTGACCCTCCACACGAACACTGTCAACTTGATCGAGAATTGACGCTCGTTGAGTTCAAACCGCCAGATACAACATCAAATTGAGATCATCTATCGGTTGTGATCATGTTTGTTGTCAATCACCTGTGATTAATGCTCACCACGTGATTTGATTCCGAGATTAATCGGATGATATCCATTTAAGCAAGTGTTCCAAGACAATCAGCAGCATATCCAAACACATCTTCATATCCATACGCGGAGAGTAAAACCGGGTAGAACTCAGTATCAGCATTGTATCGTTCGCCATCAGCCGCTGCGAATTGGTCGCCAGGCGCAACGCGCTCGAAATTATCGACAAAAACCTCATATGTCTCAGCAGGTTGCTTTGGGATTTGATCAAGCATATGAAACACGGTCACATCATCATCATCACGCCGATGAAGTGACAACGGTGGCTCAACATCACCTTCAATTGGCGCTGGTAGTGCACCAGTCGCTGAGAGAAACGCTCGCGTTATCCAGTATGCGTTTGTGATTGCTCGCTCGGAGCCTTGAAGCCCGCATTCAACCTCGATCGTGTGTGCGTGCTCAATAAGACGTCCATCAGAAAACGGACCGGTCTCGACAAGATGCTCCATCGGGAGATATGGACAAATTGCCCGCGAAACAGCATCAATTTCATCAACAAGCGCAAACGGCTCAGCGTATGATTGCGTCGAATGTAATGAGAGCACAGTCGTTCCTCGCAGTTCACGAACAAGATTATGAGCAAGTTGCCTCTCATGCGTGTCAGCATCGGGATCACCTGGGAATGCACGATTAAGATCCTCATCAAGATAGCGAACACCTGATTCGAGCGCCTTTTCATTCGCCACAATAAGCTTAATTGGTCGTTTTACTGTCGGATCACTCGAAACAAGCCGTTCAATAGCACGCTCCCCGCACGGCTCATCACCGTGGACGGATCCGACAACCGCAGTTTCTGGTACCCCATCCCCAAGCTCGTATATACGCATTATTGACTCTATGTGCGAGACGCTCAAATCACTTTATCAGCGTTTGAGCATATAGTCTGTGATTAATAATTATATATCAACCAACGACACCGCTTTTTGATAATAATACTGATTGTAAGAATCGAGCACAAACATATCTCAACATCGGATTAAACTGAGACAAATCGTATTCTCTAGGGAAAAGAACTTAGGATTTGTCAGTGAGTGAGTGAATATACACATGAGGATTCAATCGGTAGTATGTCGGTACCAATATCACTATCAAAAGTGGAAAAGACAGCATAGTATTGCACTGACTGTTTCATGATTATGAGTGAGGACACGGATATACGGTGAGAATATGACAGAACACACCCGTGATGACAGCATTAGCCCACCAATCGGAACGAATCCGACCGGGTGGACTGACAGTGGACTGACATCGAATGGATGGGAACATGGAACGCTTCGGCGCGCAGTAATTCATGGCGTTCGGTTGTATAATTCTGGTGAGTTTCATGAGTCACATGATTGTTTTGAAGCAGAGTGGTACAATTACGGTCGGGGGACAGTCGAAAGCGCATTTCTTCATGGCATGGTTCAAGTCGCTGCTGGAGCGTACAAGCATTTTGATTTTACCAATGACGACGGGATGCGGTCATTATTTCATACCGCGCTTCAGTATCTCAAGGGAGTGCCAACAGATTTCTATGGTGTTGATCTCGATGATGTTCGACAAACACTCGAAGATGCAATTGATGACCCGACGACACTCCATGGGTGGCGGATTAAACTTGATGACGCACATCCAGAAGCATCAACGCGAGATATGGAATATGCTGAACAACTTGAGTGAGAATTCAATATATATGTTTCTCTGCGAATATACACCTTTGAGAGTCTCAAAAACAGCTAACGACAGAACATGAGAGATATAATTAGGCTTCTGATCAGGATTGACGTAGCGAAGTTGACGAGTCGACTCTTTTTGTATACACTGAGTCTGTGATATTGCATATTGCCACGGATTGAATACTGTCACCCACATATGAACGATATATGGAAAATACCTGGCAGAAGGGAATACAGACACAACGCGAAGAGTGTCGTGACGTTGATCTGAACGTTCAAGGTGAATTCCCGACATGGCTTGATGGAACATTCATCGGAAATGGTCCGGGACAGTTTGAAGTTGGTGAGACAGCGCTTGAACACTGGTTTGACGCACTCGCCATGTTACGTCAGATAAAGATCACCGACGGAACAGCACGATACAGTAATCGATTTGTTCGAAGTGAGGACTTCAAAGCCGCCCGTGAGGATGACCGAGTCCGGCGGTCACTTCCAGGAACACCTGCAAGTGGTTCAGCATTGCGACGACTGTATCAGGCTCTTGCCGGCGGACTCCAAGATAATCCCTCAATTGGAGTCACACGCATGAATAAAAAATTATATGCTGTCACAGAAAGCCCAGTTGGGCTTGAAATCGACCCGAAAACACTCGAAACAACTGACCGACGTGATCTCACCACTGGATTAGAGAGTGATATTACACTTGGACACACACACTTTGAGGGCAATACACAGTGGGGAATGGGTGCGACATTCGGGTCAGAATGTGCATATACCTTATTTCGGCGATCAGAAGGGAATTCACCGAAGCCAATTAGTCGATTACAGTTTGATGAACATCCACCATACATTCATGCGTTTGCACTCACCGAGCAGTATGCAGTCATTCCCGAGTCAAGCTTTGGAGTGAATTTCCGTAAGCTCCTGTTTGATACTGCTCGAGGGGGGACATTCCTTGATGCGTTCGCCTCACGAGATTGTCAATCACAGTTTCATATTATTGATCGAACGACTGGTGAGCGAACGGCCGCCGTATCCGCGGATCCATTCCTGATCTATCACTTTGCAAATGCATACGAGGAAAGCAAAAGTGAAGCGGAATCCGAATCCGAATCCGAATCTGAATCGATTGTTGTTGATTGTGTGCGGTTCGATGATATTACTGCAATCACCGATTTAACAGTCGAAAATCTTCGTAGTGAGGATCCGGACCTTCCGGAAGGTGACTTTGTGCGGTATCGATTACCGCTTGAGGGTGGAACTGCAGAGCGAGAGCGGTTATTCCGCGGACCGGTCGAGTTTCCAACAATCAATTATGATGCGTATAATGCACGTTCATATCAGTATGCATATCTCGCGGCTACTGATGCCGGTGGACTTCCAACAGCTATTGCGAAGGTTGATGTCGAGCAGACAACTGCCCAGCGGTGGTCTGAGGATGGGTTACACCCAGGTGAAGCATTATTTGTCCCAGCACCAGAACCGACAGCAGAAGACGACGGAGTGTTATTATCACTCGCGACTGATGGGTATGATGAGCGGTCAGTGCTGCTTTGTCTTGATGCAGAAACAATGACTGAACAAGCACGGGCAGTACTTCCACATCGTGTCCCATATGGATTCCATGGGCAATTCTATGAGACATCGAATCCAACGCGCTCAATGGCGTGAATTCAGCTATACGACATAGGTGTATATGCTCCCAATTCAACAGTTACTCTGAGGAGTTATGAGCAATATTCTCAAAAAGCGTTCGGACACGTTGTCGTTCGGTCTCAGTGACTGACTGCGGATAACCACCACGAAGAATAATATAATCACCATCGTGTTCGAAGCGACTGATTAGCACCTCAATATCGATTGCCGGCGTCCCCGCAGTAACTGCTGAGAACACGCCAACGGTCGCCTCCGTCGAGAGTGACTGAATCGAGAATTCACCACGTCGAGTTAGTTCTTGCAGTTGTGGAGCGCCATAATCGCTGAATCGACCTTGCGTACGCTCAAGTAATCCGCTAAGTTCAAGATCAGCGAGTGGATTGAACTGCTGTCCAACAATCGAAATTGACGGTGAGGTAAATACTGCGGCAATAAGCTCGCGTGAGACAC
The DNA here is from genome assembly GCF_000237865.1 of Haloquadratum walsbyi C23. Classification (NCBI taxonomy): domain Archaea; kingdom Methanobacteriati; phylum Methanobacteriota; class Halobacteria; order Halobacteriales; family Haloferacaceae; genus Haloquadratum; species Haloquadratum walsbyi. Next base: position 2,507,474 of record NC_017459.1, read on the forward strand.
CACGTTGTGAAATCGACCGCGTATATGTCCGGAGATGATTTGTTACCGTGACGTCGCGTTCTTGCCCAGCCGCTTCGACAGTTCGTTGTTGAATGATCTCCTCTTGCTGATCTGGATTATATCCGGCATCGCTCAATCCTTGTTGAGTGATACGTCCAGGTGTCGCACTGAATGTAAACTCCTGTTGTGTTGCCCCACATCCACTCAACAGAGCTGTCAGAGTAGTCCCAGTGGCAAGAAGCGCCTGTCGACGTGTCAGCGTCATATCGCTGATGTCAACTGGAGATGATATAATACTTCGCAGGCGTCGACTGGTCTCATCAACTCGCACTGCGAGGACCGATGTGGTAGCTGCTCAGTCTCCGGATAGAATGTACAGGCGGTTCGAGGCGACTGCCTCAGGGCTTGACCCCGGGGTGGGTTCACAGTATACGATAGGATATCGGAGTGTCGCCAAAAATAATCGGAGGGTTAAACAAATGTGAGGACATTTCTGTGTATGTAGAGCGAGGGTGGCCGAGTCTGGAAAAGGCGGCGGACTCAAGATCCGCTCTCGTAGGAGTCCGTGGGTTCAAATCCCTCCCCTCGCATCATCGATTATTCTCATATATGAGCGATCGTCCGCGCGCCTGTGATTCCTGTCATATTGAGAGAATTGGATTAACGCTATTTTCTAGATTCGCTTGACGCTCATCTTAGTCGTAGCTTCAGTCTTAATGTCATAATATCATCATAAATTAGGTAATGACCTCGCTGACGTCCGCACGGTCAGCCCGACGGACTACAGCACGGACAATATCTTGTGCACCTGCAAGATTGTCTGAATCTCCATCTAAGACGAGCAGCTTTGCCTCACGACCTGGTTCGATGAGTCCGTAATCGAGATTGGCAATCTCAGCACCGTTGATTGTCGCCATTTCTAGGATTGTCCGCGCAGAGACATCTGCAAGTTTCGCAGTATACGCCATTTCGCGAAACATTGAGGGAGCGTTCAACATTGCATTATCAGTCCCAAGCGCGAGTGTTGTCCGCTCGGCAAGATCACTAATTGGAGGCACACCAACACCAGTCACGAGGTTTGACCGCGGACACACGACAGTTGGAATCTGCTCAGTAGCAAGTCGAGTGAGATGATCTGTATTGGGATAGACCATATGAACGAGGAAGTCTGGGTCAAGATTGAATGCAGGTGTGATATCATCTGCATCGCGCTCACCAGCATGAATTCCAAACAATTTATTCGCATCAAGGGTAGCTGAACGGATCTGTTCGAATTCACCATCGCGAGCGCCTGATGCACCAAATCCGTCGGCGGTATGCATTGCCGCTTCTGACTCACGACCTAATACAACTGTCTCGATTGGGAGATCCGAACCTGCTTTTCGGATAGCTTCGACACCGTCGACACCACCTTCGCGAAACTCAATGCATGCGGCTGTTCCGGATGCTGTCATCAATCGGAGTGACCGCCGCATCGCAGCAACAATTTCATCTTGAGTTGCTGAATCAAGAAGTCGATGTTTAAGCCCATCCGGTGGAGCAACAAGTGCATCGAGCGATAATCCTGCACCGGCTTCTTTTGCAATTGAATCCCCGAGATGTGTGTGTGCGTTAATAAACGCCGGAAGAACGATATCCGTCGAGTCCACTGCTACTTCCTCAATTGTCACTATCTCTCCATTTTCAATGATAATCCGACCCTCAACAGGATCGAACCGCCGCCCATAAAGCAACGTTCCCTCGACGAACATCGACTATCTATTGCGGATTATTTTGCTGGCGGTTTGAATACCTCGATCTGAAGACTTAATCAAAATACGACAGTGGGATAATTTGAAATATAGGATTGTCTCTGAGGCAACTTGGCATGCGTCTCAGAGCAATAGAGATCATATAATCACAGATTGTGAACGCAATAACGATTGAATCCCAAAGAAGTTCCCTTCGGTAGCTTGAATCAAATCACTTCTTTATATTGAGTCTGTGAGTCAAATAAATAAGGCTCAAACGATTCACTGGCATTGAGTGCAGGCTAAAATAAAGATATCAGTCGCTGAATTCATCGAGAGTTGCTGTGACTGTCTTGTGTTGGATATCGGAGACGGGTGCTCCTGAAATGTCGAGCCCCATTGTCTCAACAGCGTCGATCCCGGCACGATCTGTTGCTGTCGCAGGGACGTATACTCCAAGTCGCCATTGTTGTTTTTGTGCTGTACGAAGCGCTGAGACAAGCGGTGATTGATCAGCGAGTCGTCGCACCTCACCACTGACAACTACCCGCGAGGAGGACTCTGTCATTGATGGGTGTCCAGGAATATCAATAATCACTTCCTCTGAGTCAAGTCCTACACGGTCGGCGACCGTCCGCTCAAAAGACCGGATTGTATCATGATCTGCGTTAATAATCGACTCAGGGACCGTATCGAGTTCAGCCCAGACAGCACGCTTATACAGATCACGAGTATCAAGCCGTGAAGCAATATGAGTTGTTGCTTTTGTTGAACGGAGTGCAACATGGAGGTCGTGATCATCCATTCGGCGTAACTGCGAAGCTGTGATTGCTGTTGTATCGGTAGTGATTAACTGTTCAGCTGCCCGGCGAAGCATTGTTTTTGAAATACGTGCTACGTGGTGGCGGTAGACTGTTGGATTCATGAGCGCACGAGCAAGAAGTAGTGATTCAGCAGTCTGAACATTTCCTGCAGCAAGCACTAACTCATCATCAACGAATGTCAGTGCACGGATAAGCCGCTCGTGATCGATGGTGCCATATGGAACACCGGTGTGATGCGCATCTCGAACTAAATAGTCCATTCGATCAACATCTAACTCACCAGAAATGAGTTGACCATATTTGCCATCTCCGCGAATAAGTGCTGCAATCCGTTCTGGGTCGTACCCACGATCAGAGAGTGTGTCACCAACAGCACTGTCAACTAAGAGGTTAGTGACATCATCATGATACTTGCCTGTGTAGCGGTGTATGACAGGTTCGAGATTATGACTGTATGGACTATGTCCAACATCATGAAGTAATGCTGCGGCACGAAGGCGTTCAGCTCGGGGTCCGTCGAGATCGAGATGTGAGAGCGCACGGTTCATGAGATGATATACCCCAAGAGAGTGCTCAAATCGAGTATGATTAGCGGCTGGATAGACAAGATGAACAGTTCCGAGTTGTGTCACTCGACGAAGCCGTTGAATCGGGGGTGTATCAAGCAGTGCTGCTGCGACACCCTGTATCTCAATATGATCATGCACGCTGTCTTTGATTGTTGTCATATGCGTACTGAGAGAGTAACTGTGATTATATTCATGTGGCTGTATTCACTTGAGTAACATCATCAAATTAGTTATCATACGACACATATAATGCCTCCATGACGACATGCTAAGGTTTGAGCAGCGAACAAAGAGAATATCACATATCTGTGGTAGGTATAAAAACGGCTGAGCATAGGATACGATAGCCGTTGAGAGAATATTGAAACCACTGCTACTCATAGTATCAATATGGTTACTTTCCTCGCTGGCGGGACCGGCACACCGAAGCTCTTGCAGGGAGCACCAGCCGTTTTTGATCCCGCAGCGACGACAGTCATCGCGAACACCGGTGATGATGTCGAACTTGCAGGTCATCTTGTGTGTCCAGATGTCGATACGGTATTATTCTCTGAAGGCGGGGTTCTCAATACCGATAGATGGTGGGGAATTGAAGACGATACCACCGAGACACATACAGAAATCGCTAAGCTCGCGAATAAGGCAGGACTTGCTGATGACCCCCGATATCTAAGCGCAGATGAACAGACAAGTGGTCGAGAGATTTCACGCTGGCGGCGATTCTCAGGCGTAGCTGAATTTATGGAGATTGGTGACCGTGACCGGGCTGTCCATCTTCTCCGAACATCATTACTTGATGAAGGAAAGCGCCTCACCGAAGTCATCGAGATACTTGCAGATGCGTTCGAAGTTGATATCAATCTGATACCGATGAGTGATGATCCCGTGTCGACATTAATACATACAGAAGTTGGCGCGGAATCTGAAACGACCGAAAAGCAAACGACGGAGAATGAAAGTGAAACCGCTGAGACAGCGGCTGAGATAATGCATTTTCAGGAATATTGGGTACATAATCGGGCAGAACCGCCCGTCCTAGACGTTGAGTTTCGTGGTGTGGATGCAGCAACACCGACACAATCGGTGAAAACTGCACTCACTGAGCCGGTTGTGATTGGACCATCAAATCCAGTCACAAGCATTGGTCCGATGATTGCAATGGATAAATTCGAAAGTGCACTGGAGGACACTTCGGTTGTTGCTATCTCTCCATTCATCAATGATAGGGTGTTTTCAGGACCAGCAGCATCACTGATGAAAGCGGTTGGATTCGAACCCTCAACAGCAGGTGTTGCTGAGGCATATCCATTCGCTGATGCATTTATTCTTGATACAGCCGACCAGACGACGCTTGACCGACCAGTTGTCAGAACCGATATAGAGCTAGATACTGATACTGACGCTAAACGTGTCCTACAGGCTGTTCAAACAGCATTCAAGAAAATATCATAATGTTCACACCACGAGTTGCACTTGCAAGTCTTAGCGGTGAGGCGGACGCAACATGGGCAGAAAATGGAGCATCCGATGCTGGTGCAGCCTTTATTGGCGGTATCTCACTGGATACAGTCACACGAGATGCAGCACGTCAGCTTGTTGATAGAGGGCGGTGTGAATTCCTTCCATCAGATCCAATTGCATTTATTACGACCGAACTTGATGCACTCGCAGATGTCGCAATAACACCTGGCGTCAACGTCCGAAGTACGACACCGGAACCGGTGCGAGTAGTTGGAAGACACTGTGCGAAATACAATGCGATTCTGGAGATCAATGCTCATTGCCGACAAGATGAGATGTGCACGGTCGGCGCTGGTGAGACGTTGCTTCAGGATAATGAGAGTCAGCTTCGTGAACTTATCAAAGCAGGTCGCGCTGGTGGCGCAATGGTCAGTGTGAAAGTTCGTTCTGGAATCGATGGTGTTGATCTCACAGCAATAGCACGGACGATTGCCGACGCTGGTGGAGAGATTATCCATGTCGATGCAATGGATACGGAGGTGTCAATCAAACAGATTGCAACGGCTGCTCCTGAATTGTTCATTATCGCGAATAACGGAGTTCGTGGGCATGAAAGCGTTCGCGAGTACTATGGATACGGTGCAGATGCAGTCAGTATCGGTCGTCCAAGCACCAATCGACATGTTCGCCGGCAAGTCCGCTGTGCTGCAGAGGATATATTTGAAACATCAAATACTGATATGCAACGTTCTCACATACAGCAATGACGGAGTCACGTGAAGCACTCAAGCATACTAACACCGGTAATTCGACAGAAGGTGAAATATGAGTCAGACAATTGAGCGGGATTCCGCAGCGAATGCGCAACTTGCATTATTACTCGATGTTGGGTCGGCTCCGAAGCCAGGAAATGTTGACCGCGATCACGATCTTTCGGAGTTACGGATGGAGCACTTCTTTGCCGGAGCAATCGGCGCCGGTGAGGGACTGCGTCAAGCAGCCGAAGGGTCGGCTGTTGGAACTGCATTTGAGCGGGCAGTCGCCGGGATGAGCAATCAGGCTGGTGGGAATACACAGTTTGGCTGTTTATTACTTCTAATACCGCTTGTCCGGGCAGCCGGAGTTGAGGACACGGCATTCACATCCGCAGGCGTTCGTTCTGTTGTTGAATCAACGACAGTTGCTGATGCGGCTGATTTCTATCGGGGATTCGAGTATGTTGATGTAGCGGTTGAGGACCCACCTGAAGGGATGGCTGCACTTGATGTTCGCCGTGGGACTGATGCTATTCCAACACTTCGTGATCGTGACATGACGCTGTATGATGTGATGAGTGCGAGTATAGACGATGGTAATGCCACTGAGTGGACAACCGGGTTTGAGCGAACATTCGAAACAGCAACAGCAATTGCTGCAGACAGTGGACCGCTTCCGAACCGGATTTCACGTGCGTTTGTTACCCGGCTTGCACAAGATGAAGATACGTTGGTGCGAACAGAGCATGGCAGTGATGTTGCAGCTGAGGTAAAGCAGCGGGCGCAAGCAGCTCGTGGCAATCCGGAGGCGATTGCGAAGCTGGATGAGTCCTTTGTCGAGGCTGGGATTAACCCGGGAACAACGGCGGATTTACTTGTAGCTGCCACATTCGTCACGCTCGAACAGGAAAACGGGGTAACGATATGACAGAGATGTCGACAGTATGGCCGGTCGGTCTTCGTGGTGTGACAGAATCAATTGTGACGACATATGGTCCAAATGACCGCTGGAACGCTGCTGCATTAGGGTTGCACGCACCTGACCCGGATTCGAACTCTACTCATAAATCTAAGGATGGGTCTGATAAGCAGAATAAAGAGTCAGAACGAAACACCGCCGGGTCGTATGAGTCAGGATCAGCCGCCGTGGAATCAGCAGCAGAATCTGAGACTGGCGATAAAAGTATTATCACAGCAACAACGTGGGGAAATACACGTACACGTCGTAATTTCCACCGAGAAGGAGGTGGTGTGGTTCAGTTTGTCTCAGACCCACGAGCGTTTGTTGCAGCAGCAACAACAATCTATGAAGTAGATGAACCAGTACTTGATACTGCACACGCATGGGCAGAGGTGACCGTCGAGCATCTTGAGCAAGGCAAACGCGGTGGCACGCAATGGGAGCGCTGGGCAATACAACCCATTGAAACAGGCGTGATTGATCGCACAGTCCCAACAATCAACAGAGGGTTCGCAGCGGTCATCGATGCAACTGTTGCTGCCTCTCGATTAACTGTGCCAAGCTACGATACCGATACGTTACTTGATCGTCTCCGATATTTTGCAGAGACAGTCGACCGGTGTGGTGGTCCACGAGAACGAGCAGCATTCGCACAATTAGATGCTGCGACAGAATGGCGCTCGCAACTCGATGAACCGGGGACAATTCCTGTCTTTGATTAGTGAGTGGATAGGAACGAATCGTTTTAGTGGTTTGTGGGAGAAATTTATCCATGGCGATTAAACCAAAGTATGTCAAACAGCTTGGAACCCTCCTTCTTGAGGAGTATCCACAAGCCTTCAACACGGATTTTGAGACGAATAAAGAAAGCGTTGAGACGCTAACGAATGTCGAATCAAAAGGTGTCCGAAACCGAATTGCGGGATATATCACGCGTAAGAAAGGAAGTAACACGCCACCATCGGCATCCGCGTGAATTATTAACATACTACGGATAATAATAGTAGCAATAGCAATAGCAATAGCGATCAGAAGCAGTCGTATTGAGGACTCTCCTGCGGTAGTAAGGTGGAAGTCGTGATCGATAGGAACCTGATTTATTGACCGTTAGCTCATGATCATGGCTTTGTGCATTCATCCAAGCCATTTCACGCGAATCGTCCTAAGATCACATGGAAGCCATGGGATGTTGCTTTCATCTAGCTATTGAGTGTTGGCAACAACAGGCTTGCATACGGAATCGGCAGTGAACGGCTGAAACTGACCGAGATATCAATTTGTGATTTTCATCGGCCTATCCGTCCAGCCGCACTCCAATCATCGCGAGGAAGTCTATCACTGACACGCTGAAGACGGCGTCCTGATAATGAGTTAATCCGACCAGCGAATGCCCATCGGTCTCCATCCCGTGTCTCATCGTCCTCAGACTTCTCAGCCGCAGTTGCAAGGGCAATCGCCGCAGCTCGTTCGCGATCATTAATATGTGCGGTTATCGCAGCAACAATCGCAGCAGCTTCATCTGCTGTCGCGTCATCGGGGATCGAGACAGTATATTCAATATCCGTAGTTGACGGTGCAGACATGAGTATTAAATTGGGAGATTTCCATGTTTTTTCTCAGGGAGTGAGCTACGTTTTGATCGTAGCATATCCATATCATCGATTAATCGTCGTCGCGTCTCAGTCGGTTTGAGAACACTATCAATAAATCCACGATCAGCGGCAGTGTATGGATTTGCGAATTCTTCACGATATTCTTCGATTAATTCATCACGGCGAGCTTCTGGGTCATCTGCGGCTTCGAGTTCATCGTCATAGAGGATATTGACTGCCCCCTGTGGTCCCATCACGGCGATTTCAGCGGTTGGCCATGCATAATTAACATCGGCGCCAAGGTGTTTTGACGCCATCACGTCATACGCGCCGCCGTATGCTTTCCGCGTAATCACGGTTGCAAGCGGAACAGTTGCTTCTGAGTATGCATACAGTAGCTTCGCTCCATGACGGATGATTCCATTATGCTCTTGATCAGTACCGGGTAAGAATCCGGGCACATCGACGAATGTCAATATTGGGATATTAAATGCATCACAGAAGCGCACAAATCGTGCTGCTTTCTCAGATGCCTCAATATTGAGTGTTCCGGCGTTTACACGTGGTTGATTTGCAACAACCCCAATCGCATGTCCATCAAGTCGAGAAAATCCGATGACAACATTCTGTGCGAAGTCCTCATGAACCTCAAAAAATGACCCCTCGTCAATAATCCCATTAATAACGTCATGGATATCATATGGCTTCCGTGGTTCATCTGGGACAACATTATTTAATGATTCATCACTGCGATCGGGGTCATCCCAGGGTTCGACTCGAGGAGGATTCTCAACATTATTCGATGGAATATATGAGAGTAATCGGCGGATATCATCAAGTGCAGCTTCCTCAGATTCACACGCGAAATGAGCAACACCAGACGTCGATGCATGCGTAATAGCTCCACCAAGTTCTTCAAATGTCACCTCCTCGCCGGTGACAGTTTCGATGACATCTGGACCAGTGATGAACATATGACTTGTGTCCTCAATCATAAATGTGAAATCAGTAATTGCTGGCGAATACACAGCACCACCAGCACAGGGACCCATGATGGCTGAGATCTGTGGAACAACGCCAGATGCCTCGGTATTCTGTCGGAAGATCTCACCGAAGCCACCGAGTGATTGCACACCCTCTTGAATTCGTGCGCCGGCAGAATCATTGAGCCCAACGATTGGGGCACCAACCTCAACGGCTTTATCCATCACTTTTGAGACTTTTTCAGCGAATACCTCACCAAGTGACCCACCAAAAACAGTGAAATCATGCGCAAAGACGAATGTTTTTCGACCATCGACATCACCATACCCCGTGACAACTCCATCGCCAGGGGGCTGTTTTTCTTCCATGCCGAATTTATGACTTCGATGAGTTCGAAATTGATCAATCTCATTAAATGTTCCCTCGTCGAAAAAATAATTAATTCGCTCACGAGCGGTCATCTTTCCTTTTTGATGTTGTGCATCAATTCGGTCCTGTCCACCACCCTTGAGCGCGCGCTCACGCCGTTTCCGGAGTTTCTCAAGTCGATCCTCCATCGTCACACGAAACCACCTACGTACATGCTCACGAGTGCTCGGGTGAAGAACAAAGGGTTTCCGCAATCCGACAACTTGGACTCACTAATTATCGAATATATTCTCTTCATCATTCAGTTATGACCATGATCGGTTTTACATCGACATCGACACGACTGGTGTGTATCTTGCGCTGAGTTTGACATATATACACCCAGAGAAATTTGCATGATTATTCATTCATATAAACCACAGTATAAAACATGATGTCGCTCACGAGTCAGTCGCCAATCGAGACGCTCAGATCACGATATGATCAACTCGAAGATACCTGTCCATGGTGTGAGAATAAATATATTGAAAAGAGCTGGCAAGTCATGCACATGGATGCTGAGATACGATTTAAACACATTTGTTCAACTTGTGGGGCTGAGCGACAACAAGTCGTATCATTATCATTATCAAACACAGATTGACCGAAGTGAAGAATAGCATAGTTTCGAGCAATGAGTTGATACTGAACAGTCGAGTGACACGGATCAGCGTTCGCTATTGTCTCAGACGTGAATGATTATTTTGATAAATTAATCGAATATACCAACGATGCGTGCCTGTATCGCCACGCTTTCAATTACTGGTATCAAATAGAATATTGGAGCATAATACCAATGGCTGCTGAACCATCACCAGACGAGACTGCCCCGAGTTTTGAGGCGACTATTGCAAACGGCGATGTCGAATCGTTTGCGCTTGATGACGCACTTGGCGACGGACCAGTCGTTCTTGCGTTTTTCCCGGGTGCATTCACCCCGCCGTGCTCAAATGAAATGGTCGCTCTTGAGGAGCATCTCAGTGAATTCGAAGAAGCCGGTGCAACGGTATACGGCATTAGCGCAGATTCAGCATTCTCGCTGAATGCATTCCGCGAAGAGCATGACCTTTCATTTGACCTCGTGAGCGATATGGGTCGAGAGGCAATCGACGCTTATGATACCGAGATTGATCTGGGTGATCTTGGACTTCTCGGTGTTTCAAATCGTGCGGTGTTTATTCTTGATGAGGATGGCACCGTTTCATACACATGGGAAGCCGACGACCCAACAACGGAACCAGATTATGACGAACTTGTCGGGGCGGTCAAGAACGCAGCATAGATACTCAAACCACGGCTATTTTATTCACCTGATGCATCCAAGCACTTCGAGTTAGCGTCGGAGTTTGGACGAGGATGTCAAGCATTCTGAGCCGATGAAACAGGATTAAGATTAAAATAAGCTCAAGCTCTCATCAATGGGCAATCCAGACGCCCAGTGATACGTTTTTTACCCTATTGTCCCCGTGAGACGACGAACACTAATATTTGTCATATATGTTGTCCTCAATCATCTCTGTTTCTGTCTCTTCTAACGATATAACGATATAACGATACTTATGTCAATCAATTATAATTACAGCGAAGCAAGGCAAAAGCCCATAGCTTCAGCCGTGAGAAGAGGTCATTATATGAACAAGAGAAGAACACAAGTCGTGAAGCGTAGCGTCGAGTATCGACTATTCCAGTGACTGCGTGTCAGTTTTTGCTCCAGGGTTCGTCACCGCGCCATTTGCTGCCGATCCGAATTCACTGCCGTATTTTGCAAGCACACCCGTATCATATCGACGGTCAGCGCCATCCCACGCCTCACGACGCTCAGCAAGCTCTGCATCTGAAAGTGCAACACTTAGTTCTCGTTCTGGAATATCAACTGTAATCTCATCGCCATCCTCAAGCAGCGCAATTGGACCACCAACAACTGCTTCAGGTGCAACGTGACCAACCATCGGACCACGAGTCGCACCGGAGAATCGACCGTCAGTCAAAAGTGCAACATCATCTTCATGTCCCTGCCCGACAACAGCAGCCGTTACACCGAGCATCTCACGCATTCCCGGACCTCCCTGTGGTCCTTCATTACGAATAACAATGACGTCTCCAGATTCAATATGTCCGGTTTGGACATACTGCATTGCGTCCTCTTCAGTTTCAAAGATGCGTGCGGGTCCACTATGATGGAATGCATCATCACCGGTGACTTTCAGCACACCACCCTCTGGGGCAAGATTCCCGGTGAGAATCTTAATTGCACCCTCTGTCTGATATGGATCATCAACAGAATAAAGAAAGTCATAGTCATTGTTATTTTCATTCTCAATTTCACTATCGGCTGGTAGATCAAGTTCCGCAAGTTCCTCAGCGATTGTCCGCCCGGTAACAGTCAGTGCATCACCGTGGAAGAGACCAGCATCAAGAAGTCGTCGAATGACAATTGGAACCCCACCAATCTCATGCAGATCGTTCATTGTTTTTGTTCCGCCGGGTTGGAGATCAGCGATCTTTGGAGTACGACGTGAGATTGCATCGAATTCCGCAATCGTGAGATCAACGCCTGCTTCGGCCGCAAGTGCAAGCAGATGAAGAACAGCATTCGTTGATCCGCCAATTGCGACCTGCAGTGCAATTGCATTCTCAAAGGACTTTTTCGATAGAATGTCCGATGGACGACGGTCATTTGCCACAGCATCAAGAACGGCTTCACCAGCACGGCGAGCAATATCATATCGTTCTGTTGATTCCGCTGGTGCACCAGCAGAGCCAAGCGGTGCCATCCCAAGCGCCTCTGAAATTGATGCCATTGTGTTTGCGGTAAACATGCCGCCACATGACCCAGCACCAGGGCATGCATGCCGCTCAAGTTCATCAAGTTCGTCTGCGCTCATATCACCCTCAGCGTATGTTCCAACGCCTTCAAACACATTTTGAATGGTCACATCACGACCATCGTGCTCACCAGGCATGATTGAGCCACCATACAGGAATACCGACGGAAGGTCAGTTCGAATTGAAGCAATCATCATCCCTGGGAGATTTTTATCACAACCGGCGACTGTCACGAGGGCATCCATTCGTTCACCAAAGGCAACAAGCTCAACAGAATCAGCAATTACCTCACGCGAGATGAGGGACGCTTTCATTCCCTCAGTTCCCATTGAAATGGCATCAGAAATCGTGATTGTCCCAAATTCAATTGGCATACCACCAGCATCTTCAACACCCTCAATCGCTGCATCAGCAACATCATCAAGATGGACATTACAGGGAGTGATATCAGCCGCTGGATTGGCAATGCCAACCATCGGCGAGGATAAATCTGTATCATCAAAGCCCATCGCACGAAACATTGCTCGGTGCGGGGCTCGATCTGCACCTTCTGTCACATCCGTACTTGGAAGGTCCGGGTCCTTCTCCGTTGAGAACGGAGAATCGGTGTCTGCCCCGTCCTCACGGTGTGTCTGCTTGCTCATGATACAAGCTACTCTGTAAACGCATTAAAAGCACACGCATGATACGGCGGGATAATTAATACACTAGCTGAGACTCACGTCTCATCGCGCGTTGCAAGCCCTGCGAGATGTGGTGCCTCAGGCACGATGAGTTCGGTACTGCCCAATGTTGCGGCATTTTCACTTCCAGGGAGACAAAAAACCGGAACAGTATCGATGATTCCTGCTGTTGCCCGTGTCCCAAGAACACGAGTCCCAATTTCAGCTTCAGATCTGCGACGGAATAATTCGCCAAACCCAGGAAGTGATTTATCATATTGATCGCTAACAGCCTCAATTGTAACATCATCTGGGGTAATTCCAGTTCCGCCTGTCGTCACGACGATATCAGTGTCTGCGTCCGAAACGGCTGTCTCAACGACTGATTGAATCCGGTGAACATCATCATCGACAATTTCACGAGTGATGATTGTGTGACCTGCAGACTCAAATGCTGCTACAATAGCATCACCCGCGGCATCATCGGTGAGGGAACGAGATGATGAGACGGTGAAGATTGCAACACCAAGTGTTCCAACATCGTGTGCATGGTGGGTGTGATTGTGGTCATGATCATCATCCCCATCGGCACCGTGATGATGACCATGATTCGTGTTTTCTGTGTGTCCTTCGGTGTGAGTATGATCCGTATCAGAATTCGCATCCATTCCGGAACCGTCTGTGCGTATGTGTGACTGGAAAGTGGCTCTTGGTATGGTATCTCGATACATAACTGCTCATTTATTTCTGCGAATAAACACTTCACGAATACGCAATGGTGTGAGCGGATTGAATGTGCAGTTCATAAACAGCACTTACGATCCTGAGTTATCTTGAAACTCCGATGTCTCCGTATCGGCTTGTGTAGTTTGATCTTCATGTGGAGATGCGGAATCAGATTCAGCAGTCTGTTCTGTCTGTGCACCGATTTCATCAGTGGTTTCGGTGTTGCTGTTGGTCTCAAGATTCGAGTCAACATCGATATCCTCGGTTGAACTAACAGTATTCTCCATTCGAGAGTCGCCACTGATCTCTGAGTTAGCCACCTGAGGGGTGGATTGGTGAATTGACGTTGCATCAGCCATTACCGATTCCCACTGGTTGTGTGCCCACTGTATTGCAGCATCGCTATCATTGATAATAATGCCACGAACACCGGTGTCGGTATAGAACACAATTCCCGCCTCAATATCATCAACAATCCAGAGCCCATAATTAAATGAAATATCTCCGCTCAGCAGGCTTACATGGTCATGTTGTGCCTGTTTAATAAATCCTGAGCGGAGTTCAGGCGCTGCGAGTAGTGTCTCAACAACATCTTCATCGACAACATGCTTCACGATTGTTCCATTCGCGGTTGTCACAGCGTAAAATTCATCTAGATATCCTGCAAGCGCAACAGGTGAAACGCCTCGAAACACATCTGCGGATTCGATACTGTCAAAAAGATATCTGATTATCCGATCTGGAATCTCAGGGGATGCTTGGGCATACGAAGCGCCATCGAGAAAAACATCAGCAATGTCGATACCACTTGGAAGCGTTGAAAGGAGGTCACGGCCAGAATCAATCTCTTGCAACCGTCTGTGGTACTGTTGTGCTGCTGTGAGCGCCGTCCGACCAGCAAGCGTCAATTGATAGTCACTATTTGTCGAAGTAACGAGTCCAGCGTTCGAAAGTTCACGAATCCCACGATCGACAGTCGATCGAGATATATCAAGATCCGTCTCAAGTTCACACTTGTCTTTTGAATTTTTTTCTAATGACTCGAGAAACGATTGCCGTTTACCGACAATAGTGTCCAGTGAATGGTCGGAGTCGAGCATTACGGATTCATATAATTACAAAAGGTATGATACTGTCGGATTGTATCATTGATAATGATATTCTTTACTTCATGATAATTAATAGAGAATGTTTTGTGCAGGCAGTTTATATCAGGTAATATGGAAGCCGTTCAATTCGCTGCACATGGTGATCGTGATGTCATTGAGTATGGTGAATTTCCGAATCCAACCATCGAACGGGATGAAGTGCTCGTTGATGTAAAAGCCGCATCGGTTAATCATCTTGATGTATGGACACGACGTGGGCTACCAGGAATCGATGTCGAGATGCCACATATACCTGGGAGTGATATGGCAGGAGTTGTCAGCGAAACTGGTGCAGACGTCACGCGATTTGACCCTGGTGATCACGTAGCGCTCATTGCTGGTGTGGCGGGTGATACCGATGAATTCACCCGAAAAGGAGATCCAACACTTGCCGCAGATTATCATCTTATCGGTGAACACGTCCGGGGAGTCCACTCAGAATATACCGCAGTGCCCGCTGCAAATCTTGTTCCTGTTCCTGATCATGTACCATGGGAGATTGCCGGCTCAACTTCATTGGTGTTTCAAACAGCCTGGCGGATGCTCATCGATCGTGCAGAACTTCGAACTGGTGAACATGTGCTTATTCATGGCGCTTCCGGTGGCGTTGGACATGCAGCCGTGCAAATTGCCAGTCATGCCGGTGCAACGGTATCAGCAACAGCATCAACGGAGCGAAAACTTGAGCATGCTGCTGACTACGGCGCTGAGCATTTGATTAATTATGAGAATACATCATTTGCTGACGAAATATATCAAATAACGGATGGTCGTGGTGTTGACATCGTTATTGATCATGTTGGTGAAGCAACGTATGAAGGATCATTGAAAAGTCTTCGAAAGGGTGGGCGATTAATTACATGTGGAGCGACGACAGGTCCAAATCCTGATGCCAATCTGAATCGGATTTTCTGGAATCAACTCCAGATTATCGGATCAACGATGGCAACACCCGGGCAAGCTGAGGAAGTATTAGATCTGGTCTGGGATGGAACACTTAAACCGCATATTCGTGAGACATTGCCTATGAGCGATATTGCTCATGCGCATGAATTGCTAGAGAATCGTGAGGGCTTTGGGAAGGTGGTTGTAATCCCGGATAGTGAATACTGATACGGAAGAACAAGCACAATCTGATGTTGGATTTGGAATTCATGGGTGGACTCTCGTCGGGAGTCTCTTGCTCTGTCTTATTATCATCCCAGGAATCATCTACATCCAGCCGAGCATTCTTGCAGCAGTCGGGATTCCATATCTCGTCTCATTGCTTATCCTTCCGCTTGTACCAGCTGCTGCACTCGGTCTCATCGCTGTATGGTCAATGACAGCAGCGACAAACGAAACGGATTGACATCCTCCCCGCGCTGAAGCGCGAGGGTTCTTTCGGGGCGCAGCGTTGGACGGTCCAATGCCCCATGAAGCCAACTTCCCTATCCGCGGCGGACGGCGGATGAGTATCGGGTTCATCCCTGCGCTAACGCACAGGACTTTCTCCTCGGGATTCCGTAATCTCAGCCAAGATAGCCTGCTAGGAAAAAGAGTTATTATCATTCATGTGTGAGAAACTCTCGCACAGATGTTTGAATCATTCTCCGGCAGTTATTATCTCGGGAAACTTTATGTTGAACCGACGAACAGAGATCTTCCTGCTATCCAGCAAGATGATCATGAGCGAATGAACGCACAATTATACGGAGATGACGGTGTCATCCGTGTTGATGCTCCGCTTGTTATGAAAATTGACACTGGACACCTTCCTGTGCTCGGTGATACATCCGTTCCTACTGGGACACTTTCAGTCCCGCAGTCGATCAATGATGGCGATCTTCCCGCTGAGCGTAATGTGTTAGTAGCCAAATCTGACCGAGCTAGAGAGTTATTACAGTACGCTGGCTATCGATTCGGCGATGATGCTGCCGTTACATAAGAATAACTATATATTCAATATATAAACACAATCCTGTCTTTTTATGTAGTTGTCTTGATGCTCCTCGGGAGGGGGAAGTTAGAATAGCTAAGACTTGTTCTCAGTTGCAATTTGATTTTCAATCCCTTCTCTATGAAGCAAGCATGAGCAGGCGCACGGAGTGAATCTTGAGTGATGAGAAATAAATCCATACACTCAAACAATCTCCTATCATACTCAGTTGGTGTATGCTCGATGAACTGCTCGGCCGTGCCGAATTAAAGGCTCAGATCGCAGATCTTAAAGAGGAAAAACATCACCTTGAGCGTCAGCTCGCAGCGGAGGAAGAGCGTCGGACAGACGCCGTTCGCGAGCGTCAAGAGGCCGAGCGGGAGGTTAATCAACTTCAGGATCGAATTGAAGGGCTCGAAGAGCGTGTTGAACGACTCTCAGAGTCACAGACGGAGCGAAATGAACTCTCAGTTCGCACGACTCAGGACATCCGGGGTGCGCGTCGAAAAAACATACTTGATCGAATCCGCTCTGTTGAGACCGGTCCGGAAGGTGCATTGACTGCAATGGTCACTGAAACAGTGCCTGATGAGATACGGAGATTGCTTGACGAACGGAGTGCACTCGTGCAGCGCCTTGCACCATGTCTTGTCTGTATTGATGATGCTGGAATGATTGCCGTTGCGATTGAGTTGACAGCTCCGCCGACTCCATTTGTTGAATGGGGGACAACATTTCGTATCGAGCCACAATGGGTTGCCCCAGCAGAACCGGTAACTGTCGCAGTCGTTCGGTCTGATATTTTTGCACTTGGTGTCTATGATGGGTCAACACTCACACACGTAACAGATGTTACCACCGATGTAATGGACGCACACTCGAAAGGTGGATTCTCACAAGCACGGTTTGAACGTCGTCGTGATCAACAGATTGAGGATCATCTTGAACACGCGCATGAGGCAATCGAGACACATCTTACAGAAAATAGTCAGATACAGACAAGTGAAGTAGTGGTCCTTGGAGAAAAAACAGTGTTAGGTGCATTCAGTGATCTCGCAGGTCGGCGAGAAACAGTTGATGCAACAGGTGAGCCAAAATCAGCACTTGAAGATGCAGTCGATGAATTTTGGACGATTCGAGTCTCAACTCTATAATATATATATATTCTGTATGAATTTATCCGAAATTAAACGGAGAATCTATGTTCCTCGATTCCACGTCAGTCACACATGTTTCACTTTCTCAAGAAATAACTCCGGTAAAGTGAGGTGGACGGTGTGATTCATGAATCAGTGAGATCTGAGGGATAATAAAAATTCCATGTCACATGGGAGCGTATTTGATTATTGATTCTGAGTCTGGGATTTGTTATGACCATTCGGCGAATGGAATGCCTTCTTGGGCGTACTCAACATATGCTGTCTGCATCTGTGTAATCGCAGCAGGAAGCGGGGTTCCAGCGGACACTGCTTGTTCGACGCGGTCGCGTTTCCATTCACTTGGGGTCTGATATGGTCCATCCCGACGGGATTCAATTGGTGTCAGTGCCCACTCGATTGTCTCATCAGAAACATCGAGTGCGGAGAGTCCGCGACGTGCGAGTGAAAACAAATCGGCATAAATTGCGTCTTGATCTATTTGATGTGTTCCACTATCATCAACCCAGGCGAGTGTCGCCGTCGGACCATCCGCAACAGCAGCATAAAATGATTCCTCAGCATCATCCCATGTGAGCGTCTCAAGTGGGTGATTGGTAGTAACAGCCCCATGCAGTACACCAGTAACGAGTGCTTGTACTCCAATCGTATCACGGATTGTTGGTTGAGTCGGAAGTGGGCGATACTCAATACGCACTGATGCATGGTTTGTGTGACCAGTGTGATCTGTCGGCACAGCGGTTGTTTCTGCCCCACCTCGAGGTGTCTGTCCACAAAAGACCGGGCGGACCCATCGCCAGTAAGTGCCACGCTTTGTCGGAAAAACGGACAGATCACATGGATCAGCGTCGGACGCTGGAATGGGTGTTTCAAGCGTTGATGAGGCAACAAGCGTTGGATCCGTCACAATTCGATCGATTACGTCGAAAATGTCGTCTGCATCCGCTGGGACCCGGCATTTTTCAGCACCTGTATCGACTGCACGTTCGAAAATCGGGATACGGAGTTCATGCGGCGTTCGCGCGAGTCGGTCAGCCGCAACCTCAGCACTGACACCTGCATAACAGTCAGCCGGGAGAAATGGTGAGTTTGCTGTGAGTGAGAGAAGTGGTCCCATTGTTCGAGTTGCAGCATTCAGATACGCCGCGGCATCGCGTGGATCTGGTATTTGAAGATGTGGCTGAATTGACGTGGCGAGTGACTCGACTAACATTGAGGGAGCAGTGTCAAGCCCTGGGAGACCAAGTTCGACTGTCCCACCACTTCGCTCACGAATCACCTCATTCAATGCAATATATCGAGGAATAGGGCGGACATTCTCTGCGAAGAATATACCGTGTTCTGTCGTGCCCGCTCGAAGGTATGCATCAGTCCCCGTTTCAGGTGGGATAGTCCATAATGAATCATACACGAGTGTGCGGTCGACATCGTCAATGTGAGAACGGATTGAGTCACGGATATGATGTAATTCACTTGCCTGGCGACGAAATCCACTTCCTCCATTATCCGATTCAGCCCCAATGGCATCCGGTGTCGTGTGAAATTCAACATTATGGACGCCTAATTCAGGACTACACCCATTAAGTTCAAATACTGTTTCTGGCGCGGGGGCAAGTTGTGTCTTTGAATCAACAATATATGCCTCTAATTCGAGTCCAACTGCAACATGGTCTGAATCGAACTGTCCATTGCGGATGTCATGTTTAATTCTCGCGGCTTCGCGAGCAACCCGCGCATCGAACGTCTCTTTCTGCTCCGATGTAAGCGCCCTCTCAACTGCGTCAATAGTATCTGTCATCTGTTTTTCCATATCCAGCAGCATACTGCATCCGACGCTATGTTGATTCGATTATGTCGATAACAGCGGCGGATACCGTCTAGCGTTCTTTATCTATCATAACAATTGGAGTATAAAACTGTCGCGTGAGCACACCATGGAGTCAGATGAAAGCGCCAGGATGGTCGCCTCATACGACACATATCCTGCCATTATCGATTGGAGCGTTGAATTCAGAATCAGTTATTTTCGTCATCACGCAATTCTTCTAACTCTGTCTCAACAGCTGGGTCGGAAACAGATGTTTCTGATTCGGAATTAGTTTTATTCTCGCCTTCACTTTCAGCGGTGGTGCTACTCGTCTCTTCAGTCCCTCCATCAACATCTGATTTTAATGTTGCCAGTTCGCTGTCAACAGCAGCGTCAGTCCGCCCCGAAGACAGTTCGCGGTCAATTTTATCTTTATCAGAAATGGCTTCATCAAATGCACCAGTATCAGCAAGTTCATCCATTGCTTCTGATCTAGCTTCCATTTCGTCAGTCTCTTGTTCTGCACGATCGATTGCCCGACTGACGTCGTTCATTTCGTCGCCCACACCTGTCATTGCCTCTGAGACGCGCGATGATGCTTCAGCGGCTTCATACCGCGCTTTCATTGTCTCTTTCTTCGTGCGGAACTCCTCGATACGGTTTTGTAGCTCATTTTTCTGCTCAACAAGATCATCCTGTGTCGATTGGAGTTCGGAGACTTGCGCTTCAAGATCCTCGATTTGTGACATTTTTGCCTGTTTCTTCTCGAGGGCCTGTCGAGCCAGGTCTTCACGATCTTGACGAACAGCTTCTCGCGCCTGTTCATTGTGCTTTTCAACGTTTTCTTCAAGCCGTCGTTTCTGCATTTCAAGGCGCTTTTTTTGTGTTGTCAGATCGGCGATCCCCTGTTTGACTTCCTGCAGTTCGTCGCGCATCTGCTCATATGAGTATTCGAGCGTTTCCGTTGGATCCTCGGCGCGATTGAGCAGCGAGTTCAGTTTCGAACGGACGACATACGATGCGCGTGAGAGGATTCCCATGTCGTTTTATTTGGTGTGAGGCTGTTTAAATTCTCTCGTATGAATAACTAATTGTGAGTCACACTGTTCATTTTAACGGTGGACGAGACGCCCGTGGGCACCTGGATACGAGGGAGAGCAAAGCTAAGTATACAATCGATAGTTGTGTGATTGCATGTCCACCACACCCACAGCATGGTGGTCATAGTAGTGATAGACGACTCCAAGTTGTGAGTGACCAACTCCCTCCGGAGATTGATTGCCTACGGATTACATATGGGTCGTGGGACCACGGTCACGGTGAGTACGCTGACGTTGCTAACGCTCTCGAGTGGGCACATAATCGATATGATCAGTGTGGATTATTTGGATATAGTTTCGGTGCTGCGCTCGCAATTGGCGTTGCAACAACAAGCACCTGCGTTGAGTTTGTATCTGCACTTGCCCCACCACAATCAATTGATGATGGGTCAGTTGTTGAAACAACAACCGCCTTATACAATACAAACATCCCAACACAACTTATCTACGGAACACAAGATGAGATGATCAGCATCAATCCAACTGTTGAAATGTTACAGCAGAACGCATCTTCCGATAAATTTGATATTCGATCATTCCCGACAGGTCATGCTTTTCAGATGTTTCTTGATAAGGTTGGCATCGCTGTCAGCTCATTCGCTGACAATATTACTAATTCAGAGAGAAAATATTCAGCGTAACAATGATACCAGTGTGAATAATCCCGACTCTTGTGGTCGGGGGCTCTCACCCTGCTCCGCATATAAATCGCAATTGATTGCCTTATTTACATTTTGTAATAAGACCGGTATCATAGAATCAATCCGATTATTTATTTCTCAACGCTCTTATGAAGTACATTGTTGGTGGCGAGCAGTCGGGCGATTTTTGTATTTCTCTACGGCGCCTGAGCTTCCCAGAACGAGAGTGAGACAGGGTGAAAGAACCGATCTACCGAATTTACTCAGTTCGGAGAGTCATCACCAACAATCCGCTTCACAAGAGCGTTTCTCAAAGACCAAACGAGGACAGTTGATCACCTAAGAGGTCTGAGATAATTCAACATTACATCATTCGTCGACTGGGAAAGTCTCATGCAGTAAGTCATGCGTCTCAGCAAACCCATTAAGCACCGACTCTCCCTGCATACTGAGTCGTTGAATTGACTGTTCGGCATCGCGGACAGCAATGAGTCGTCCGCGGAGGTAATCATACTCAGGGTCGCTTTTTTCAGTCGTTGCAACTGTTTCTTCAAGATCAACGAGTGCTGCATCAAGATGCCGCTGAACGGCTGAGAGGTCCTCAGCCTCAGCAAGTGCTTCAATTGGTCCCTCAAGCGCACCCTCAAGCTCTGCGTATGCGTGCTGTCGGGCGCTTTCATCAGTGGTACCAAGAACGTTCATCAATCCAAGTTTGAGTGCTTCAATTTCGTGGCAAGTCATTGTCTGTATAATAATTATAGTGTCTGATCAACATAGTCACTGACGATTCGATCCCGATCAAGATGTGAGGAGACAATCTCGGTTGCTCCTTCATCATCGACACTGCCATACCAGACGCCATCAGGGTAAACAGCAACCATAGGACCATCACCACACCGACCAAGACAGGAGCTCCGTGTAATGCGGACATCACAGGTATCAGAATCGCGGGCAGACTGTCGTAACTGTTCAAGAACGCTCGCAGCACCATCCGCAGCGCACGTCTGATTCATACAGACGGTAACATGCTTTGCGGGGGCATCGTGCGTATCCGGATCCGAGTCTACATCATCGCGATCGGCGTGTGTTTCTTGATGAATAAGCGCTCGTAATGTCGCCCGTGCACCACCAACATCTTCAGCATACCCCTCGAGGTCAACTTTGTATTTACACGTATCACAGGACATCTCAACACTATCAGTGCGAGCTTCCTGCCATCGGTCTGAAAGAACATCAAGAAGTCGTGAGTCCGTCCCAAGTGGATCGCCAGCGGCGGCTGAGAGATATGGATATTCTTCATCAAATGAGTCGGCACCTTCACGAATTCGACCAGTCAGGACGCCATCACCAAGCATATATGGCAGAACAACGATTGCATCTGGACGCGTTTTTGCAACACGATGAAGTGTCTCATCAAGTACTGGGTCTGTCACTCCAATGAATGTAGCTGCGACATCATCAAATTCCCGTCCTTCATACAACAACCGAGCAAGTTTGTGAACGTCTCCGTTTGAATCCGGATCACTCGAGCCACGAGCACACAGAACGACTGCAACATCGTCTGTGTGTCTATCAACCTCAAGCGTTGATTCGACTGCTGCAGCGCGGTCATCCAATAAGTCAATGAGTGCCGGATGAACGCCAAGATGCGCTCCGTTGTTAATCGTTAATTCAGGATAATCTGTACGGGCTTGCTCAAGCGCCAGTGGAACATCATTTTTGACATGGCTCGCAGCAAATAACGAGAGATGTACAACAGAAATTGCACTGACTGAAGCCGCAAGCGTGTCGATTGCTTCCTCAATCGCTGGAGTCGCAAGTTCGAGAAATGCGGCATCAGTCGGCACGTCAAGACGGGCTTCAAGATCAGCAGCGAGGGTCTCGACCTGCTCATTCGACTTTTCACGACGAGAGCCATGACCGATAAGCAGCACTGCCTCATCGTCAAATCTTGCTGCAGTTGCTGACTGCGGTGATGGAGAGATTGAGGTTTTGATGTTCTGATTACTCATTATCAATTCGGTCAAGACAGCCGAGCAGTTTACGACGGCGACTTGGTGCGAATAGACCCGTTGAGTCTGTATCAGCGTAGAGTTGACGACCAACAGCAGGAGCAGCGTCATCGTCAAGGCTGAACCAATGACCGCTACTTGAAGCCGGAGCCGGGTCGCTTGTCGGTGTTGGTACGGATAGATTCCCGAGCAGATCATTAATCCGTTTAAGTATCCGCTTGTCATGGACAAATGAGAGTCCAACTGCTCCAGCAGATTGCTTATAACAGATTGTCCCACACCCCTCGAAGAGTCCACGAAGTAACGGCTGTGTGTACTCAGTTAGGTCCGCAAAATCATAATCTGGATGAGATGTGGTGGTAATATCAGTCTCAGCGTTCGATGTAGCGTTCGATGTAGCGTTCGATGTAGCGTTCGATGTAGCGTTCGATGTAGCATTCGATTCTACCTTCTCAAATGCTCCCATTGGGGTTGGCAGTCCAAGTTTCGATGCCGCATCAGCAGTAATATCACCGGTTACTGTAACCATATATTCGTTTTCGCGACGAGTGATGGACGTATCATGGAGGTACTCCCGTTCGCGAACATGATGGGTTATTCCGTCCTGTTTCTGTTCAGTTTCATCGCTTCCATCGCGTGTTTGCTCAGGCTCAGCAATAGCAGCAAGTCGATGGGCAGCTGTTTCATCGCTTGTTCGAATCCGGATTCGGTTATCTGCAATCGCCCCATCACCAACAACACGACCCCAAAAATACGCTGTTTCCGGAGATGGATCAAGTAGATTCGCAGGAGCGGTGATTTCAAGACTCATTGGACTCCCCTGAGTGCGTGTCGATTGTGCGTAGAAACACTGGAGATACGAGTCGCGCTCTGAGCATCGTTTGGTATGGATCCGTATGCTGTTAGTAGTATCATAGGTGGCTTAGATAGTATATTGATTGATATTTGACAGGTATACTCTAATAAATATTTAATAGTCATATTTTGTCTCGTATCCACGTGGTGTGACCATGCGATCATCCCAGACGTACGTCTCTTCATTTCCAACGATAATTGTCGTTGTCATGTCAATAAGATCAGTCTCTCCGAGTGACTCAAGTTCACCAAGTTCGATAATCTTACTTTGCTCATCATCCCGACCAGCACCGTGAACAACTCCAACGGGAGTGTCTGGATCACGATGCTCAAGAAGAATCTCACAACAAGTTTCGAAGTTCTCACGCCGTTTTCGACTCCATGGATTGTATATAGTGATTGTGAATCCTTCGGCAGCAACAGCATGAAGTCGTGATTCGATTGTCTCCATCGATGTAAGATGGTCTGACAACGAAACCGAAACAGTGTCATTGACGAGAGGGGCTCCAACACGTGCTGCACATGATTGTGCTGCTGGCACGCCTGGAACAACTTCAAACTCAACCATTGAAGCTGTGCCACCCTTTGATTCAAGAATCTCAAGTGCAAGTCCCGCAAGTGCGTAGACATTCGGATCGCCTGAGCCGACAATCGCAACATCATTTCCAGCAAGTGCCCGGTCAATTGCCTCCTCAGTTCGTGACACCTCTCCACACATTGGGGTATCATAGATATCGTCTGCATCTTCAGTAATCTCATCCGGAAGGAGGTCAATATACGTGGTATAGCCAACAATGTGCTCAGCAGATCCAAGTGCTGAACGTGCACGAGCTGTCATTCCCTCCGGCTGCCCAGGACCAAGTCCAACGGCAAGAAGTCGCCCAGGGTCCGCTTCAAAATCATCAACCGTGGCACCAACATTCTCAGATGTATCATCTTCATCTGTTGACGTTGCTCCACACGAAGAACTACTGCTGGACGATGCGGATGCAGATGCATCCGTCGACCCACCACACTGTGATGTTGAGTCAGACGCTGTTGTCGATTCAGCGCCAGCTTGTGTCTGTGATGCACCACACGTCGATTCTGTCGCTACATCAGCGGGTTCTACTTGCGGAGTTGGGTTTTGATCTGAACTCGATTCTGCCGTGTCTTTCGTGTCTGCTGTGTCGTCAGTACTCATTGGTATTATATGCAATTTTTATTATTGGTTGTTTCAGAAGTCCTCAACATCGCGTCCACCACGGGGTGTAACAAGAAATGCTCGGGTGTCATTTCGCCATACTGTCGTCTCATGATTTCCAACAAGAATCGATGTTCCCATACCACCGACTTTGTCATCATGTGTTGTCGCCTCATCGAGTTGGCATATCGTGTGTGTTTCATCATCGAGATTTCGGCCTGCTGTCTCACGACCGGCATCGTTGAATATCGCCACCGGGACGTCATCAGCACGCTCTTCACGAATTACCTCAATCGCACGCTCATAGTCACGCCAACAGTTGTATAGAACAATAATGAAGCCTGCAATCGCTGCTGCACGGAGTTTCTCTTCGATTTCAGCCCATCCACGCCACTTGTCTGAAAGTGAGACCGTACAGAAGTCATTGCTCAATGGAGCTCCCAGATTCGCGGCTCCACCGAGCGCTGCGGTAACACCGGGGATGACCTCAATAGGGACATCTGTTGCCTCCTCTGCACGTGCCATCGTGAACAACAAATCCGATTTGCCGTAGACGTTTGGATCGCCACCAGAGACATGTGCAATATCCTGTCCTTCCCGTACACGCTCGAATGCCTCTATTGCAAGTTCAACCTGTGATCCCATTGAGGAGCGAAGAAGCTCCTGTTCGGTTCCGTCTGGTCGTGTGTATTTCCCATCATCAATATCTGCTGTTGTTTCTGGAAGTGTCCCATCAGCGCGGAGAAATTCCTGATAAAGGTTTGAAACAATAACACAATCAGCTGTCTCAATAACCGTTTTTGCTTGCTGTGTCATTGCTTCTGGGAGTCCAGGTCCGATGCCGACAACATACAATGTTCCAGCGTCGGATGTCGTCTCAGCGGTTGTGCTCATTGTGCATCCTCCGATATGATTGCCAGAGCTACCGTAACTGCAGTATCACCGTTCATTGTTTGTGTTTCTGATGTGGCTGTGGTCGTCGTCATAGTTGTGGTTGTGATTGATTCTATTGATGTATCCAACTGTGTGACTGCTACTTCCGCGTCCGTAACTGCGTCCGCGTCAACCGCGGGAGGATCCGCGTCGACGCAAGCAACTGCGAGACCCATCTCTTTCGCTGCGGTGGTGAGCGCATCAGTCGGATCAAGTGTTGCAATAACTGCAACATCATCAATTGTTACCGTATCGTGGTCTGCAAGAATCGTTGTCCACGCGGTATCAATTATCTCAGGTGTCGCTGTATCCGCGGCTGCTACGCCAAGGATAGCGGTCGTTGTATTTGTCGTTGTGACCGCTGTTTCATCATCAACCAATACCACTGCTGGTCCCTCCGGAGCGATGATTGATGATGCATCTGTCCGAATATCTAATTGAGTAGCGGTCATTTCCGTCTCGCTATCGACATGCGATTTAAGCGCTGTTGACTGTGCGTCATTGCGATTGGTAACTGACCCACTTGTCACTGCTGGGACCGCCCCCATTTGCTCAAGTGCTGTGGCAACCTGATTTGCACCATCCTCACCGCCAAGTATGGGAATTGCCCATGTGAGCTCTTCATCGGTGACAACAGTCGGCTGTGAAGGGGCAGACGCATCTGCGAGTAAATTGGCACTTTTTCGCATCACAATACCACTGGCCATCAACCCGAGAAGGCAGTCATATTCACCCCAGTGGCGCTCAAACACATCCCCATCATACTCGATGAGATCAACGGTTGAGAACTCCTCAGTGAGCGTTGCTCTGATAGTGGTTGCTGTGTCCCACTTTCGCTCAAAACTGACAATCCCGATACTGTTGATAGAGCGTCCACCGTCCGAGGCAGCCGTTGCAGTCGATACAGAACTCGTGTTTGTGTTCATCAGTAGCTATACCGCCGTGTCTTTACTACCCGTGTCAATGGTGTGCATGCATCCTCACGCTACAGTGAGTCATGCGTGGAGGAGCACAAAACAATTACGGTTGTCTTAGAACAATATGAGTTTATATCAGCTGAGATATGGTGATTACCGCTGTGCAACACTGGTCTGCATCGTATGTGCGTTCGTAGCTATTCCGACCGTTTCAGCCCCCATTACGATCAATCCTGCTTCAGACGCTGTTGTATCGATGAATGTCTCAAGTGCTGCTGTAGCAGCTTCATCCGCCGTATGACCACTCATAAGATGATTAACGGCGATTCGACTCAATGTGACACGTGCGATATCCTCACCAGCACCCGTTGCACTTGCACCGCCGTCTGGTGAACAGTAAAATCCAGATCCGACTTGTGGAACATCACCGACGCGTCCAGCCAATGCAAACCATCGTCCACGTGTTGATGTGCCAGCAGCGTATTGATTGCCGTCATGTGCAACCGCGCCAACTGTATCGTATCCACCAAAGCGGTCGGCAACCCACTCGAGAGTATCCTGCGAACCACCGCTTGGGATATCAGCAGCGTCCCATCGGGTTCGATCGGCATCGCTCCATAGGTCGACGTCTGTCCTGACCCCATAGTCGGCGGCTAACGCAACCGCTTGTTCACCCGCCAGGAGAACATGTGGCGTTTCTTCACAAACAACTCGAGCAGCCGAAATTGCATGTTCAACACCGGTCATCGCGCACGCAGCACCAATATCTTGACTACTTCGCATCATGCCCGCGTCGGTGCGTGGAACACCATCGGTCTGCACGGCTCCACTACTTCCAGCGTTGAACTGATCAACACTCTCAAGCTCTCGAAGCGCTGTCTCAACCGCATCAATTGGGGTATCAGAGCTAACGGCATGCGTGGCAGTCTCATCGAGAATTGATTGGCGTTGCGCTGGGGCTTCCGGACTGTCCCCAGCACCGCCATGAATGATAATACGCATATGAATTCTCATTAATGAATAATAAATATAGTTTTGATACTGGTATTCTTCACATAGCAGAAACCACTGAACTCTCACCTCGCTACTGATATAATTATCCTGAATAGCAGTCTTGACCTCTTCTCACGACTGAAGTCCTGTCTCTTTGCTCGGCAGTGACAATCGACAAAACGACTTACGGAGATGGCCATGTTGGGCGATCGACAGGTGGTTGGAGCCCTCTCGGAAGAAGGCTGAATCGATAGACACCGGGTGAAACCTGCACGGTGACAGTATTGTGTTCATCATGAACGATGTGCAGTGTCGTCTCAGATGGAACTGCCACAGGAACCGGTTCCGTCTCAACAGCGGGGGCATATCCGGCTTCAATAAACGTAAGATGGTTGTCAACAGGGAGGTTCACTTGTTTTGGTATATCAATTCCAACGCGGGCATCACTCGCGCGGTCACGAGCCGTCGCTTCAATATCTTCACGCTGAGTCTCAAGCAGTGCTTCAAGTGACCGACTCGCCTCCTCACGAGCGGTTTCGATCGCAACAGAGAGTCGTTGTGTGCCCGCGAGTCCACCAGGGCGGCGAGGGTTGCGAATATATGGGACGTCATCATACTCAGTATAGACGACACCCGGTCCATGATCGAGCGCAAGTAATAATTCAACGTATGAGAGCAGTTCAAGATCTCTATCAGCAGTTACTGGTTCAAGTATCACACCACCCGTCTCAGACACCGTTGTGGTGAGTGTTGCATTGATTGTTATGGAATCATTCTGCCCCCATATATGCTCAGCTGGGAGTGTCGTCGATTCGAGATACTCATCAATAAGCCGGCGGTTTTCCCGGCGGCGAGTTGTTCTAGCAATTTCTTTTGGGAATCCATCGAGGTCATCAGTACGTTCAACGCGCAAATCACCTTGGAGTCGGATTCGCTCTCCGGGGACAGCATCAAGTCGGTCATGATCAACATATGGATCAAGTTCACGATCAAATCCCATTGCATCGCGAATCGCTGTATGTGTTGTCTCCTGTGTTGGGTCAAGCGCTGTGACATCAGTCACATGTGCGAAAAGACCAACAGGTGTATCATCGCAACCGATAATGACACCACGCGTCGGCGTGTTTGATTGGATTCCAGTCGTTATCGGAGATAAAACAGCGATTGAGTCATCACTATATGGAACAGTAAGAGAATCCGCATGAGCAAGCGCAGACAGGTCTGTTCCGCCAGGCGTATGTAACTCAGATTCGCTTGTTTCGAAGAGGTCAGCGACAATCGAAACCATTTCTTCTCGAATCGCTTTGATCGCAACCGCAAGCGACTGTGATTCACAGATCGTGTTGTATTGTGTTTCAAATGAATTTGCAACAGCTGCTGGAGAGATTTCTTGAAACGGAAATGGTCCAGGATGATCAGTTTGCGTACGTGCTGGCTGATGCGTACCAAATGTGCTCTCCCAAAGTGTCTCAGCGCGTTCAAGTAATGTAGCAGCAACTGATGGATTACGAAGAAGCATGCTTGGGGTGATCACACGACCATCGTACATCTCATTGCAAACTTGTCGTTCGTCTGGGCGGACAAGAGCCTCAAAATCATGACTTCGAAACTGATATGATTCAGTATGATCAGGTAATTCCTGCGTAACCGGATATCCGCGGTCTGTCGCGAAGTGATGTTTGGCAACAGGCGCGATTATCCCCCGTTTTAATGCGGTTGTGAGCCGGCGACTTGTCATCATGACCGACTCATATACACTGACTGGTGACTCATTAGCGTCGGTACCGCCGGTGGATGCTGATTGTAACCCGATAGTATCAGCTGTATCAGAGGTATGTGGCGATGTCATTGTCGTATATTCAATATGTGAATCATATCAATCGTGATTTGATTGTGCTGAGGGCGTCTGAATACGCAGAAAAAATAAGATTATATGCTGATGTCCGATATGAACTGCCTCGGTCAGACCCCGTGGCATCCGCCTTGTAACGCTGTGAATATGTCCTATATCGAGACAAGAATTGAGAACGTCTTGATTGGAAGAGAGACAACAATCGATACATCTAATTGATATTTCCAAAATCAATAAGAACAATTAATCGCCAGCAAAGCTGAGAGTATCAACGGCATCAGAAATGGTTTCGCCTGGATCGGGCTCAATCCGAAATAGTTCCGTCAGCGATTCTGTCGGTGTCTCAATATGTGTTACCGATAGTCCGGTTGAATCGACTGTGACACACTCATATCCGTCCGTTGCTGCAACATACAATTGACCGGATGTAGCACCTTCATACATATCAAGCGTCATTATCTCAGCATCAAGCGACTCAGTAACATGTGAAACCATTGTTGAGTCAATGTCCGCGGGCGCCGATTCTGTTGTGCCAAACTCTTCTGCTGAGGCGATTGTTACCATACATTTTCCTGTTGTCTGAACGTAATAAACATGGCGACGGCATGAAATTCGGTCTCTGAAGCGGATATATAGCGCGTATACCGAAACCTACAGTATCATTCATTACTCATACCGACCTGTTTCATGACAACATATCTGATTGGGACAGATAGCGAGCAGGCAAGTCAGGTTATCTGCGATCATCTTGAGGGTACGCTTGGCAGTGATGCAACACTCACTGTAATACATGTTATGACAAGCTCTGATATCGAAGAGCGACGGGATGGCGAGACTGCACTTGAAGTGTTTAATGACCGCTTTGAGGAAACAGATATCCCTGTATCAACAACACAATTCAATCGTGAGGCATCGCCAACAGAAGAATTACTTCGAGAAGCTGACGCTATTGACGCAGATCAGATTGTAACCGCACTTCGGCGTCACTCACGCACTGAGCGTGTGATATTTGGGAGCGTCTCACACTCGCTGATTGAGCAGACACCACGACCACTGACACTTGTTCCGCTCCCAGAATATAATCCTGATTGATTTAATTGAGCTGATTGGTATCATATGATGTAGATGCCTGTCTGCAATCGTCTCAACGGTCATAGTATCAGTCGTTCGCAGCCGGACTGCTTAGGCTCTCATCGCTATTACTTGTTGGATTAACGCCTGAGGGCGACGGGGTTGTGTCTGCATTGTTTGCTGTATTGAGGAGCCGTGGAAGTGCCGTGTTCGCGAATGTTAGTCCAATCACAAGCAAGATTGGTGCGAAAAAGAGTCCATAGAATCCAAGTACGACTGGACCGAGTGTATATGCCAACATTAGCAACCCAACATGTGTTTCATCACCACTCAACAGGGGCCGAAGCACGATATCCGGAATCGTATCAATTACAACGATGGCAATAACAAGTAATCCAGCGATATATGTCAAATTAGACGGATTACCACCAAGGAGAATCGGGACCGCACTGAGAATCGTCAACGGGAAATAGACGATTTTCATCCCCACAACAGGAATCAGACTTGCAATACCAGTAAGCCCACCAGCTAAAGCTGGATATGGCACCTCAGCAGGACTAGGCACGAACACATTATACACATTGAACACGCCAATAGCAATGAGTGAAATTGATAATACATTCAACAGATTGCCGAAAAGAACCGACTCAAGTTCTCGATCAGCTGCCTCAAGATATTCACGAATGATTGCCTCATCGTCGAATCGAAGAAGCCATGCGCCGATTTTGTCGCCATCAACGAGTAGATAATATGTAACAATAGTGATAATGAATAGATTCAGCGTAAATTGTGAGATCATACTCGTGAGGACACTCGCATGAGCTGTTGCAAAGTCAATAAGCGGTGTTAGTTGCCCTGATTGATATGCATTATATAATCCCTGCACTGTAAATTCAGGAACACGGCTGACACTTCCAAACCACGAAACATTTTCTGCTGCGACCGAAATAAGATCATATTCATCGATAAATGCACGCGCTTCAAGCACGAGTAAAACCCCTGCATAACTGACCAAGAATATGAGCGGAATTGCAAGTGAACCAAGCGCAATGGCAGCACGGATACTAGCAGGAAGTCGAAACCGTTCTAAGAGAGTATAGTATTTTCGGGTCGAGTAGTATAAAAAGACGGCAATAGTCAGTGGCGCAATAAATTCATACGCGAGAAATCCGATCACACTGAACACTGCAAGCCCAAACAGGGCGACTGCAAACCGTCTTGCATTCATTTATTCAGAGATTATTATGCTAGAATGTAAAAACGTGCCTATTGGTCTCTCATGATGAATCAATGATTGACATCCTCCCGTGCCCGAAGACGCGGGTATTCTTCTTGTAATTCTTGTATTCTATAAACAGCAGTAATCAGATTATTGATACTATCTAAAACTCAGCAACGCCAGGAAGTATCGACTCAACATCACGTGTGTACGACGTTGCATAGTCGGTTTCTGGTGGTCGTTCGTACCGACCACCGTCACGCGTTGGTGTTGGTATTGACTGTGTCTCTTCGTCGCTGATCATTGGAATCATCGGTTCGATTTCGTCTGTCGGTCGCGTTTGGTGGTATTCTGTCATTGTATCTGTTATTTTTTGATTTACATCGGATCTGATGGCAACATTGACATCAGATTTGTTGTATGAATGATTGGCGAGCGATACTGTGAATATATTGATGTGAGTGAGCGATGTCACGCACGTACAGATACGGCGTCTTTCATCGTATTTCACTTGAGACACGGATTTGTAATAAATCTTTATGATAGTTACTGGGAAGAATCCAAGATCATACCTGTCGGGACATACGAATATGATATATTATTATCCGCTTCATATTTAAATTATTGGTCTGATTGTATAATACACTGATTAAAAATAATGTTCGATGATATTTTACTGGTCGATACAAGTATTATATTGAAATATATCTGTATAATATAAACTGAGTATATCTGGTCGCATGCCACAAGTAAATCACGTGATTAGCAAATAAAGATAGATACATGTCGAGATCACCTGCAGAAATGAAGCGACAGCCGCTTTGTGTTGTTGGACCAAGTGATAGTGGAAAAACAACATTTCTTGAATCACTCATTGATCATCTTAGCACAGTTGGTCAGGTTGGAACAATCAAATCGATACATCATGATATAGAGCCAGATACTCCAGGGAAAGATACATATCGACATCGACAGGCTGGTG
This sequence comes from Haloquadratum walsbyi C23, assembly GCF_000237865.1. Taxonomy (NCBI): domain Archaea; kingdom Methanobacteriati; phylum Methanobacteriota; class Halobacteria; order Halobacteriales; family Haloferacaceae; genus Haloquadratum; species Haloquadratum walsbyi. The sequence continues at coordinate 2,540,760 of NC_017459.1, forward strand.
CCGAGACCGTCGTTGGCGTGACGCCATCGCTTTCGTTTCAGATATCAACGAATGGAAAGGCTGACACCGAGAATGAAGCTGATATGCTTGAGGCTATTGTTTCGGATCTCAAGACAAATGGATATCAGTTTATTCTCATCGAAGGCTTCCATACATCATCATATCCGAAGTTCATTCTCAGCGATGGTGGTGAAGCCGATCTCACCGCGTATGACGTTTCCCCTCCAGTTGTCGGTCGCACGACCCGACAGGAAGTTGACTCAGAAGCAATCGCATCAGCGATTATTGATGGGACACTCTTTCAGTAGTTTGTAAGTTGTTGGTGCTGTGATTTTATTATCCGAACTCCAACGAGCACAATAGCATTCCATGTCAACTGGTCAGCTAGGTGTTATTTCGGGTATAAACGGTGACCATATTGCAAACTAGTAATATATCTGAGCTTTTCGATCTGGGGAAGCGTGTGGGATATGTTAATGAGATAGAAGAGGAGCCTCGGGCGCAATGTCGAATCAGATAATGATAATAGGTGCAAGTCGGACTGCTCAGGAGATAGTGGCATCATATTGTTCTGGGTCGAAAGACGCTGCTGTTCGCCAGTAATGATCGTGTGTCTCAACAGCCCACTGATAGACACGGTCATTGCTGCTTGCAAGTGATGCTTGAACAAGCCCGCGACCATCACGGAGTAAAAACACAACCGTGTCGTTTGTGAGTGTAGCTGCAAGAGGAACACCATCAGCTCGAACACGAAGACGACCGTCATCAGCACTCGCAAGTGACTGTAATTGTTCCCATAGCGTTTGATTATCAGCAATTGCAGTAATCGCGGATTCAGAGAGAACGGCCTCAAACGTTTGTGCACCGGTTCGAACCCTTCGTTCAACAATCTCGATACTCTGCTCATTGAATGCATGCGAAAACACCCGGAGGTGTGTTGCATCCTCCATAACAGCAAGGACTTCCCTGAGTGGAGCACTCGGACGCGTTTGTGTCGGAACAGTGATTGTTGCATCTGAAAGATGTTCAAGATCAAAGTCCATTGCATGCGTTGGAAGATAATCAATAATTTCTCGAAGTTTAGTCTCTGTTTCAAGACTTTCAAGAAGGTCAGTCACGCTACCAGCAACTAATCGTCCTGTTGCTGTTGCAACATACTCAGTCCCATCATGTCGTATCCATGATCGCTCTGTGAAATCTTCAAGAATTCGCCCAAGGGTCGCTTGTGATGCACCGATTTCTTCACCGAGTTCACCTCGTGTATATCGATCCTCTGCAAGACATTCAAGAACAAGCACGCGATTCGCTGATCGCGAGAGGAACTCAATCTCTGATAAGGCTTCATCCATACTGTATTGAATCATATCCCACGACATACGCTCTTCGCCGCGTGCAATCATTTCACGCTGCACTCAATACACACACCGGGATACGACGATGGAGCATGCAATTTTTTATCAATTATATTAGGTGTATGTGGGTCTAATATACATTGTGGATAAGCATTGGATTCAACGATTTGGTGGTGAACGATCATGAGTGCCCGACGAGCATTTGGGTTATTCATCGCCTCGGCTGTGTTGTTCGGCGGTACATTCGTTGGTGCGAAAGCTGGACTCCCATATTTCCCGCCGCTCACATTCGTTGCGATACGGTTTGATATTGGAGCGCTTGTATTAGCTGGATACGCAGCACATAAATTATCCTTTGAGCAGCTTCGACCACGTACTCGAGGTGATATTATTGCAATACTCGCGACTGGCGTGTTCGTTATTGGACTGACGAATGCGCTAATATTCATTGGTCAACAATATATCACAAGTGGTGTTGCTGCGATTATCATGAGTCTCAATCCGATTTTAACACCAGTATTCGCGGCATTTGCATTATCGGATGAACCAATCACACGACGCGGAATCATCGGGATTGTTGCAGGGCTCATTGGCGTTGGGCTAGTGGCGAATCCAGACCCAAGCGCGTTTGTCGGAACGATTGGATTACCAATTATATTCGGTGCTGCGGTTGTGAGCGCACTTGGTGCTGTTGTGATCCGGTGGTCAACACCGACAATGTCAAGCGCTGCACGAACTGTTTGGGGTGTCCCGATTGCTGCTGTTGTGACACACCTTCTCGCTGTTATGACAGGCGAGTCAATGGCTGCTATCTCGGTGACACCAACAGCAGTAATTGCATTATTATATGTTGGTATCGGCTCCGGCGCTATTGCATATCTTAGTTACTTTGCACTGATTGACACGGTAGGGGCAACCCGCGCAAATCTACTGTTCTATCTTACCCCCGTTGTCTCAGCACTTGGCGGATGGATCATTCTTAATGAGTCAATCTCGACACTCACAATCATAGGATTTGTAGTAATCTTTGGTGGGTTCTTGATCCTCGGAGGCGACTCAATCACAGCAGTGATTACACACCGCTATCCACAGGTTCGGACACAGTGGACGCTACTTCGAGAACGAGTACTCTCAACAGTGCTATCTCTGAAATCATGGTATTCACTTCGCGCGATTCAATCTCGTGACAAACAAACACAAACGAAAACCCAAACCCAATCACAGACACAGTCACAGTCACAGTCACACTCTCATTCCCCATCTCAGTCTGATTGAGCACCCTCTATTTATGATTAATTGATGGGTTGCTCCAACGAATTATGACGTATGATTTTGATCGTATCTATATACACAGAGTCAAATCACATTGCCAAATCCGCACAATCCTAAATAGTGCGATTATGCATATCTTATCAATATCAAATATGTCATATTCAATACCGATGCCAATTTGTCGCTTGGGACAACATGTGCTAATGTGAACGTACTGGCGCTGATTGATTCTTTCTGGCCAATCCTTGTAGATGTCATCCCACGGGTTGCTCGAATTGCAGTGTTCGTAACCGTTGGTGTCTTTCTTGCAAATGTTGCTGTTGAGTTCGGACTTGTCGAACGCATCGCAGTCATCTCAAAGTATCTTACCCGCCCTGCGAATCTCCCTGACGAAGTTGGAACGGCAATTATAACGACTGCTGCCTCGACGACGGCCGGCTACGGGATGCTTGCAGACTTCAGGGAGTCAGGGCGACTTTCAGATATCGAGACACTGATTGCTGTAACAATAAATACATTCTTTGGATTTGTCCAGCACATTTTCACGTTCTATGCGCCGGTTTTGATTCCAATTCTTGGAGCACGGGTCGGCGTCCTCTATGTTGGTGCGCGGGCTGCTATTGCACTTGGTATTTCGATTGTGGGCGTGCTTGCTGGAGCCATTCTTCTACGTTCGACTGAACCACTTAGCAAGCAGCAACAACAAGAACATACGACAACCACTGATTCTGATGCATTGACGAAGGCAGAGGTAGAGACAGGAGGGAAGACAAGAAAGTCAGATACTCGATCCACAAGCAATACTACCCCGCGGTCTGACGGCGGTCCTGTAACGACTGACGATAGTCGGTCATTGCGGACCATACTCCGCGCAGCTGGAGAGCAAACATTTGCAAAGACTCGACGTATCGTCCCCCGGCTGGCAATTGTATATGTGTTAATTACAATCGTGATCGAGACACAGAATCTTCAGGCACTAACAGCGATTGCAGAGCCACTAACGGCAGTACTCGGGCTTCCTGGTGCAGCTCTCCCTGTTGTTGCGGTTTTTGCATTTGACACAACAGCTGGCGCAGCAACAGTCGCCCCGATGGTGGGTCCGACATTCACTGCACAAACAGCCGTTGCAACGATGCTTCTCGGTGGAATCGTCTCATTTGCGGTCTCAACATTCAAACGCTCCATTCCATTCCAATATGGGATCTGGGGACCAACCTTTGGCTCGAAGGTAATCATCGTCAATACAGTATTAAAGATTATTTTCATCACTGCCGCGCTTGGCGTGCTTCTGCTGTAATGACCGCTCCTACTGACCGCTATTGATGTGATCATGACGCATATCGGGAATTTCCACCCCCACGGTGCGCTTTACTCAACGTAAGCTTACTCAGCATCAACGGGCTGTGGCTGTCCGTCTTCAGTCGGAGGAACAGTATGATCAATGTAGCTCTCAACATCTGGCTCATGAACAATAACGGTCACCTCAATATCGCCAAGTTCGTCTGGATTCCCGACAGCAAAATTAATGATCCCTTTGAATGCTGCCTGCTTTTTGATTGAGAATCGAAATGACTCATCATTGGCGTGTTTGAAGAACTCTCGACGAGCAGTGTCAAGAATCTCCTGTTCATGCAATAATACGGCGAATTCCTCTAGTGAGTGCGTCTCACCAATAATCTCGCCTGGATGCTGTTCAAATGTAACGTTTGGGAATAGATTTTGAACTGCATCCTCAACACGATCTGTTATCTCCGTATCATGCACCGGGGTGGTAATCTGAATCTCAACGCTGTATATCATTATGATTATAGTTATCTCTATTGTTATTATTGATTTGATACTTGGCTGTTTGACTCATCGTACAGTTCATTGTGTATGTTAATGCTGACTGCTATCAGCATGCTCAGTTGTGTCAACAGTCCGTTGGGTGAGAAAGTATTGGATTGTCTCATGAAACTTTGAGAGTGACTCAGTATTTTCAATTACGACGTCTGCGCGGTCCATCGCTTCACCCATCCCGAATCCGAGCTCACGCTCTTCACGTTTCTGTAGTGCTGTTTCATCAAGATCTGTCTCATCACGACCACGTTTATCGAGACGCTTTACACGTGATTTAAACGGTGCTTCAATGCTCACAAGAATAAAATCATCACCGAAGGCATCACGAAAGCAGTCAAGTTCAATATCAGAGCGAAGTCCATCAACGAGCACTGTCTCACTTGATTCAAGTTTCGTTTTAATAATTGGAAGTGATCGCTCAGCAATCGCTGCAGGTCCTTCTTTCTCGCGAAGTGACTTTGCAACAGTCCCATGATGTTCTGCAGGATCATGCCCTCGGTTTCGACAAACCTCACGAATTACATCACCCATCGTGACGACCGGAATATCAAGCCTACGTGCAACAGCAGCAGCCTCGCTCTTTCCACTTCCAGGAAGTCCAACAGTGCCGATAACCCTCATTATGCCTCGATTCACGACACCGAGACTTACACGTTGCGCTCGCGGGCATTAAATGAGTGTCATAGTAGATCAATATGCGGGCTACAAAAAAAGTATCTCAAGTCCGCTATAGCCCAGAGTGAACTGCTCCGGGGTCAAGCCCCGGAGTTTCTTCCAGTAGAGTAGCTTAATAAGAAGGTCATGACCGCAGTAGTGCCCCCAGGTTCAATCGGAAGAGATCAGAATTATAATATCGATCCTGTGTCGGCTGTGAATCCATATGCATTTTACCATTGACTAAATATTGTTCAATGTGGGCGCGTAGCTCAGTTGGACAGAGCGTCGGACTTCTAATCCGACGGTCGCGGGTTCGAATCCCGTCGCGCCCGTCGTCGCAGTCATAACATATCTTAACGGTTAATCCGCAGCCGAAGCCGCAGCCGTACCACTCGCAGATATCACTTATAAAAATATTCACATAAATGCTATTGAATAATTGGTACAAGATTTCCCTGTTCTACAGATTAACAGGCAGAGTGCCTCGGGGCTTGACCCCGAGGGTGAATGCCGTCACTATATGCCACAAATTTAACTATTTCTAGCGTTTCACACGGTGACAACGACCAGAAACAACCCATCAAAGTATGGAAATGAAGACCTCATTTCCTTCGCTGGTCGTTTGACAGTTTGGAAATGTAGCCCCTCTCAAAATCCGCTACTATGGTGGTGCGACGGGGGTTTCAACGGGCGGAGTGAAGCCGCCGACCTCCACGGACTCCTCGCGGAGTTCGGGTGTTAATTCCAGCCGACCCCTCACGGGGAAGGTCGGAGGGAATTAAATTCGCCTGCGGGTGCCGTGCAGACCCCAAACGGTGAAGCCTCGGGGCTTGACCCCGAGGTACTTCACATACTAACACAGGGGTTCACTCAATTGAACTACCCTGCCCTACTACGCTTGAGGTTGCTCGCCTCTCGCTTGTTGAGCATAGGGCTTCCTGTTTCTACGTCGGAATGTATACCCAACGTGGGCACAGGGATTCCAGACTCCGCAGGCGATTTCCCTTCACGGGCGGTTCGGAGTGAACTACTCCTACCTGTGGATACTCGCCCACAATCGACAGTGCACGCTTTTTCTTGCGTTTGAACACCGTCAGAAGTGTAGGAAGTATCGTACTATTAATTATGAGGAGAATACCTGTATCGATTGAACTGTATGAATAACTGATGACGGTGCTGTATCCCCGCCCTACTTACTCGCTTCGCTCGTTTCTTAAGGACTGTCTCTTACCCACAAATCGAGTCAGGATTTCAGCGGAATGGGATCGCCGAGCACGACTGAAATCCTCGGTATCTACAGTTTCAGGATCTCTTTGGAACAATTGTAGTGGAGTTGATTACCGGCGTTCTGTCACCCCCACAGCCGATATCACTGTCTGAGTCGCTTCTCGCCTTGATTTGCTGCGTTCAAAATATCTCTGAGAGCGTCTGAAATGTCCGGTTACGACTCCACGAACTTATGGGTAAAAGACAGTTCTTGAGGACGGGGGATTAGCACCCGTATTCAGCTCACACAGACCGATAATATCCAAGAAAATAATCACGATAGATGACTCGTGTCCGCAAATAGACTCATAGAAGCGATTCAGATCGCTGAAATGAGAATAAATCATCACAGTGCAGTGCAAGTGTCGATCGAATTTGACTCCGAACCAATAGTCTGAGGTGGAGTCAGACTGCAATATGGGTTATATTTGTATGTGTGTTGTCACAGCAGTGATGTGAGTATATGATACAGATGTCAGTATGATATGGTATGTCCTTATGTAATACAGTGATTACATTGCGCCGCCCATACCGCCCATGCCACCCATACCGCCCATGCCACCGGCGCCGCCTGGACCACCAGGACCACCTGCAGGGGCGTCATCATCATCGTCCGTGCCGCCACCCTTCAGATCACCAGCAGCAATGACATCATCAATACGGAGGATCATTACAGCTGCCTCAGTCGCTGACTCAATTGCTTGTGTCTTTACGCGAAGAGGCTCGACAACGCCATCTTCTTCCATGTCAATGACTTCGCCGGTATATGCGTTAAGACCGGATGTAATTTCGCCTTCGTCATGCGTTTTTCGCAGGTCAACAAGCGAATCAATCGGATCAAGTCCTGCATTCTCTGCAAGCGTGCGCGGGATGACGTCAAGCGCCTCAGCAAATGCTTCAACAGCAAGTTGTTCACGACCACCAACAGAATCAGCGAACTCTCGAAGGTGAAGTGATAATTCAGTCTCGGAAGCACCACCGCCGGGCAATACTTGCCCATGTTCGAGCGTCGTTCGAACGACACCTAGAGAGTCATCAATAGCACGCTCAAGTTCGTCGACAACGTGTTCAGTGCCCCCTCGAAGAATGAGTGTCACTGATCGTGCATCATCGACATCCTCAACGAAGAGTCGTTCATCGCCGCCGATATCCTTCTGTGCGACAGAGCCGGCATATCCAAGGTCATCAGCTTCAATATCATCGACTGAGCCGACAACAGTAGCGTCCGTCGCTCGGGCAAGTCTATCAAGATCTGATGATTTTGCTCGTCGGACTGCAAGGATACCTTCTTCAGCGAGGTAATGTTGCGCCATATCATCAATACCATCGCCAACAAAGACAACATCAGCGCCAACATCAACGAACTGATCAACCATTTCTTGCAACTGTGCTTCCTCTTGATCAAGGAATTCTTGCAGCTGATCTGGATCAGTTACATTAACTTCTGCATCAATTTCGGTTTCTCGAACTTCAAGCGCACCATCGAAGAGCGCAACATTGGCGTCATCAGCCATATATGGCATATTTTCATGCACACGCTCTTTATCAACAATAACACCTTCAACAAGTTCAGAATTGCTGATGGATCCACCGACAACCTTCTCAATCGAAACGTTATCAATATCGATTGAATCATCATCAGCAACAGAAAGAACAGAGTCAACAACTAATTCCGACAGCAGATCTCGTGAGGACTCAGCACCTTTCCCTGTCATTGCAGTTTCAGCAATTTCTAAGAGAGTATCATAATCCTCTTCGGAGACCTCGATTGCGTCCTCATCAAGCTGTTCTTTTGCTTTTTCTGCAGCCTGTCGGAATCCTTGTGCAATTGTGGTTGCATGAACATCTTGATCAATAAGTTCCTCGGCTTGATCAAGAAGCTCACCAGCAATGACCACAGCACTCGTCGTTCCATCGCCTACCTCATCTTCTTGTGTCTCAGACACTTCGACAATCATATTTGCCGCTGGGTGGTCGATGTCCATCTCTTTGAGAATAGTTACACCGTCATTTGTGACGACAACATCACCACCGGAGTCGACAAGCATCTTATCCATCCCTTTCGGACCAAGCGTCGTCCGAACGGACTCTGCGACGGCCTTACCCGCCGAGATATTCATCGATTGTGCGTCTTTGCCCTGCGTGCGCTGGGAATCATCTCCCAGAATAATCATCGGTTGACCCTGTTGCATTCGCTGAGACATATTCACCCGATGATTGTTTGTGATTCTATAAAAATCTCACGCTCTCAGAATTGAATGACGACGAACAGGTATCATGACGTGGCATTAGTTACCATAGAACCGCCACTTATATACCGATATATATTGGCTTGATACAATCATCGCGTGCTGGTTTAAGACATAATAACTAAGCCTAATGATATTCTTGTCTAATTCAGATGCGATTGCGGGATTTTGTTGAAGAGTTCGCAACTGCAAGTGATGATCACTCACTTGCAGTGATTAACAGCGACCAGCCTCCGACGGTCACGCGAATGCTTGATGGGCTCTTTAGCAATCAGCCAGTAGATATTGAGATGGTCAATCGAGCCCTTGCTGAAGAAGATGTAATACAACTTCATCGAGACGGTCACATTGTTGCTGAGTCGAGATTCAGCGATTTGCGAGATGCGATTCTTGCGGTCAATGCAGATATTTACACAACCGGTGTTCGGTCACTTGCGGATATTGAAACACCTGCCGTGATCCGTGATCTTGAGCGGATTAAATTTCATGTTCGTGGATATCCGGCAGCATCAAAAGGAAAGTTGTTGCTTATTGAAATATCGCGATACATTGAGTCGCTGGCAGCCGAGGTCGGTGTGGGTGAGCTACATGCTGGATTTCAGCGGCTTTCACGGCTCACTCACGAACGAGGAACGCGTCGAGCGTATGACGAACTTGTGCAAACTGACTTATCAATCCATGTCTATGGTACCGGTCAATTAGATATGCCGACATCATGGCATCTGACTGTTCATGCTGATGATGCATCTGAACTCCAACGTGGATGGTTTGTGATTTTTGACCCGCCAGCAGACACACAAATCGCTGGTGCAGCACTCATTGCATATTCGATTGATCTCAAACAGAACGAATGGGTTGGAGTGTGGACCTCCGATGCCAACTCAATTAGTCGACTTCGATCATATCTCACAACGACATATAACTCATCAATGGATTGATTAACATAATCAAATACACATAGCTGAAACGTCGATTTTTATAACCTGAGAAGTATTGATTTGAATGAGTTGTTTTTGATCAAGCCCCGAGATATTCGATATATTCAATCTGTAGATTTGATTCGGGGGAAAGGCGCTATCCTAGTATTCACCCGGATTGCTGCACATTGAACCCACGTGTGAGTTCATTGTGTTTCCGTTCAAGGAAGGCATACACCGTCCCATGTGGAGCGCCATCAAGAAGCATTCCAGTCGCACGTCGAACTGCTTCAACCTCCTCGGGTTGACCAATCACACCGAGTGTTGTGCCTCTAATTACAACCTCTGCACCCGTCAGTTCTTCCATCAATTCTCTTGTTCGACCATTCTCACCGATTAATCGACCTTTCTGTCGTTGAAGATCATTTTTATTTCGGGTATGAGCATCAAGATCGATCAGTTCGAACGTTCGCATCTCATCATCAAGGATTGAGAGCGCAGCCGTTGGTGTGAATCCACGACCAATTGCGCGGACGATATCCGGTGCGAGCATTCCACGTACGGGATCACCTACATCATCAATCGCGACCGATCCCGTTTCAGAATCAATATTAAGTCGGACTTCAGCCTGCTGTTCGATTTCACGCATCGTCTCCCCACCTTCACCGATGAGTACGCCAATACGGTCCTGAGGGACCTTTACGTGTTTCATATAATCGTTATCCAGTGCCGAAGGTTAAATGATTCGAGCGAATCTGCAGGATGTTTGGTGGGTGTGTGCTCATGATTGTAGTGGTCTATCAATGAGTTTTCATCCGGATGAGCGCAAGTGAATACAATAGGATTTCATACCGCTGGATTGACATAATACAATTGATGATTCATCAGCACTGTTTCTGTCTGAGATCAACATGTTTGATCGAGGTCGCGAAGATGGACGCTGGGCTATGCTAATTGGTGATGATATGTCTGTCCAAGCTGAACTGTAGTCTATAATTGCATTCCACATCGAAACTGCAGTTGAGTATTCTCTGCCTGGCGATTCGGTCTCACTATGACCGCATCTCGAAAGTGAAGGCAATTCGTTCAGCGTTCGAGTAATCGACTCAGATGGTAAGTCTTAATTACGTAACCACGATATGAAATATTGAAGCCCGGGTGGTGTAGTGGCCGATCATATGACCCTGTCACGGTCGTGACGCGGGTTCAAATCCCGCCTCGGGCGTTCCACTTTTTTGAATTTCGATCAGGACTACAGCTCATATCAAAAACATAGTATCTTGATGTACCCAAATCATGACGTGTGATTTCACTGATCCGATTCGTCTCTTGTGAAGTCATGTTGTGGTTGTACATGCACCGTGAATAGTCGGTTTGCATCAGTTATACAGAATCAAGGAGAATACCTGCGGCTCAGCCGCAGGATAAATCCGACAACTCGGAGTCAATCTCCGCTACGAGAGCCACTCTGAGACTTGATAATCCGTAACTTAAATTGACAGGCGATTCGACATATAACTAAGAATCAGGCTGGGAACGGAGCGATTCTCGCCAGTCTGACGGTGGCGGCCTGTCCGCCCCAAGCAATCAGACAATAATCAGAACCAGTCAGGTGAACGGTCGGTTCCTCTCATGAATCGATGCAGTGCCCGACTGCTTGAAACCAGCACAGAAAGTAACTCCGAATCCGTTGAAGTCTGCCGGACTCCCCAAGGCAAAAACAACTTTGGGAGTCCGAACACGGCGGAGAATAAAAGTATCGGGGGCTGAGATGTGGCACTCCCAGCAGTCCCGCCCGCGACAGTCCGTGAACCCCACATGGATTCTCACCGTGCCGGGGTTCGGCGGAACTGCAAACCTGAAATCTCCACCATTCACACTCACGCTCAGGATTCCTCCGCGTTTAGTGATTCAACAAACTTCTGGGTGAACTGATTCACTCAGTCGATGCGAGAGAACTATTCTGACTGATGCATGTCAAGCACCCACTTCTTCTATGAGCTACTATACGCGGAAGAGGATGTCAATGTGAACCTACGATTTCGGGTTATTTTATGATCAAAATATTAGACTTCACAAATGCGTGTCAATAGATGATACGACCGATTGCTTGACCAACTCCAACCCCAGTGAGTGACGCAAGAAGTGTGACTGTGACATCGATACCGGCGCGTGAATAATTACCAGTTTCGATAGTATCGACGATACTCACAACATGTGATGAAAATGTTGTGAACGCACCACAAACACCTGTCCCAAATATTGCAACCGCAGGCGGAGTAAGTGGCACTGAAATAACAATCCCGAGGGCAGTACTCCCGACAATATTAATCGTGATTAGACTCTGACGTCCATCATCAAATATCATATCAACACTGAATCGACAGATTGCACCAATACCACCACCGACTCCAACAAGCACCGGCATGGGAAGCGTTTGGAGATATTCAACGCTAATCGTTGAGATACTCCAAATCAAGAGTAAGTTGATCATGCTAGCCGTCTCCCAACAAGCAGTCCACATATTGCAGCGGTAATGCCAAGCAGATAATTTGAACCAATATTGAGAATTCCAATCAGGGGACTAGCTGCTACTGTTTGTGCTGCAAATGTGCTATATGTTGTGAATGAGGAGAGAATACCTGTCATGACAAATAATTGTGCCCGAGATGTCTGAAGTGTCGTAGTTGCCACTGCGAGCATGAATGCACCGAGCACGTTGACCATCAGCGTCCCGCTTATCCCCGGAAGAGCGTTAGATATCAAATATCGAGTTGCCGCTCCTATGATTCCTCCAGCGCCAACGAGCAGCAATGCACCTTGTCGTTGCATCAATATTATTCAAATAGCAGGATATTCGATTATTTCGGTTCATACATTCACAGATTTGTAAGTGACATATCACGTGCTTTCTATAATACAATCAAAGAGTATACAGCGAAATACTGGTATGTGGTTGTGAACGGTGCTAGTTCGAGATCATCATAATAAAAATGCCAACCATTAATATAATGATTAATCACTAATTCGTGGACTAGCACCACCATGTGGTGTATCTCGTTTTCGAATTCGAATGTGGTGAACAGTCTCAGCAGTATCGTCAATAACAAGCACCTCACCGGGGCGATTCGGCATTATTGAGGCGAGGTCAGCATCCAGATAAACTGGATCCGAAGCGGCGAGTGCACGAACATCTGACCCAGCAGTCAATCGATGGACAATTCGGATATCAGACTGTGAAGTGGCAACAGCGGGAAGCGCGCTGGGTCGTTGTGTCGCAATAACGATCGAAACACCTGGCGCACGCCCACGGGTGAGTAGTGTTTGTAGTATATCAGCTGCGACACCGTTGAAATAAACGTGTGCTTCATCGATAAACAGCCATGGAAGTGTATCAATCTGCTCAGAAAGACGCGCAGTGTATAACTCTCCTGCGACACCAGCAACGAATGCATTCATCGCTGCATCCGCAAGATTGTGACAATCAAAAATAGTCGCTGCATCTCCAGAAAGTGTCTCAGCATCGACTCCTGCTGGGTCAAACACGTCCCATGTCATTGCTCGTTGAAGTCGATTCAATGCAGCGCGTTGGACATGGTCAGCAACCATCGAATCAGTAATATAGTCGATCATTGCCGAAAGTGTCTCCATAGCGGCTGCTGCATCCCAAATTAACGTTCCAGGAGGACTATTAGGGTCTGAACCCAGGAGTGCTGGCCAGTGAGCGGGTGAAACGGCACCGGTTCGTATCTTCGGTGTTCTCTCAATCTGTGCTGGTACCGGATCACCGTCTGAATCGCTGGTTACAGTGTCAAAGACGCCCATAGGATCGATGACAACTGGTGTGATACCGTGAGTGCGAGCAGCTTCTTCTATCAGCACACCAAGTGTATAGGATTTTCCATAGCCGCGTTTACCGACAATAAGAGTTGCATGGGGTCGATCAAAATCGATGCCGACATGAGCACCCATACTCCCATCTCGTGCACGATACGTTCCAAGATGACCGATTGGTCCAGTAGCCTCGGTATCGTCGGTATCGTCGGTATCCTCTTGCCCAATAACGCTGAAATACTTCGACATGCGTATGTCTGTTTCTGCAGTCCTGTATGAATATCCGGACGAGTGTTTATCCAATGAGAGGTTACCATCAGTGGTATGTTTGAAAATATCCGGCGCTTCGTCGATGACGATCGTGCAATTGAGGGGCTCCCAATTCGACTTGTCATTGCACTCGTCGTTGGGGTTGCAACACTAAGCGTTATGCTTAATATGCTTTCAGGGGTGCAAGGGCTTGGTGTGACTGAACTTGATGTTCAACCATCTGAGGAGGTATTATCCCCGGGCGAACATACAATTGAATTGACTGTTGTTGAACCGGATGGAGCACCTGTTGAAGCAGCCATAGTCATTATCAAGGCAGGAAGTGCTCGAATTGATGGTGTGATAACCGCTACAACTGGACCTGATGGGTCCGCGACTCTTAATATCAACCCTCGGATACGCGCAAATCAACAAACTGGAACATTGCGCATTGATATTAAGCCGCCAGCAAGCGGTTCGTATGCTGACCGACGAGCCAATACTGATATTCTAATTGTCGATGAGTGACACTCATTGATATTTCTTCCAATGCTCTTCATCGTGAATATACGAATTTACCCGAAGTATCGGTTGCAATCGCACTGAGAGCAGATTTTTTGCCTGTTTCCAATATAAGATTGCATACTTATCCAGACTCAAAGAGAGTTCCGTGCGTTAGCGCGTGGATGGATCCGCCAATCAACACGCCGCTCATGGGTTCTATAATACGAGACAGCATACTGAGGTATGCACAGCAAATGAGAAGTGGAGTTGGATTAGGATCTTGACTCTCAAAGAGTAATCCTGCATCGAGTGTTCTACTCACCCACCGTGGTTAACTCATAGTCATTAGTGCAAGTCTCTACCACCGTGATTATTCGTTTCGGTGATTGGAACCGCTGAATCCGCGTCATTCGACACCGTCAGTGAAACTATTCAAATAAACCACGACCGAGGCTCCGGTGGTCTCAGTCAAGGTGTCTTCAGGGATACAGGACAGGTGTGCTGCCCCACAAGTGAACTTCCACTTTTTCTATCATGTAGGATTTTAGTGCTATCGCTCAGGCATAATTGGGGCATCAAAGTCACCACGAATGAGCGGTTGAGCAATATGTCGACGAGCACACGGAGGAACTTCATACCATTTCAGTGATAATACTCGATCAAGCGACTTTTTATTTTGAGTTGGAGATGACGTACCACAGTCACGACATCGGTATCCTTGATTCCGGCCAGCACTCTTCATAGTCCGATTGCATCCGGGGCAGATTGGTGTTGTCTTAGTTGTTCTAGTGAGTGAACGAATAGCGAATTTCTCCAATTTGAGCGTTCCATTTGACACCTCTCCACAGGCAGTAATAATGTCACCAACGCGAAGTTTGCGGACCCATTGGCGGAAGCGCTTCGTTGGTTCGAATGCAACGCATGTGATAGTTGATGATACATTCTGATCGGTGATATCTGGATTCGATGGTTTTGTTCGCAGATGATGCGTATCTGTGAGCACGGCACTTTCTTTACTACTTGTTTCTTCGATATGGTCCTCTTCGGTTGTTTCTCTCTTCCCAAGAGTTACAAATACATGCCCGCCTGGACGTGTCTCCGGGTCTGTAATCACAGTACCAGTCACGCGATATGCACGATTATCTCGTAATGAGCCAATTGTCCCTGGACGAAGATGGATATCCGTTCCCTGATTCGTAATAAATGTCGATGATCGTTCAACTGGTTCGCTATCGATTTCTGCCGCAACGGTTTTGACCGCTGCAACGTCATCACCACGAATACCATAGAGGATTGGTCCTGGCGCATTTGGGACGCAGACAGCATCATCTTCCTCACGGTCGACTGTATCCCACACTGCTGGATATTGCCTTTTGGCAGCCTCGAATACCGATTTCTCATCGACATCACGGTCGGTTCCGCAGCGATTAAACTGACGATATGCGATGTGTTCAATTGTCCACTCTGTCAGAGCAGCCCATGCTCCAACAGCAGCAAGCGCCCCAATCCGCCCACGACCGCCATCCCATCCCTGATGATGATACCCAACCTGCTCGATAAGATCGACTGTGTCGGCTATTGTGTGAAATTCGCGAATTGCATCCCAACAGAAGTCAATGACCGAATCAGCAACTGAATGTGGAGTACAAGTATCGGTAATGACTACCCCAGGACTTGTATTTGGATCATCACTTATTGCAAGTGAGTCGATGAATTGCGTTGATATCTCAACTGCATCTGTGGGGTCAATATCGGTATGAAGCGCAATTGCTGCGTTCCCCCGGGTTTTATGCTCGACTGCTGGATTCAAGCGGATTAAAAGGCGGCGTTCGACAGTGCCGCCAGCATGTTCAATTGCTGTCGCAATCCGGGTTGCGAGGTATGTTGTACACATCCCACGGTTACGAGAGTCAGTATCATCGATACCGATGACCGTCATTATATGTTGTATTTAGCTATCGAATTAACCACTGTCGGTTATATGATCAGAAATATCATAACGCTCATCTGTAGAAGCGAATACCCGTCGTTTCGATCCTCTCTGATCACAGGTGTCAATTCGTCACTCTGTCGACGCTACACCCAATCTTCCGCAGGTACTGACTGCTACAGGTGAGCGATATCATAATAATACTACTGATGATACGATTTCTGAGAACACATGAGATAAAGAGAGTCGTATATGAAAGAGATTCAGACGAATGTGTACAGATAGCTATTCAGTA
Organism: Haloquadratum walsbyi C23; assembly: GCF_000237865.1. Lineage (NCBI taxonomy): Archaea > Methanobacteriati > Methanobacteriota > Halobacteria > Halobacteriales > Haloferacaceae > Haloquadratum > Haloquadratum walsbyi. The sequence continues at coordinate 2,557,124 of NC_017459.1, forward strand.
GCCAGATAAAAGCACTGAGCTATACTCGCTCTAAGAGTTTCTTGCATTACTACAACATAGTAAGTAACAGTAATATGGTTAATACGACACGAATTAAACGACAATGGCGTCTTATATGTGCACAACACATATATACGCTGAATGACCCATTTTAAGATATGTCACGGTCCGCACTAGTCGGAAATATCACGGCGATGTTAGAGGATGCCGGGTTTCTGGTGAGCGACCGCTGTGCGATTCGGCCAAAGAGTTTCGATGTTGCCGCACGGCGAGGTGAGGACCTTGTGTTATTAAAGATTCTTGGAAACGTCGATGCACTTGATAGAATGACAGGTGCAGAGATGCGTCGACTTGGTGGATATCTGGATGCAACACCGCTCGTCATTGGGGTCCGGACGCGCGATGAAGATCTTAAGCCAAATGTTGTCTATTTTAGACATGGTGTTCCGGTATTGAGTCCTGATACTGCAATGGATCTCTTTGTTGAGGGCGTCCCACCACTGATCTATGCAGCACCTGGTGGGTTATATGTCAATATCGATGGCGACCTTCTTGCAGATGAGCGCGAAGAGCGAGGATGGAGTCTTGGACGATTGGCGACCGAGCTTGGTGTCTCACGACGGACTGTATCAAAATATGAAGATGGGATGAATGCAAGTATTGAGATTGCAATTCAACTCGAAGAGGTATTTGATGAGCCATTTTCAAGTCCTCTCGAGGTGATGGAGGGTGCAGAGTCGGTCCGTGACTCTGAGCCAACACCTGATGACCCGGATCCTGATGCTGATGACGAGCATGTTGTACATATTCTCACTCGTGCTGGATTTACCGTGCATCCAACTGCTCGGGCCCCATTCAAAGCCGTTGGAGAAGATGATGACAATCGCCGTGGAGTGATGTCATTACTCACGGGTCATTCTTCATTCACGAAAAGTGCAAAAAAGCGTGCGCGAATTATGTCCTCATTGGGTGAGGTCACACAAACGCGTGCTGTCTATTTCACTGAAACTGATGCAAAACGGGATGCGGTCAAAGGGACCGCCCTTGTCAGTTGTGCAGAGCTTGATGCTGTTGATGACCCAGCAGCAATTCGCGATCTCATCCGTGAGCGATCACAAAAACCGACTGAAGCATAATCTAAAGGAAACAGGTTGTATTCAGTGTGATGATTACAAGTATCAATCCAGTGGCATCAGCGGAGTATCGATGCCAAAACCAATGACATCAGTTTGCATACGTCTTTTCAAGATATGTAACGATATCATCGCTTTCTGGCATTCCTGAGACATCATTGGCTTCGTCAACAAGCACGGGAACTCCGGTTTGATTACTGATCGATTCGACTTCCGTCCGTTCACTGTGTGCCCGCGGAACCGAAACGGAATCATACTCTAATCCGAGTTCATCGAGTTTATCGATAACCTTTGCACAGTATGGACAGCCGCTAAGTTCGTACAGCGTAAGATTAGACATCATCGTCAATAATGCACAGACGAGTAAGAATCTAGTGGGTTTGTGCAAAGCCAGTACACGTATATTTTGATGTGAAATCTATTGTGGACATCATCTCAGATACATGAGATTAGATTATCAGAGAGGCTCTTACCTAATTTGATGAAACAACTGTATGAAGTGTGAAATGTGAATAAGCGGAGTGCTGAATATAGAGCACGAGTTCAGCATAATAGTGACGCTCTTCACCCTGGACATCACTCCCATGACTCATAGTGATTAGTTCGAATAGTTTCACCGGGAGTGTCGAATGACGCGGGTTCAGCGGCTCCGATCACCGACACGGATAATCACGGCGGTAAAGACTTGCACTAATCAGTATCAATGGGTGCCCTCCACCAAGTCCCCGCACTACGATGTGACTGCATACCTACGACAGCCATATTTCCATCCAACTTATAAGAGGTTGCGGTTGCTCATCCACGGTATGGGCGATGATGAGTCGAAGTCGGCTCAGCAATCACACTACAAGCGGTGGACTAGCGAGACAGGACCGTTCTACCGTGCTTGCGCCGTCCTCCCATTAGATAAGGCCTCAGATGCATCACTCCCCAATAAACCGGCACTCGAGGTCACCTCCGGCATCACCCGACTGGTTCTCCGGAACCTCCCGATTGTTCTACTGGTCGTGTTGACAGTATATGTTCCGACACTCGCGTTCGGGTTTATTAGAGATGGGCGACTGTCAGTCTCCATTGGAACGCCGAACTTGATAACAATCGGGCTCCTTGTTCCGGCTGCTCTAATTGGCACAGTCTGGCTGTATCTTATCTACCGCATCGTCTCGAGTCCACTGTACGGGTCGCAACTTCACCGAAGTACAGTGTTCTTCGGAACGGCTATTCCGCTCGGAATCGGCACCGTATACACGCTCTACGATGTTCTATTGGTGTCCGGTTCGGCAGGCAAACCGGCCATGACGGTGCAGGCCGGCTACTTCCTGTTCGTCCTCATCGCCGGGCATCTAGTGTACGACGGATTGGTGATTAAGACAGAACACCTCTTGAGTCGATTGGGTGAGACGAGCATCGTCGAGCGAGCGGCGTACGACGAGTTCTACAAGGAGATGACCGAAACGCTTGAGCAATCGTACGAGGTTGGTCCTGTCGAGTTCCCCCGGTCGGTCATGTTTGCACTGGTGGTCGCGCTTGGCCCGCTCTTGCTACCGTTTATACTCACCTCCTTCCAGCCGTGGGAAGCAACCTCCTATGTGGCCTACAACCTCGTGACGCTGTTCGTCCTGGCTGTGTTCTACGACGTGTTCGTATTGATTTACTACTTCGTCGAACTTCTCCGGCGAGATATCTTACAGTATCAGCCGTTCCATCCGGACGAACACGGGGGGTTCCGTGATTTAGGGCGGTTTGCGATGCGTGTGAATGTGATTCTGTTTGTTGCGGGGATGTACGTCGCCTATCGGTTCTACGCGGAGGGAGTCGTCCGTCTCTCAGAGACTAGCCTCTCATCACCAATCGCCGCTCTCACATGGGGAGCATTTTATATCGGACCGCTTGTCGGGTATATTGGATTAACCGCGTTCTGGCTGTACCACTCCTTCCTTCGCATGCACCGGAAAATGGAGAAGGGCAAGAAACAACAGATTGAGAAGAACCAGCGTGAGGCTCGCGAGACCGACCAGCCTTACTCGTCTGAATTCACGGATACACGGGCAGACGCAGAGCCGTGGCAGTCCTTGCAGGGTGCGCCGACGTGGCCGATTAAACGGCAGAGTCTTGTCGGCGTCATCGTCATTGACACAGTTCCGATTGTGGCCTCGTTCGTTCTGTAAAGCGAACTGCGATCATCCCGCGTCGCCGATGCAGACGCGATGGAGACGAAGGAACGACAGTTGAGTGAAGTGCGGGCGACCCGCACCTATCCGACAACGTTCACAATGTGGTCGCAGATTGGGATCAGCGTCCTGTTGCCTCAGGTGCTGCAACTCGTGGTTCGGTCGACACTGTGACCTCTGCGAGTGTCGATATCGCTGAACAGCGAAATACAGCGAGATAAGACGAGGATTCTTTCAGTTATGCGCGAATATTACCATTCAGCGACGTTACCACAGTTCGGACATTTTCCTTTCACGGTATCTGATAGGATTATATTATTTTCTTTTTTCATGTTCCCGATGTTTTGCAAGCATTTCCCGTGGAATGCCGCGTCACAATTGGGGCATCTACCATTTTCTGCCTTATCATCTACCTCTCCGCCACAGACGGTACACGGGTAAGTATCACTTCCCAAGAGTCCCATGTGAATAGATGGAAGAAGGCCACAAAATAAATTTGGGTTGCTCTGTCACACCGTTCTTGAGTTGTATCGACCGCTCAGCATCCGTTACTATTCAATCAGCAGAGAATGGTGGATACGCGCTGTGCATCTTGCACGACACGTTCTGACAGAATCCAGATATTTTTGTTTCGCTGTCTTCGGTAAGAGCCATCAGAGAAAATCAGTTCAATCGATTGTCTTCTGTTGAGCGTAGTCTTATTGAACAGCGCAACAAGGTTTAGCGATAGTGAGGAGTTGGCTGCACTTCTTTGCTCAGTTGGTCATGGATCATTCGATAAGCGAAAAGATTGAGTCGATAATGACTACCCTTCCTCGTCAAATCGTTCAACAACGTCGGCAAAAGCGACTGTTTCTTTGACAGATGTGATTTCAATCGCAACCCGGTCACCCTCTGTTGCATCGGGGACAATGACGACAAACCCGCGCTCAACCCGCGTTAATCCATCACCATAGTCACCAGTATCTTCGATTGTAACAATTCGCTGTTCGCCTTCATCAACCGGCGGGTCCGGCCGGTCTGTATTCGCGTTATGACCAGATGCACTGTCCACTCGCGCCTCTGTAGATGATGAGACAGATGATTGCGTAGCGGATGATGATATTGATACATCTGAGTTTGAAGAGCTGTTGGACTGTATTGGAATGGTATCTGATGTTGTCGCAGTCGCGTACTCAGTGCTTGTAGACTTATTCTCATCGCCATCCACTGGTGAGTCCGAGAGAAGCGCTACTCGATATGTAGTTTCGGTGTTGATATCGCCGAGGGTAATCTCATTCGCTGGGATTTCAATGACTGATTGTCCATTGCTCTCCTGTACCTGTGCAGAAAACAAACACTCAAGTTGACCTTCAATATCCATTTATTACCTCACACCTCTATTTGTCGCCGCGAACGCTGATTTAATACGCTATATATCATATCAGATGAGATCGTTTCAATACCATTACGATGGATAGAGCGTATAAAACTTCTGTACTGTGGTACAAGACGACTATCTTAGGGCTTGACCCGAAGCGAGTTCACTGTGTATTGGTGAGTGATTGTATTATCTTTTGTATATAACACACCTTCGACGGTTTCTCAACTATGAGCCTCAGCGTCTGCAGACTATTAACCAATTATGATGTTAGTGAGTGACTACCACAAAATGGACACATAAATTGATCTGAATCAGCGGTTGCATCCTTGGCTTTCGTTTGAACGGCAGTATTACGGGCAGTTTGTAATGTGACCTCGCTATAGCATGACTGACAAATGAGCCCACGATGTATCATTAACCTGAAGAAAAGTTGTACTGCCGTACACAAGAGCGTTGTCTGGCGTTGTCAATGTATCTCACAAGCGGTCATATGAGATGATAATTGAATCATATACTCTACATATCCAGCAGCTAATACCCCTGTGGCAGTCTCTTAGTGCTGTATAAATATATTCCAGCGCAATTATACGTTGAACCAATCCAATATTATTGGTAAGACAGGCGCTAAAACTCCGCGCTAAAGGACTGTCCCTTACACATAAGTGGAGTCGTAACCGGGCGTTTCAGACGCTCTCAGAGGTATTTTGAACGCAAAAAATCGAGGCGAGAAGCGACTCAGACAGTGATATCGGCTGTGGGGGTTATAGAACGCCGGTAATCAACTCCACTACAATTGTTCCAAAGAGGTGTTGAAACTGTAGATGCCGAGGATTTCAGTCGTGCTCGCCGATCCTGTTCCGCTAAAATCCTGACTCGATTTGTGGATAAGAGACAGCCGTTTACCGCGGGGAGGATGTCACAACCACATCAGCCAGAAAAGAATATCAGTTCGTGCGTATCTGTTCAATCGCTTTGCGGGAGACACTCGCATCTATTGCTCCTTGTTTGGTTGTCGTGATCGCTGCTGTTGCATTCGCAAATGAGAGTGTCTCAGAAAGCGTGCATTCATCTATGAGACCACAAACTGCACCTGCAAGAAACGCATCACCTGCACCAGTTGTATCAACAACATTGACCGAGTATCCCTCATGTGCAACCTCAGCAACTCCCCACGGTGCATCGTCTGTTGCTCGGGCAACTGCTCCTGTCTTCCCACGTGTAATGAATACTGTATGCGGTCCGAGGTCGACAAGCGCATCTAGCAAACATGTAGTATCATTATAATCAAACTCGGCAGCTGTAAGATCTTCAGGTGTTGCTTTTACTATATCAGCAATGTTGCACGCGTCTCTACATACTCTAGCGAACTCATCCGGACTGTCCCACAGTTCAGGACGCGCGTTCGGATCAAAAATAACGGTGCAATCGTTCTCCTGCGCTCGCTCAGCAACATCGAACATTGCTGCTCGCGCAGAGTCATCTGAAAGACAGATGCCCCCAAAAATAACCCACGAAACGTCTTTTAAGATTGAATCAGGGATTGTCATCTCATCAAATTTGATATCTGCAGTCTTGGTTCGATAAAAATTGAATTGACGATCAGCATCATGATCATGACTGACGAATGCAAGTGCAGTTGACCTCCTGTCATCACGGATCATAAATCGATCTGTCAGTCCATTATCAGTGAGTGTTTGATGAAGAAATGAACCAAATTCATCATCGCCGATACGTGTCCAAAACCATGGTGATAAATCCAATTCAGCGAGTCGGACCGCAACGTTTGCTGGAGCACCACCAGCACGGCGATGAAACGTCTCAACCGTTGATAACGTCCCTGGACGGTCAGGAATAAAATCAATCAATGTCTCACCCATAACAAGGATATCACTCGTTGATTCATCAGGCGTCTCCGATAGAGTGTCATGATTGGATTTCTGCATACTGCCTCTGAGTGTCTCAACCATCAAAAAGCACATAGCCCCCAGTTTATGGAAGTCTCAAGGCTAAAACCCCGCCTTCAGGGCTGTCTCTTACCCATAAATTCGTGCAGTCGTAAACGGACATTTCAGACGCTCTCAGAGATATTTGAACTCAGAAAATTGAGGCGAGAAGCGATTTAGACAGTGATATCGGCTGTGGGGGTTACAGAACGCCGGTAATCAACTCCACTACAATTGTTCCAAAGAGATGCTGAAACTGTAGATACCGAGGATTTCAGTCGTGCTTGCCGATCCCGTTCCGCTAAAATCCTGACTCGATTTGTGGGTAAGAGACAGCCCTTTAGGGCGGGGAGGATGTCAAAAACACGTCTCCGACGAATATTACTCGGTCTCCGTCGACAGATTGTGAGCTTCGCTACTATTGACATCCTCCTCCGCGTAATGGTGCTCCTGAAAACTTATTGAGGAATTCAATTCAAAATATTGTCATAAAGTGGCTGCTGATATTGTTGCGTAGGACCGATGGTTAAAAATGTTTCACGGAGTACTAAACGCGGAGGAATCCTGAGCGTGAGCGTGAATGGTGGATATTTCAGGTTTTCAGCCCCAATCCCATTGCGGTAAGAATCCGTGTGGGGTTCGCGGACTGTCGCGGGGAGAGTTGGACTGCTGGGAGTATCACATCTCAGCCCCGGCACTCCTATCCTCAGTCATATTGTGGCTCCCGGAGTTGTCTCTGCCTCGGAGAGTCCCGCAGACTTCAGCGGACTTGGATAATGACTCTGGTGTATTAGTTATATGACAGGATTTCAAAAAGTATCAAGATTTAATTACTGAAACTGATGAAGTGGTCGAAACATTCAATATACCGTGTTTAAGCGTTTATATATGCGTATTTTTGAAAAGACACCAGAAGGATATATTATCGAGGAAAAAAGACTCACATTGCTGCAGGCTAGCAGGACACCGTAATGAAGGACGGCGAGCTTGATTCAGTTGACAAGCAGATTCTTTATCATCTCCAGCGTGATGCACGTGGAGTCTCTTCTCGTGATATCGGTGAAGAACTCGGGTTATCACCCAGTACAATCAGAACACGATTAAACAAGCTTGAGGCAAGCGGGATTGTCCGAGGATATTATATTGATATTGATTATGACTTGGCTGGATATCCGCTGTATACAAAAATTATCTGTACAGCACCTGTCCCTAAACGCGATATGCTTGCAAACCGTGCTCGTGATATTCATGGCGTAACAGCAGTCCGTGAAATTATGACAGGAAAGCGGAATATATATGTAAATGCCATTGGGCAGTCACATGATGATCTGAATCGTATCGCGGGAGAAATCGATGAGCTTGGACTAGATATTGTTGATGAGCAATTAATTCGTGATGAATATGTCTGTCCATATCACGGCTTCCTTGAGGCTGAAGATGTTGAGTCAGCCGACGCTACTACTGATGTCAAATCCGATGACGCAAGTGAGGGTCGGTAATGCAAATCAGCAGTGAGTGTCGGTAAGCAATTGATTTCGTAGCGATATATGATGAAGTATCTCAGAATTAACTCTCACAGGCTAAATCCCCTTCCGCAAGGAGTCAGCTTTGCTGACGAATAGGGAGGAGAAGGGAATACAGCCGTACGCCAAACCCGGTAAAAAATAATTATCACGTCCCCCTGCAGTGAATCGTGACGAGTACTACTCGTTGTGCTGGTCTGAGCCATCATAATAACTGTGGTCGGTCTGATTCCATCTCATCACTATTGCGTAGGGCTGGGACAGTCCGAATCACGACGTCTGTGGAGACTGGAACCGCTGCGATCAAGAGTTATTGGGACGTATTGCTTGCAAGTACCGTCATAGAAGCAGACAATCTAATGTGAAAGCACGGAAGCCCCGTCCTCACCGGAGCGATAGCAGAGTACCTCCGGGGGATTTCACACCCTAAAACATTCATTTTTCTACATGTTGTAAATTGTCTCGAAATCAAGCCCCCACTTTCCCATGGATAAGTAGAAACGTAATCCAACGCATATTACTCATTTGTTGGGTGGGTATCAGGTATTATCTTCTGATTAAGGGCATAGATCAGATTAAAATAGGATCAATTAAACTGGCGAGTACCAATTTCGCCTCATTGGATGGCAAATGTAATTATAGAGATTTTAAGATTAACGCCTGCGCATTTTAGAATAGAAAGAATATTAATTATTTGTCAGTACACGTGAGTCTGAGCTCAGTATCGTATCTCGTTAATATCTATCAGTCATCAGCAACCGCTCCACTCTCTGCGGTATTACTTGCAGGTGATGACACAGTTGGTTCATTATCAGCCACCCATCGTAATAGTAAGAACGAGAACGCATACTTCGCGAGGATATCAAGTCCAGAATAGCCCCAAGAAGTAAGTCCAACTGACTGAATAAGTGCAAATCCTTCGACTCCGGCAGCCCAAATAACTGGATATCCGATCCATAAAACAACCGTTAGTAGACGAAGTGTCGAGAAAATATCATCAGTGCCTGCTGCGGCGGCTGAGACTGGCCACTCAAACAGCAGTGCAAACAGCACAACAACGAAGAACGTACAGCTGATGATGTAAAATGCCCAACGGAAGAGATATGATGAAGTAATAAGCGCAGCGCCAAGTCCGGTAACGCACATTCCAATATCAGCCGCAATAACCGTGAATAAGCTTCCACGATCAACATCTGCAAGGACTCCAAGCGCGAGGAGAATCATCGGCGTTGAAAGCGCCCATGTGAGATATCGACCCCATTGGCTCATAACTTCCTGACCAGCAAGTGCGTGACCAGCCGGCATTTCAATAAATCCAACTGTGAGTCCAGACGCCAACCCAAGATAACTTGAGATTGAGACAAGTGGAATCATCAATGTTGCGCCCCAGATAAGTCTGGCACGCCCACTGGTGATGTTTCGCCCCATGTATACAAATAGAAGAATCGATAGCCCAGCAAGAGCAATATTCACCCAGAGTGAGGAACTCAGCAACACATCATTTTGTACCTGTGAAAGCACATCCGATTGCGTCAGTTGTAATACGGCACTATCTAATTGTTCAGGACCGATCATTCGCATACAGTGAGAATTCGTACTTCGAGTATATAAATGCTGAGACATAACGCGATATTTAGGATGAAAAAATATCGGTCCGTCAAAATAATCAGTCGGAGTGAGTCAAAGTTAATTATATGTTCAATCAGCATTTGACTCATAAAATGCAGGGTTGAAACCATTCATAGGTATATACAGAGAAATATTGAACTCAACATCTGGATCATAAAAATATGAAAGCTTCATATTCCGCGTGTTCAATATTTCCGAGATGGAGACTCTTTCCTCAAGAAGTGAGTCGAGAGCGAACGAATAGGCAGGACACAGTCAACAGTCCTACGAATATATTCTATTGGATTGCATAATCAATGGCAGTTCGATGAAATACTCACTCATTATCTTCGAGCTCCATTGTTGCAATAATCTCATACGGGTCGACATTATTGCGAATCTGGTCAAGTAACATGAACGCGTCTTGTGGTGAGAGAAAATGGCGACAGACAGCGCGTCCAAGCGGGGTTGGAGTGAGTCCATCGATAAATTCCCACTCTAAAAGTTTTCCAACAGCGCGTTTTGTCGGCACTTCACCAATCATTCGTTCATTTAGCTGTTTTGCATGTTTACCAGCAACAACGACATTCGCAAGTGTCTCCTCAGCAGCAGCAGACTCATCATATATTGTCATTACGTCTTCCATCTCACCTTTTAGCAGTGTGAACGCGACTTCATCCTCGGTTCGATCCATCGAATTGTGATATGCTCCATCAGGCTCAACAAGTAGATATACTGTTCCTTCATCATGATAGTCGGGGCGACCAGCGCGACCAAGCATTTGCTCAAATTCTTGTACTGAGAGCCATTCGATACCCATCGCGAGCGAATCAAAGACCACCTGTGAAGCCGGAAAGTCAACGCCAGCCGCGAGCGCTGCGGTCGTGACAACAGCAGCAAGATCCTGATCGCCAAAGTCTCGTTCAACACGTTTTCGTTGGTTATAATCTAGTCCAGCATGATATGGTGCTGATGAATACGAAAGCTTTCGCGAGATTTCATGACACCGACGTCGTGAATTAGTGAAAACTATTGTCTGTCCACGGTACCCTTTCGATGATTTTGTATCAAACTCACGGCGGACAAGCTTATTCGTGATATCGACTTTTTCCCGACCGTCAGCAAATGTGACATGTCGGTCAATTGGAATTGGGCGTTCTTCAAATTCAATTAATGTTGTTTGAAGACGTTCTGCAAGGGTTTCAGGGTTCCCAACGGTCGCGGAAAGATAGATTGACTGTGCACCATCATACCCACGACGATGATTAGCACGTGTCGCACAGTAATATTTGAGTCGGCTGATGAGTCCATCAAGTCGGTGACCCCGTTCGCCTTCTTTCAGCGTATGAACCTCATCAATGACGATCGTTCCAATATCCCCAAGATCTTTATCGGTTCGAAGTGCATGGTCGATGCCTTCATATGTTCCAACAATAATGTCTGCATCCGGGTCGAATCGATTAGTATCATCAGCGATACGTGAGGCACCGACCCGAATTGTTATATCAATCAAATCTCCATATCGCTCAGTGAAGTCCTCATGTTTTTGATTTGCAAGAGCAACTAGTGGCACGAGAAACAGGAGTTTCCCACCCTCAGTAAGAACACGGTTGACGCCGGCAAGTTCACCAATAAGTGTTTTTCCAGTTGCAGTTGCACTTACGACAAGCTGATCATGACCATCAAATAGACCATTATTCACGGCGAGTGACTGTACTGGAAGAAGTGTATCAAATCGAGCTTCAAGAAGCTCTTGGAGTTTAGGATGAAGATCAAGCGTCGTTGTTTCAACGAGATCAACCTCATCAGTCGTTGCACTAACGGTATCAAATCGAGTGAGATCAGGGTCGAGACCACCTGAAAGAAGATCAGTAATTCGATCGAGATCCTGTGTTTCGATGAGAAGTTCTTCAAGTCTCTGTTGTGCGGCTCCAGTCAGGCGACCTGTGCCCGTCGAGAAATCGAGTTCGCGTTCAAGTTCACGCTTCGCACAATCAGGACAAATATATTCTCGATCGGTCGCAATTGCAGTCTCATCGGTGATTGGCGAATATCGACCATTCGATGCACAATAACGACATGTACGTACGACAAGTGCATCGAGTTGATATCCATCAAGCAACTCCGAAAGTGCAGTTCGGTTTGGAGGTGATGTTTGCTGTGAGATTCGGATACGAGACGCTTCACGGGCGATATCAACGAAGCTGCTCGGGTCCTGCGGTTCTTCACTATCACCACGTTTGACGCGGAATTTTGCTGGACGAGGACCAGCGCTCGTTTGCTTTAATTCAAGTGTTCCCTGGAAAACGCGCCCACCATCACGTCTGACAACGACAGCGAAGTCTTCTCCCCTCTCGTGGAGAAATAAGGTGTCGACGCGACTAACCTGTCGAGACACAATATTATTATGTTGACGGGGTATTTTAGCCGTTCGTCTGATATCGCCAGACGAATTAGCGTTTATCTAATAGTTGATAGTACTTCGCGTCTGCGGATATTGCTTCTTATGCGCGGGGGCTTAGCGCCTGCAAACTCCTAAAACCCAGCGCAAATTATATGGGTTCATGCGAGGCATCCGAATCGGCAGTGCATTTGGCATCCCAATCAAACTTGATATCACATTTCTGCTTATTCTTCCATTATTTGCCTGGCTTATTGGCAATGATATTGCACAACTCACCGGTATTGTGAACGATGTCTTCGGATCAGCGATTGTCGCTGACCCACTTACGACCGGATCAACACAGTGGATCCTTGGTGCTGCGACGGCTATTGGACTATTTATTTGTGTTCTTTTACACGAATTCGGTCACTCACTGGTCGCGATGTATTATGGATATACCATTGATTCAATCACATTATGGCTTTTCGGAGGGGTTGCAAGTTTCACCGAGATGCCCGAGCGATGGCAAGAGTCACTCATCATTGCCGTTGCAGGACCGATTGTGAGTGTTGGAATCGGAGTGATTGCATATATTGGGTTTATTACAGTACCACTGCCGGGATCACTCGAACCAGCAAAGTTCGTGATCGGATATCTCGCGTTGACAAATGTACTGTTGGCTGTATTCAACATGCTCCCAGGATTTCCCCTGGATGGTGGTCGTGTCCTCAGAGCATTACTTGCGCGAACCCGGTCACACGCACGTGCAACACAAATCGCCGCAGAAGTAGGGAAAGTATTCGCATTCTTACTTGGTATTGTTGGCTTGTTTGCGAATCTGTTCCTTGTTGCGCTTGCCTTTTTCATTTACATTGGTGCTTCCTCAGAGGCACAACAGACGGTTATGAAAGCTGCTTTCGATGGGGTCACTGTTGGTGATATCATGACTGAGCGATCGGATCTCGACGTTGTTGAGCAGAACGTATCAGTCGCAACATTACTTGAGCGGATGTTCACTGAACGACATACTGGTTACCCTGTTGTTGATAATGGTGGTCTTGTTGGCGTTGTGACGCTAGATGATGCGCGCTCAGTAGAGGAAGTGGAACGTGAGGCATACCGTGTCAGTGATGTAATGACACCTGATGTGACGACAATCAATCCTGATGCAGATGCAATGGATGCAATGCAACGAATGCAAGAAAATGATATCGGTCGACTCCCGGTTATCGAGAATACTGAACTCGTTGGACTTATTTCTCGATCAGACCTCATGACTGCGCTTAATATTATCAAATCACGAGGGTCACAGACAGCATTGACTAAACGTAGTTCAACATCACTGCCAAACGCACGATGATCAAGAAATATTGGATAAACGCGATGTCGACGTAATTACTAGATAAATTGAACTATCTTGTCGTACCTGGTTGTCTTATCTGTCTGACTGTAGTTTGTCGTTCCGCACGGTTGGTGGAATGAACCATCTTGGGGTCACATCTAAGCTTCAGGGCATCGTCTATGTGTTCTGTAAAATCGATTAATACTCTTTAAGAACTGTTGGAAGCCGAGAACAAAGTTTTTGACGCGGAATATGCACAGCAGCCTCAGATGCGGGTGCTGGACCACCATCATATGTCACTTGAATCGGAATTAATCCAGCGTTAGCCGCGCCCATTATATCGGCATCAATATCATCACCGACATATGCAGTCTCACCTGCTGTTACATCGAGTGCATCGGTGAGCGCCTTGAATGCAGCAGGATCTGGCTTTCCAGCAGACAACTCACCAGTTACCAGAGCAACATCAAATGATTGCGTCAAACTGAGTGTCTGAAGTTTGTGCCGTTGTGCTAACTGTGGTCCATTTGTAAGGAGACCAACATTATATTCTGTTGTAAGCGTTTGCAGGAATGGTTTAATTCCATTGAGCGGGACAAGTGCGTCGGCGATCTCGCGCCGATATGCATCTGCGAGTGCTTTCGCGTCGACATCGGTCTCACGACCAGCAAGTAGATCCGCAAATATTGGCGTACGTGTTTCGCTCGTCAGATGACGTCCGTGGGCCTCAAGATACGCTTCTCGAGTAATTTGTGGGGCGCCAACGCTCGCAACTGCCTCCGCAAGGATCGTTGCCCGATCACGTGTCGGAATAGCGAGCGTCTCATCGAGGTCAAATCCGACCGCGGTGAGTGTCACATTTATATTTATGATATCACTCGGTATTACCTTTCTTACTCACTTCGCTCATGCTCAATTGTGGGGTTCGGGTTATAAACAGAAATTCAAAGCACGCGATTAATCAAGGAAATTATGAGATAAATACGTTCAATTAATACTCAACAATTAACGCAAGAAGATACTGATACCAGACGCTACATATCAGGGGCTGCGCTTTTGTCGATTGCAATCTATATTTGAATTGTGACCCTTGACCCTGTCCACGTCGATGGTATTGCCAACATTGCTGCATACTTAGCACAACACGTGGACGACACAGACCATACTGATCTCGCTGCGAATATCTGGGAGAACTTTCTTGATCCGCTTGTCGATACGACGGGTCGCGCTGTGTGTGAACCGATCTCTGAACAACGACTTCGGGTGGCAGCCATTGATGATATTGCTCTCGCTGAGACACCCTTTGAGACCGTTCATGGGCTTGATGCTGGAACAATCAACCCGACAACGTTCAAGAATGGACTGGTTCTTGACCTTGCGCAAGCGGCTCTTGCAGCCGTTCCATCAAATCTTGATCTTCATCGTCACCGAAGCATTGTTGCAACAACACACTTAGCCGATACGGTTGTGTCACTTGATGAGCCATGGCAATCACTTGATGCAGGTTACTGTCGGTGGCGGATTATGCAAGCTCCACGGGTCGACCGTTATAGCGAGGGTGTCGTGCATGCACTCGCACTTTATCTTGCTGAGAGTTCACACGCGCTTGAACATGCTGAGGCTGTCTCTGAGCTACTAATACTGGATGGACCGTTATATCCGGTTGAATTACTCAATTGGCAAGATCGTAACACTACATTCAAGACGCTTTCAACAGAGACGAAGCCACGATCAATTGTCGAGAACTATCTTCGACTTGTTGAGTCATTCGTCAAGCGCGATGTTCCGCTTTGTGGATTCATTAAAAATCCAGCATCCAAACGGCTGGTTGGAACACTTCGTGATCGTAACATTGAGGTCCCATGGACAGACGATACAGCGTTTTTTACACAACTACTTGAGCGACGAGATGACGATGCGACTAGCGGTCAGAAAAGTGGTGTAGAAGAACGACACACGGATGAAATAACATTTACAAGTTGGTTTATATCGCGGAGTGGTGCCAATGCAACTGTTGCTGCTGATGGTGATGCATATGGGTTGGACCGGCATCTTGACCCGCTCTGCTATGAGACCTGCTTTTGCGTCATCTATGAACCACAATATGACATTCTCTACCGACTTGAGATGCCATATGCGTTCGCTCGTGATGATACGACACGAAGTGCTGTGACGCAACAAATTGTAAGCGAAGTTGCGGCGCGCCGCGGACCACCAGCCGCGATTGCGAAAGCAGACGAATTAGCCCGAATCAGTGCTGATGAAAAGACGTCACTCCGAAGGCAGTTTTCAGAGTCACTTGATGCTGATGAAATAAAACGCTATGATGATGTCCGCTGGGGAGACACCGAATATAACTAACTCTCGAGGATATCACTGCTGAATCCTGATTCATCATTTGAATTTATATCTGTGATTATGTTCGCTCTAGTTCTGTTTCATGCCCGGTATCTGGATCTGATCTGAACACTTTAATTCGAACATCAGATCTTGGAACACCGATTCGAGCTAGTTGTGTTCGAACGTGTGCTTTGGCGGCTTCAACGGCTTGATCACGAGTTTCAAACCCACGTGGCATCGGCGACTCAAATGCAATCCGGATTGTCGTATCATTAATCGTCGTCTCGATCCCCCCGCTTTCGACCTCATAAAATTCGTCACAAACCCACACGTACGGTGCATCTCCATCAGGTGCGCCTTTGTATGATGGTGCATCCTCGCCGCGTTCGAAGATTGTCCCAGTCAACCCCGTTCCCCCACCAAGTCCACGAACGAATATCATCTCTCTGTTACTCCTTCGAGCCAGGAGGCAAAAGAACCGCGGAGCAACCCGCAATGGCGAGATACTTTAGTCGTCCGGCATGCTGGAATGAAATAGAATGGACCTCGGTGATTTTGATCCTTCGGATGTAGACTCGGAAACAGAAGCCGATGAAGAGGACATGAACTCCCCCGAGGATGAACGCATAATTAATGCTGCGAGGGAGTCGCCAGCATCGGAGCCGGGGCAGAAAACTGACGCAGATATCGGGATGAATACTCATATTGAGAAATCACAAGAAGAAAGCACCAGCAATACAGAATCACCCACATTTGATTCGTATGATATAACACCGGTTAAACAGAATGTGGGTCTTGGAACAATTGCTGTCTCACAGGGACTTCGAATCGCAGAGGACGATGATGAGACGCAGCTTCGAGCGTATGTCACTGCAGATAACCGTGACCGCATCCGAATTGGGACATATTTGTTAGTGCCGTATCCTGATGGTGAAATGCTTTTCTGCCGGATTGCCGCTGTTGAGTATGCACAGGAGTTTCATACCGATGATGCAACGGAAATTCACGCCCGACGGGCGATGCGTCGTGATGAATTCACAGAACGTGATTACAAATTTGTCGCCACTCTCCGACCGTTGGCAATTCTATTTAATGAAACTACCAATACTACGGATACTCATGACGATGTCAGTGATAATATAGCAACCCTTACCCGGCGTATGGTTGATCGCGTTCCAAAGCCCGGTGCGATTGTGCGAGCGGCAACAGATGCTAAACAAATAAAGACAGGGTTGAATATCCCGCGCGATGGTGTGTTTCTTGGACATTTATCAGTTGGCGGTGAGCGTGTTGAAACGGCTGCAAGCCCTCCGACAATTGATTATCGACTTAATGATGACTACACTAGCGGTGATCCACTAATATTCAGACACACACTTGTCGCAGGTGGAACCGGGTCAGGAAAGACACATGCAAGTAAGAATGTATTGCGGCAACTCCTCGCTGAAGACCGAACATATGAGATGGATGATGGACGTTCATCCCGACTTGCGGTGGTGCAATTTGACCCACAAGATGAGTATGCTCAGATGCATGATGACAATCCAGCGCTCGACTCTGAGACGATACGACGATATGAACGCGAGGAGATTAGTCATGGGGGGCATAATGATACCATTGCGCTTGTGCCCAAAGAAGATGGAGTAACATACAGCGGAGATACCCACCGCGCTGAGCAGGTCCGATTCACGATTCCATTCTCTATGGTTCGGACTCGTCCATGGCTTGTCGCCGGGAGCCGACTCAACGAGAACCAATATCCTGCCCTTCGACATCTATTAAATCGTTTCTTTAATGAATACGGTAACTCTGGGACATATGCCGGATTCAAGACATTCCTTGAGAATCCAGCGCTTCGTGAGGAACTTGATGAGTCAGGACGTGTCCATGAGGCAACGTTTGATGCGGTCAAACGACGCGTCTGGGGCGTTCCTGACAATATTTTTGACCAGTCGGCGCGACCAATTACCGAATTAGATCATCAACTTGTCCGTCCTGGCGGACTCTCCGTGATTCCCACATATCACCTCTCAAGCACACGAGTGAAAGAAATGGTCGTCCTTGCAGTGTCAAGTCTTCTCGTTGATGATAAACTGTCGAATAATCCGTATTCTGATCGGATTAATGAGACGCCATTGCTGATTGGGATGGATGAAGCACATAATTTCTTGACCGATGCAGATACGGTTCAAGCCCGGAAAGTAATCAGCAAATTCACTGAAGCAGCAAAACAAGGTCGAAAAGAGCGCCTTGGATTATTCTTAATTACACAGGATCCACAGGATATCGCAGAATCGGTATTCAAACAGGTGAATACAAAATTAATTCTCAATCTTGGTGATGAGGACGCGATTAATAGCGTCAATATTCCCGCAGCATTGGAAAATAAAGTTCCATACATGAAGAAAGGTCAGCAAGTTATTTATTCCCCAGATAATTCTGAGCCGGTCGAGATCCAAGGGTTGAGACACTGCTTAACACGTCATGGTGAATGAATCACCTCGAGATCACATCTAAGTACCGAGTCAGTTCACATTCATATGCTCTCTTTGATTGACGCTCGAGCGTTTTTATGATTCAAAAATCATGTATGAGTCGCTTATATGCTCTCTATACTATCGCGTTCTGAGTATATAAAAACGGCGTGAGCCGTTAGTGACGGCCCGTAATGTCTGTGCAATTTGATTCAGCAAACAGGCCGTCAGAAGACGTAACGGACGCCTCTAATATCAATTCTACTGATCTCGTCGCTGACGAACTGTACTCGCTGCTCGACGAAGTCGACAGCGAGTCGATTGCCGATGAGTTCAAGATTGGGCTCCATTCCGACAAACACGACTTTACAAACCACGTCAAGACGGCTGTTCGTGAAGGTCTTGACCCCTCCAGCTCACTCGCTGAACTTGAGGATAAGACCATTGTCGACGACTCACTCGAACACATGCCTAAATCACGGTTTTCAGAACTCACGAACGACCGCGACTACTGCGCGGTCGTTCAGCTCCTCTTCGAAGTACTGCACACACCACAGTTGTATCATCAACGTGGAGTTCAACGAAAACGACTGGAGTGGATGACACGAGATGTCGTCGCTGTTGATGCCACAAACCTCGAACTTACGCGCTCTGTTGTCGTCTCAGACGAGTTCGTCGGAGACGACGACAACGTCTACAAGATCGACACAGACGATGGTGGTCTCGAACTTCACTGCGCAGCACGTGTGGATGGAGAAAATAAACATCCACTCGACGCTACTGTTACAGAGGGCGACACCCACGAAAGCCCGCAGTTCGATCTCCTCAAGGAAGATGTCGAGGTCTTTTAATGAGTGAGAAAACCTTTGTTGGTCACGTTCGATTACAGAGCAATGACTGGAGGGCGTCGAAAAGAGATTACGCATCATCTCTCAGAAAAGAAAATCGATGAACTCCTTCGTGAAGCCACAGATGATCGTCGGAAAGAGCGGCTCGGGTTTCTGAAGAACCTCTATTACGGCGATTTGATTGCGGAAGCTGCCGACCGGGAAGGACGGTCGGCAGCGACCGGGAGGCGGTGGGCGGACGCCTGGAACGAAGGTGGGCTTGAGGGACTGATGCCGAGTTTCGGGGGCGGTCGGCCCCCGAAACTCGACGAAGACGAACAAGAAGAGCTGTTAGAGATGCTTCGAGACGGTCAACCGTGGAAATCACAGGAGATTCAGCATCTCCTCAAAGAGGAGTTCGATGTCGAATATCATCCGGATTACCTTGGGAAAGTTCTCCGTGAACTGGGCTTATCCTACGCAAAACCCCGTCCGAAGCGTCCATATCGACCGGAGAATCCCGAGGAAATACTCGACGAGCGCGTCGGCGACGCGCTCGACGAGGATGAGACCCCTCACAACAGAGAGGAAGGAGACGACGAAGAAGGGTGGACTGTTGACGACGATGTTTGTACAGATGGTGGGACTGTTCTCGGGTTTTTCGATGCGTCACAGCCACAGCCGTACGATAATTCCCGCCGGGTCTGGTACGTAGACGATCCACACGTGGAACGGCCATTAGTCAAGACAGAAGAGTCGGCGGTTGGATTCTACGCACTGAATGGGGAGAGTATGGTTCGCTGGAAAGAAACCGAGAAGAAAGAACGGATTTGCGAGGTGTTAGAAGCGGTTCGCGAGCAGAATCCGGGTCAGCGGATTCTGCTCGTCTTGGACAAGCACGGTTCACACGTCTGTGAATACACGCGCAAGCGTGCGCATCAACTTGGAATCGATCTCATCTTCCTTCCATCAGGATCACCGCATCTCAACCCAATCGAGCAGGTCTGGAAATACCTCAAGTGGACGACGGCTCCAATCATCGTCGAGGACGAAGACGAGTTCCACGAACTCGTCAGGGACGTATTTGATCAAGTGACACAGCGAATTAGTTTTGCGAAAGACTGGTGTCAGAAGTTCCTCGATCTGCAAAAGTTTCCTTGATCATTACAGACCTCGACTCGGTAATCTGGGTCTTTGACCGCGCATACACGCGATATCTACGGTTCTGTGAGATCAAGCACAGTGACAATGATTTTGTCACACTGATGTACTCAGACGCTCGATTTGAACTCATTGAGACACTCGAAGAGTTCGAGGTCACCGTCTCAGGGAACAACGCCGCTCAACCGACTCACTCAGATGAGGAATCAACACGACGGGCACGGGTTCGTGATGAACGAATTGAGTTAGCTGAGACTGGCGAAGAGTTCCGCAGGATTGTGCTGGAAACGCCCGATGGAGAGGAGATTGAGTACCTGACGACGCTGGCGTCGTCAGAGTACGATCCAATCGACGTGATCAACATCTACACACTACGGACAGTAATTGAGATCCTCTTCCGAGAGTGGAAACAGTACCTCAACATCGAGAACTTTCACTCGAAATCGCTGAACGGCGTGTTATTCGAGCTGTTCTGTGCATTGATTGGATATATGCTGGTCGTATGGTTTCGCCAACGCCACCCAGTCAAGGGTGGCGTGGCGCGTGCTATCCAGAAAGTTCGCACCTTCTGGAATGAGACGCTGGATTCATTCGGCTAATCAACCTTCACTTTCCGGCGACAGCCGTCACCCACCAGCGACGGCTGTCGCCTGTGCCGCGATCATTCATCGTTTCTTTCCTTGAACTGCTATTTCTCTTGGCTCAACACGGATGTCACTGACAACTGTTCGATGAGTGAACTCCCATAGGATTCTTACCCAGCAGTTCGTTGGGAGAGAATTTCGCCGGGCTTTATGAACTCAGAACGCGACAGCTCTATAAGTCAATTATTTGATATAAATATCTTGCAAGCCAACTGAAATATGTCTGACGCAAGAACTAACAGCATTGTTTTGTTTGTAGCAAACATGGGAATAATGAACAAAATCATCGGTGGAGAGACGGATACACCAAATGAATACGTTGAACTCGATCTTGATGACTTCGAGACAGTCCGTGGTGATGCTGATGTCCGTGTTCGATTTGCAAAAATCGGTGGGCAACAGGATATTATCGATATTAAAGACGCTGTATACGATGGCGATCTCGTTATTGCTGATATTACACGACATACAACGAGTGATAATACAATGGAGCGTATCGTTGACGACCTGCGTCGAGTAATTGAAGAGGTTGACGGTGATATGGTCCAGAAAGGTGATGATCAATTAATCATTGCACCGACTGGCGTTGCGATCGCCCGACAAAAAATATAATTCAATATCATATTGATATATTGGATTAATCTGACCTGTTGAGAAATATCGTTACCATTGTTCTATTTGATCTGCCGAAATAAAATTAATCTGTTTTCCTGTCCGATCTGAATAATGAATGATATTTGATTCACATGCTGACCACTATCTCTCCACACTTGCCAGCGGATTGTGCTGATCGTAGGGATATATTTATATTGGTCCTATGGATTATAGCGTTGTCAGCATATCCATCCCAATCATAACCAGGACAGCAATCGTACTCGTCTATTTCAACTGGAGGATCAATATCTACAGATTAACAGGCAGAGTGCCTCGGGGCTTGACCCCGAGGGTGAATGCCGTCGCTATATGCCACAAATTTAACTATTTCTAGCGTTTTACACGGCGATAACCACCAGAAACAACCCATCAAAGTATGGAAATGAAGACCTCATTTCCTTCGCTGGTCGTTTGACAGTTTGGAAATGTGGCCCTCTCAAAATCCGCTACTATGGTGGTGCGACAGGGGTTTCAACGGGCGCGGAGTGAAGCCGCCGACCTCCACGGACTCCTCGCGGAGTTCGGGTGTTAATTCCAGCCGACCCCTCACGGGGAAGGTCGGAGGGAATTAAATTCGCCTGCGGGTGCTGTGCAGACCCCAAACGGTGAAGCCTCGGGGCTTGACCCCGAGGTACTTCACGATTGCTCAAGAGTCGACACAGGATTTTTTAATTTGGCTCTCAGTTACCGATTATGCATTCGATAGGGGGAATTCAACTCTTGCATTCAGGAGTATTCGAGCAACTCATATTGTGACTTTTGACATCAAAGCTTCTACTATTGAGTTCTGGTATTTATACTATTCTGACATCACCCGACACGCTTTCCCCTACGCTCGTCATATCGGCGCATAGATGAGTACGGACTTTATCGAGGTTCGCGGGGCTGAGGAGCATAATCTCGACGACCTCGACGTCCAGATTCCACGGGAATCATTTACTGTCGTCACTGGTCTTTCCGGTTCAGGAAAGTCATCTCTTGCTTTTGAGACAGTATATGCAGAGGGTCAACGACGATATATTGAGTCACTATCGGCGTATGCTCGAAATTTCCTTGGGCAAATGGACAAGCCACAGGTCGAATCTGTCGAGGGATTATCACCAGCAATTTCAATTGATCAAAAAAATGCAGCAAATAATCCACGGTCGACCGTTGGAACGGTCACTGAACTCCATGACTACCTTCGATTATTGTATGCCCGGGTAGGTGTACAATATGATCCTCTTACCGGTGAGGTGGTCGGTGAGCAATCTGCCCAGGAGATGGTTGAGCAACTCATGAGCTTACCAGTTGGCACGCGTGCAAAGGTCGCTGCACCGATTGCTCGTGATGAGAAGGGAACATTCGCAGATCGATTTGATGAGCTTGTTGCTGATGGATACGCCCGGGTTGAGGTTGATGGTAAAACATATGATCTTACCAGGGAAACACCGTCGCTGGACAAAAACTATGATCACACGATTGATGTCATTGTTGACCGGATAAAAATCGACCCAGAGGCAACAGCTCGAATCACCGATTCAGTCGAAACAGCACTTGATGAGGCTGGTGGTGTTCTAAAAGTAATTATCCCTGATCCTCCTGCTGACGTGCCGTTTGCCTCGAACGCGCGCTCAACGGGAGCCCTTGGTGGTGACAGCGATAATCGGCTTATTGTTGAGTTCTCTGAGGAGTTGGGAAATCCGAATTCTGATATCCAGTTTGTCGAAATCGAAACACGGTCATTCTCATTCAATAGTCCGTATGGAGCATGTCCGGAGTGCGAGGGGCTTGGTCAAACAAAGGAGGTTGATGAGGATCTTGTTGTTCGTGACCCGTCAAAACCACTTACGGATGTCTTTGAGGCATGGTCTTATGACCGCTCATACTATCGGACTCGCATCGATGCTGTTGCCTCTCACTTTGATGTGAGCGTCAAAACATCATTCGCTGATCTTGATTCAGATATACAACGGCAATTTCTCTATGGGACTGATACCGAGGTGGTATTCGAACGTCAAACACGGAATGGAACCCGTCGGAAAACAAAACGTTTCGAGGGTGTTATTCCAAATCTTGAGCGCAGACATGTTGAGACAGACTCTGATTCAACACGAGAGCATATTGAAGAGTATATGGCAGTAACAACATGCCCTGCTTGTGATGGGACACGGCTAAAAAAGCAATCGCGACATGTTCTTGTTGGTGAGACAGCCATTACTGAGGTTAATCAGATGAGTATTGGTGACGCGCTCACCCATTTTGAAGGACTTGAGTCAGAACTTAGTGAACGCGAAGAGACAATTGCATCAGAGATCCTCAAAGAAATTCGTTCACGTCTGAGGTTCATGCAAGAAGTTGGATTAGAGTATCTCACCCTCGACCGTGAGGCATCAACACTTTCTGGAGGTGAAAGCCAGCGGATCCGTCTTGCAACACAGGTTGGATCCGGACTTGTCGGTGTGTTATATGTGCTTGATGAGCCGTCGATTGGACTACATCAACGCGATAATGATCGACTTTTGAATACACTTGAGGGGCTTCGTGATCTTGGAAACACGCTTCTTGTCGTTGAACATGATGAGGAAACAATGCGACGTGCGGACTCGATTATTGATATGGGTCCTGGTCCTGGTAGTCAAGGTGGTGAGGTTGTTGTCCATGGTGATTTTGAAACAGTATGTGAGGCTGAAGACTCAATCACTGGCGATTATCTTTCCGGTCAACGTCAAATCCCTGTTCCAGAGGATCGACGTGAATCAGATACTGCATTAACCATCCGTGGTGCCTGTCAGCACAATCTCAAAAATATCGACGTACAGCTCCCAATCGGGCAATTCACAGCAATCACTGGTGTTTCAGGATCAGGAAAATCAACACTCATGCATGATATCCTATATAAGGGCCTTGCTCGAGAGATGAATGATAATACCTCAGTTGACCCTGGAGAGCACGATGCGATTGAGGGAACGGATGAAATCGAAACAGTACGACTCATCGACCAGTCACCAATCGGGCGGACACCACGGTCGAATCCAGCAACATATACTGGAGTCTTTGATTATGTGCGTGAGTTATTTGCAGAAACAAAGCTATCAAAACAGCGAGGATATGCAAAAGGTCGATTCTCATTTAATGTCAAAGGTGGTCGATGTGAGACTTGTGGTGGGCAGGGGACAGTGAAAATTGATATGAATTTCCTTTCGGACGTATATGTCCCATGTGAGACGTGTGACGGTGCACGATACAATAATAAAACACTTGATGTCACATATAAGGAAAGAACGATTGCTGATGTGCTTGAAATGGAGGTCTCTGAAGCACTTGAGTTCTTTTCAGCAAATAGCCAGATCCGACGTCGCCTCCAATTACTTGAAGACGTCGGGCTCGGATATATGACGCTTGGACAGCCATCAACAACGCTCTCAGGCGGTGAGGCACAACGAGTTAAGCTTGCAGAAGAACTTGGAAAAAGACAAACAGGTGATACATTATATTTACTTGATGAACCAACAACTGGGCTTCACAAGGAGGATGAGCGAAAGCTCATTTCGGTGCTCCAGCGACTGACAGATAATGGAAATACTGTCATCGTTGTTGAGCATGAACTTGACCTGATCAAAAATGCTGATACGATCGTTGATCTCGGTCCCGAGGGTGGAGAAAATGGTGGCGATATTGTCGCGGTTGGAACGCCTGAATCAATCGCAAGGACTGATACATCATATACTGGACAATATCTTCGAGATCATCTTCCAGATGTAGATATTGCGGGTCCACGGGCAGACCGTGATAACACCACAGCCGATTCAATCACCGAGACAGACACCAGCACAGATACGAATATGAATCAAACTACCGCTAATACCAATACTAACTCGAAGTCTGATTCCGATGGCGAGGAGCCAGCGCCGACGACAAACGACGACTAATAATCTCACATTAAGACGCGTTAATGTTATTCTTATATTATTTTCATATCATTGAGATGGTGATATTCAGATTCTTGTTGGCAATGCTTACACATGGCGACGACTTTATGAATTGACCCTTCATATAATAACTACTATATCGATGAATGGAAACAACCCGTATGCTGGTGCGCCGGGTGTTGTTGACGCAGGTCAACCAACCGATTCCGACATTTCAATGTCGCAGGTACAGACGCTTCGGCGTGCTGTTGCGGGAATCGTCGCTCAAACCGAGATGTATCTTCCAGAGGGCTATGCTGTTGGGTCAGAATTATCATATGGAACAGACGGTCCACAGGCCACGGTTGCTGTCCAACCGCCTGCAGGTCGTCCTGTCAGTGCAGGCTTCACCCCTGATGAGGATGATCTTGAGTCCGGACTTACAGACGAAGATCGAGATGAAGTTGCTCGTGGACTAGCTGCTTCAGCCGCGTTTCAGGTTATGAATACCGTTGGCGATGACATAACCCCGACTGCTCGGTGAAGTGCTGATATATATGCTTACAGATAGTTTGTTTCAATCCAAGCTGATGCATTGATCTACCCTCTGTGAGATTCAAACTCGCTTTTTAAGAATATTCTACTTACAACGCCGTTCGGGGTTATCAGACCGATGGTATCGTGGGAATGTCCGAGAGCCACGTGAAGCCTCGGGACCTGACCTCGAGGTGGTTCAGAAAAACAATGCAGGACTGACATCCTCGCCGCCCTGAAGATGGAAACTATGCACTTGGGTCATCGATGAAGAGTCCATACCCAAGTAATAGTGCGGAGGGCACTCCTCCAGTGCCTACTCCGACAGAAACCGGCACCGCTGTCATAACTGAAACAAGAAAACCAACTATAAGCGGAACCGGAAGGATAATGATGAGAAGATCGTATCGTGATCTAATGAGTAAATTAAACGCAATATTTCCTATTGGCTCTCTTGTACTCATAGGTTCTTTGCACCAATTTAAGATACTCACGTTTCATTACTAAATTTTCGCATAATATTTTTGATAAACATGTGATAGTGTCTATTATCTGATATTACAGAGTAGAACCTGCTAGCCCAATTTTATTCTTGTGCAGGTGGTACAAGGCGAGTGTCCCAAGGTTTGATTTTGGGTCAATTCACTGAAGATTGTGCTACAGTTTAATACTTTCAATAATTCTCGCCGAATATATTGATATTGTAAAAATAGATAAGATTATAATCCCTCATGATTACCCATAATCACAGGTTGTCAGCGTATTGGTTGTCATGCAATCAACTGATGAGTCAGGGTTCGCTTGGACGGCCGATAAACTGCCATCCTGTAGATAAGGCTGCAATACTCTCGCGGTGACTTCCAATTGAGTATCCCAGCTTTGCGCCCGTGTTTTTCTTTTTTTAGCGATCAAGATCATCGCTGACGTAGCGGGCAATCATCTGTAACACTCTCGAGTACACATCGTTGTGGTCGTCCAACCAATATTTTATATCGAGCAGCAGACCCTGCATCGCGGTGTACGACAGGTACTCGTCCGTGTTGCGCAGTTCGTGAACCCACTCCGGGTCAAGCCCTGGGGCAGTTGCCTTGACCGCCTGTACAAGCAGTGGTTATAAATTTCTCGACAGGCATCCACATGTCCGTGGTATTGCGCCTGCTCATAATATAACTTACGGCTGTATCCCTGCTGTACTGCGCTACTCACTCACTTCGCTCGTTTGGTTGTTTCTTGAGGACGGGGGGTTAGTCTGTAAGGATTAAATCGATGAGTGCGTGAAAGCGTTTCAGTAAGCCTGAGGCGGGTCACTTTCCCCAGAAAGGATCGCGCTTACGGTGAGAGTCTAGATAGCTTGTTAATGCCTCAAGTTCATCTGCTGGAATCTCATCAATTAGTTCCTGTTCAAGTATTTTGGCGTGTTTTTCAGGCAATTCAACCCATAGTTCATCGCCTTCCTCAATTTGTCGACCTACAGTCGGACCGTCGATAGCAATCGAAACACGAGTCCCCGCTCGCGCCGAGGAGACATCTTCTCCTTGCTCTTGAATCCCAGAGAGTTCACCGATGCGCGCTGGTTCATTGCCATTCCATTTAATGATATACTGGTTATTCTTTAATGTGCCAGACAGAACTTCAACACCAACAACAGCAGGGCTTGACTGTCTGAATACGTGGTCTTCGAGTATCCGAAACCGACAAGGACGCACAATTTTATCTAGCACAGTCTCTTGTTGTGCGCGCTCTTGCTCATCAACATACGACTTATACTCATCAACAAGTTGATATATAACGTCATCAGTAAACAGACGAACATTACTTTCTTCAAGTTCATCACTCGCATTTGAGAGAACATCAACACTGAATCCAAGGACGGTTTGATTTCGTTCTTCATTGGCTGTCGATGCGATAGCAATATCTCGGGGAGCAACGTCACCAACCTCCGCGCGAAGGATTGGGACATCAGCTTCTTTTAATGCATTTGCCATTGCTTCAAGACTCCCAAGTGTATCGGCTTTGACGACAACACCCTCTTCAGCGGTCTCTACTGCAATATCCGCAAGCTCAGCTTCAACTTCACTCACAACGTTTGCCCGGTCTCGATTGCGGACAACACGAAGGGGAGCTCCCGCCATTGCATTGTCAAGATCTGGAGCTGCGATCTTAACCCCAGCCGCAGCCTGCGCTATCTCAACACGATCAAATCGATTTTCAGTGCGAATTTCAGCATTTGGTCGTGGCTGTAATAATGCACGAACATCAGTCACGATTGGTCCATCGGTCCCACCGACGATAATAATATCATCCGGTCGAACACTCCCATCATATAGGACGACATCAACAGTCGCTCCAAATCCACGCTCGTCTTTCACTTCGAGAATCGTCCCTGCGCCAGGTCCAGTGATGTCAATCGCCATCTGCTCGCGCATATATCGCTGTGAAAGCCCCATTAATACTGCAAGCAGATCTGGAACCCCTTCACTCGTAATTGCTGATAATGGGACAACACCGACATTTTTCGTAAAGTTCTGTACACGCCAATAGAGATCGCCTGAAAACCCCTCATCAGAAAGATCACCAATAAGTTCATACAGTCGTTCATCAAGCCGGTCACGGGCAGCGCTCGGTTGTGATTCGTATGTCGGCTGGATTGGTGACCCATCTGTCGGAGTCCATCCCGGAGTTGTATCAACTTTATTTGCTGCAACGACAAACGGGGTGCCTGTTCGCTGGAGAATATCTAAGGCTTCAATCGTCTGTGGCTGAAATCCATCATTCACATCAACAACGACGACTGCAATATCTGCGAGTGCACCTCCACGTGATCGAAGTGTGGTGAATGAGTGATGCCCGGGCGTATCAATGAATAGTAGTCCAGGAAGATCAAAATCAGCCGGATCAACAAGCTCACCAGCCATCTCTGATACTGTTTCAAGCGGGACCGCTGTTGCACCGATATGCTGTGTAATCGCTCCTGCTTCGCCTTCACTCACAGCAGAGCCACGGACTGTATCAAGAAGTGTCGTCTTACCGTGATCAACATGCCCAAGAACAGCGACGATTGGCGTCCGAAGAGTATCTCCATCCGCATTTGCATTTGCGTCCGCATTCATACTTGTCTCAGTAGTCGAAACAGCATCTGTATCGGCGTCAGCGTCGGTATCAGACATAAATAATCACCCCGAGAAATTCTATGTACAATCTACTACTGGATTATAATTAAGTCCATCGTCATCAGATGCCAGCGTAGGGTATTCGCCGTCGCAGTCAACCCCTGATGTTTATATGACACGGTGCGATATGAGCGAACATGAGTGAGCAGCTAGCGAAAAACCTCTCAGGAAAGGCTGTGATGGGTTCCGATGGGACGCAACTCGGATCGCTATACAATGTTGAAATGGATATAGACTCAGGCGCATTAAATGATCTACTAGTATCGCCACATAGTGAAATCCTCACTGATCAGCTTCAATTCGACGTGGACGAACAGGGACGAATTCGAGTGCCGGTCAATCTCGTTCAGTCCGTCGAAGACTACATCGTTGTCCAGCGGTAATTAGATATAGGCGCTTTCCGATGCAGGTTCTTGATTCGTCGGCGTTCATCCACGAGTATCATACGACAGACGACACGGCATCAATTCCGATGGTTCGCGAAGAACTTGAAGATGAAGCAGCATATCGGTTTGATGCCGATGAAGGGTCAGGGATGCATATCCATATCCCTGCAGGCGGCACTGTCGACACTATCAAGCGTGCAGCACGTGAAACAGGAGATGCTGAAACCCTTTCAGACACCGATGTCCGACTCCTCGCAACTGCGTTCGAACTTGATGCTGTTCTTGTTACCGATGATTATGCAATGCAGAATGTTGCTGATCACGTTGATGTCACGGTGAATATTATTGCGCGAGATGGTATCAAAGAGGCTCGCAACTGGATTTATCAATGCCAGGGATGCGGACGAGAGTTCGAAGAGAATCGCGAGCGTTGTCCAATCTGTGGTTCTGAGCTCGCACGAAAAAATCCCGCGTGATTAATTCAACAAGAGTCATGTAAATGAACGACCCCGAGGTACTTAGCCGTCAGAGACAGCCCCGGTGAAGACGGGGCTTCCAGCGAAGTTTCTTTGAAATCTGACCAGATTCACGAGCAGAGAGTTATTTATTATGGGGCGTCCACGGACTGCTCTAGACTCTCTTTCTCAAACATCTTATCCAAGAGATTGAGCGTCCTTGTCTGAGCAGTGGCGAAACGGCAAGAACGAATGGTGTTGCCGTCTGTGTTAGTGGTTTGAACTAGTTCCACGTTAGAGAATAACTTGTCTGTTATCTTAGATATTAATTGTTGTAGTCTGTCAGGTGTATCCCCTCGCTACTTGTTCGTTTCACTCACCTCTTGAGCAAGGGATCTTGTCCTCCAATTTAGCTAATACAAATTGCACCCCTCAGTACGGTTTTATTATACCCGAGCTGATATGTGGGTATTTACTTTTTATTTCATTCCTCTGTCACACTCGGAGGCTCTCAGATACTACCATTAACAACTGAGATGTATGCCATTACAAA
The DNA here is from genome assembly GCF_000237865.1 of Haloquadratum walsbyi C23. Taxonomy (NCBI): domain Archaea; kingdom Methanobacteriati; phylum Methanobacteriota; class Halobacteria; order Halobacteriales; family Haloferacaceae; genus Haloquadratum; species Haloquadratum walsbyi. The sequence continues at coordinate 2,587,678 of NC_017459.1, forward strand.
CTGAACCGTATTGAATAGCCCATGAACAACAGCGGGAACTAATAGCGTCCGTGTTCGTTCATATAGCAGTCCAAGTGTTGCACCAAGTGCAAGAATCGTAATGAGCGTTGCAAGTAGTGCAAAGATATCACCACCGCTGTATGAACTGAAATGAACTGCCGCAAAGACGGTGCTCGCCGCAACAACAGCAAATATGGATCCATATGCATCACGAAACTGGGTCTGAATGAGACCTCGAAAAATAAGCTCTTCTGCGGGTCCAACCAAGAAAATGGTTACCGGAATTAGATACAGAAAATACACTGGGCTGTTCTGCCCCTGGTCGATGATTGCACTATCAGCAGTTTCAATCCCAAGGACTCCGAAGAGTAGATTAATTCCAGCAAATAGTCCAATCAGTGCAAGTAATCCACCAATTATCCATACAAAATCTCGACTCGTTGGTCGTGTTAATCCAATTCGATTGAGTTGGTCTGTAAGATATGCATATACAACTCCAACAACACCAAAGCCAATAAACTGGAATGCACTCATCAGTGCAAGTCCAAGTGCAGTCTCTTGTCCAATGCCTATGACGCTGACTGCGACACCACCAAGAGAGACAGCAACTGCAGCCGCAACAAAGATGAGTGCAATAATGACGAACGCGCCGCCAAATGCTTTGAGATGAACGTATGGATTATCAAGCGATGACGAGATAGATGACATCTCTTGGTTGTAATTGCGTATCAACTCGAATATCAGTTGCCATCTGATGTTAATTAGTTACTGCGAGCAACAACCGCTCGAGCGTATCAACCATTACTCTCAGCAGATCACAGTAAAGTATCTTAGAGACAAGGACAAGCCCACGAGGATTCACCCTCTCGGGGTTGTATCAACATCTAAGCCCTGAGACACTCGCCTCGATTGTTTGTAGAATACCAAAATAAAATACAGTGGAGGCTCAGATTCAATCAAGATTTGATATCTATATATCAAATTCCAAATCTGAGGATCCATAGCGTTAGCATCCCCGCGATAATTGTTGCAAACACATCATCAACATACCATGCAATAGCAGTCGCAGTAATACCAGCAATAAGTTGTTCATTCCCAATAAATTCAATATGCCCACTTGGTGCGATGAATGCAGGAGCAGCTAATGCAGCAAAAACCGCAGGTGGGACAAATTGTAATCCTCGAGTGACTCGGTCAGGAACATTCTCTAATAATCCAAACAGTGAGATAAACGAAATACGGATTGTGAATGTCGCTACACCTAACGCAAGGATAACAATCCAGACTGCAAGAGAAGTATATTCGGTTGGCATTAATGATTAGTCTCCGATGAGGATTGTCCTGGTGTATTAGTATACGTATCAACGACAACGCCAGCAACCACACCTGTGGCACCACCAGTGATAAGCCCTAGATTGAGAGGAAAATTATAGATAGTTCCAACGGTCGAAACAACCCCACCAACAACTGCTGCTGCGATTGCTGGACGAGAAGCCGCAGCAGGAACAAGTAATGAAAGAAACACAAGCGGGACAGCAAACCCAAGCCCCCACTCGTCAGGGACCCGAGCACCAATGATAATGCCGACAATGGTACAAATCTGCCATACAATCCACAGTGTAAGTGCAACAGTAAGATAATACCGACGCCGTTCTGTCTTTGAGAGTTCTTTTTCGGCGTATCGCGAGATTGAGAGTGCATATGCCTGATCGGTTAAAACGTACGCAGTGATTGCCTTCCAGCGGGGACGAAATGACTGAAATGAGGGAGCAATTGATGCTGAATACATAAGGATTCGAAGATTGATCACAACGCCAGTAATGACAACAATACTAAGAGCCGCGTTCTGTCCAAGTAAATCAATCACAGCGAGTTGCGAAGCACCAGCAAAAACAACAACTGAGAGTCCAATTGCCTGTAATGGGCGCAACCCAGCTTCGACTGCGGCAGCCCCAGCAACAAGACCAAACGGAATGATACCAATTAGAAGTGGAGCGACATCTCGCAACCCGCGAGCAATTTCAGCGGGAAGGCGACGAGTGGGCACGGACGAATGATTCGTGTGGCGATGATATACCGGTACCGATATACAAGCGGTTTATATCAAATTAATTATCAATACCTATCGATTTGCTGTCACAAGAAGATCTCCCCAGTAACGACTGCATCTTGAATTTCCAGTGCAGTTGCGAATTCATGACGTATAGTCATCTGCTGGTCAAGCCGACAAAGCCGACGACGTTGTTCAGCATGAGCACGCAGACTGCCTCGGGATCATATATCAAAGCCCCGTGGCATCCGTCTTGTAACTCTGTGAAAGGGCATCGATGGCTCGTTATGAATATACAATTTCGTCTGTCAGCGCCGTCCAGTGTCCATCAGGGACGACAAAGACCGCACGATCGTCCGTTTCAATGGTTCCAACCGTTGATGTGCATGACGAATATACATATATTAGTGCCTGACGAAGGCGTGGTCTAAGACGTAGGCTGAGGGAATTAGAAAAGCCACGGGTTACCCGACCTGTGGTCGTTTACGCTACTTACAGCGTCAGACGACGCCTCGGCAGCGGCAAATGAGTCTTGTACCCGCTTATCTGTTCCCGCCGGAAACGCGCGGTGTGGGAGGATTGTGACTGAGTCAACACTGGTATTAATATCGGAAATTTCTCGATTATGGGTCCAGAGACTCCCAGCGTCAACGACGATATCATCAGCACAGGCTGGCGTTTGAACTGATTCAGTAAGGCGAAGGTCGCCGTATCGAGCAGGTCAATCTCGATGATGAATCTCAAAATATTCGGTCATAGATAACTCATGTAAATATGTAAAACGAAGACTGCGCTTTCAGACGTGTGAATTCGGTAACAAGAGAGTGAATCAAGCCACACCATGCTGCGTCGTAATAGTGGGGTCAACTCTCACATGGTGATTATCTAACTCAGATACGTGTGAAATATGCATATGAGCGCTCATATATGAGTATTTATTTTCAGTGGATATATTATCGAGCGATTCGGTTCTGTCCACATCTGGGAGTATATTGAATAGTGAATTATCGCGCACTACTCCCTCGGCGCTCCCCGTCTCAGTTCTTGATGATGCGGCTTTGATCTGGACTTCCGGCAATCAGCCGTCAGCAATACGCTAATGAATCTCGCCGGTCAATATTCCACTTATATCGTGATATGTCGGTTTCCTCCCTGACTTCCTCGCTCACCCTGTTCGCTCCCTGAAGTCGAGGGGTCCATCTCGAAAATACTGAATGCGGCGGAAATATCTCATTTCATGATTTGAGGTAGTTAGGGGTGGAATACTCCGAATCAACGTCCTCAGTTCATGCCGGCTGATCGGTTCTAGATTAATTGCGATTAATAGTACTCCCACTCGTCATCATCACTATCACTACGAGAAACTCCTTCTGTTGTTGATTTATCACTGTTATTTTTATTTGTGGTCATCTCATCATCTCCCCACGAATACCCACCAGAGTCTTGACCCGCAGATGCATTTCCGTCTGTGGTATCATTTGGCCACTGTATTCCATCACCGCGAACACTCTTATATACAAAACCGGCAACAGCGATGAATAATCCAAGCAGTATAAGCGTGCTCACAGCACTTATGAGCCCGGCAAACGCTTCGAAGGAAAACTGGAGTAAAATCGTAGCAATGTTCATACGAATATTACTGACTCCCTGATTTATGTTACTTCCGCTACACTATTCCTGGTGTCTGCGCAAGACGACTTCCAAATTTGATCGTAATATAGAGTAGTGAAAACAGCGTTGCGTTGTATGCACCATGGACTAACACCGGGACAACGAGATTATCTGTCAGTTCATACACCGTCCCGAACACAAGTGTTGGAAGAACGAGGATTGAAATACTCACAAGTCGAGCTTGTGGTGCACCAGCCAGTGAGAAATAATGAATTGAGGCGAAAATAAGACTTGCAAGTATAATCGCAATTGGTACTGGCAGCGTCTCACAAAGTCGATTCTGTACGATACCTCGATACAGTAGCTCTTCGCCAGGAGCGATAAGAAGGAATGATGCTGGGATAAGCAATAACAGAATTTCTGGATTTTCCATACCGGCTTGGGCGGCGGTGTTTGGAGCCGTCTCAGCACCAATTGTTGAGATGATTGCGGCTGCGGTAATCAGTAATGCCAGCGAAGCGATGTATCCACCAAATGAAAATGCGATATCGCGAAGCGATGGAATCTGGAATCCGATATAGCGAATGCCAGATCCTCGATACCACAGATATGCAAGGGCAACACCACCAAACCCGACTCCAGTCGCAAGTGCAAGCGAGAGGACAATCTGCAATAGTGGTGTAATCGTGATTGCAGCCGTCTGCAAACCGATAGCTGCAGCAGCAACAAGTACAGCACCGATGATGATACCGATAATAGCGACACCACCTGCAACGATGAGCGACCAGAGTATCCCAAATGCCACAGAAGTGCCAGATGGTCCGGTCAACCCATCTGCATCAGCTGGGCTTGGGTCGGACGATGAAGTCACAATATATATTATACTGCTGGCATCAAAACATTTCCCCGATATTGCACACTGACTGATATCCGACTGATATGATATACCAGCATCAATGTCTCACACGTGATGAAAACGAATCCACGTGCTTTGGGTGAACATTATATTCAATCTCCTAGATAGGTGGAGACAGTATAAGATGTCACCTGATACCATCATCAAACAGAACTCCACTCACAAGGAACGAATTGCCTCTGGGTGAGTGAGCAGAGTGAAACATCTACCTGGGCTATTGATTGAACAGGCGAATACCGCGGGAGTTTAATACGACCTCGAGGCAATTTGCTCGCACTATTTCTTCTCGATGTAACGACGTATCATGACTCAACGAACCAATTATTACGATTGAAGCTCATACTGGCTAACAGCTGTGACAGCTCGGCCATCCTTAATTTCCCCTTGACGAACAGCAGTTTTTATTTCCTTGTATTCAGTCGTACTAACGCAGATACTCTCATTTTCATCAAGCTGCTGACTCATAGTTCGCTCACAATCGTGTGCAACAAAATAATGATGAACAGCATCAAGAAGTCCATTCGCTGGTTCAGTCTGGAATAGTTTCGACATTGACCCAGCTTCATATCCAGTCTCTTCACTCAATTCACGCGTAGCGGCATCTAACAGCGCGGTGTCTCCAGATTCAACCGTCCCTGCCGGCAGTCCTCTGTTCACTCGTCCGACAGCCTGTCGCCACTCCTCAATGAGAATAACGTCATCACTGGAGGTAAATGGAAGAATAACCACCGCTGGTGGCTCTTCAACAGAATGGAACTGTGTATGTGTTCCATCAGGAAGTATAACATCGTCTCGGCGGACATCAAATCCTGGACAGCTATACTCAATCTCGCTTTCTTTCGTCTGCCACGCTAGTGTGTCTGATGCGGAATCCTCGGTCGTCACAGTAACACTCGGTCATGAAGGCTCAAGAATGATGAGATTATATTTTGATGATACTCGACGCTCAACTGAACTGCCTCGGGGTCATAGCGCTCCTGAAAACTTATTGAGGAGTTCAATTCAAAATCTTGTCATAGAGTAGCCGCTGATATTGTTGCGTAGGACCGATGGTCCAAAATGTTTCACGGAGAGCTCTAAAGCTCCGAGGCTTCCCGTTTCTACAGATATCAAGGCGAGTGGCTCAAGGGTTGTCTCTGAGGTACTTCACAACGTGACTTGCAGACGCACGCTGGAAACAGCGGTGTCCGTCGCGATCACAGTCTCCACGGGCGTGTCTTCAGGCAAAGAGCAGAGCTGCGCGTCTTATTTTCGTGGGTTCTACTCATTATTATTCAATTATGACAGGATAGACTATTTGTGACATCCTCCCGGCTGTGAACGACTGTGTTTTACCCATAAGTCCACAGCATCCCAACGTGGCGTTTTAACCGCTGTTGAGGAGGATTTGAGACAAATCCTGACGGATTGAGACGCCGATCAGGATTGCCGATTGGGCCACAGGGGCTGCTCAAACCGGGTCATCTCGTTGTCGGCATACCCAGTTGCTTGGGATGGGACTCCAACTCCCGACGATGAAACAATTTTTACTGTTTCGCCCCGCCCATATCTTCGGGACGACTTATGCGTAAAAGACAGCGCTTGAGCTCAGGGTTGTTCACGAGGGTTAATCATATGAAAATTCGATCAGGGTGTCGTTGGAATTTGAAACTAAATTTAGATTAGACGCCTACAATTGTCAACATCAGGATTATGTCGGATTTATATCACGCAGGATATAGGTGATTGTGTATGCTCATCTGTTCTTTAGTACTAATCCACTACCGCATATGATGCTTATGAGCGCGAGTACACCTGTCGCAACATGGATTTCAGTAAACCAAAATGGGGTTTGGATGCCAGTTTGAATCCCGATTAATAGTAAGGATAGGATTGGAATATTTCGACCTGTTGCTGTACTCGCTGCAGTATCGATATTATTAGCATTGGTATATGCAACCCCACCAACACGCTCACCAGCTGGTAGGCGATCAGCCTCATATGGGACTTTCTGCGTTTGGTAACTCCAAACAGCAACACCACTATTATTGATTTCGACAATTCGCTTGTTCAGCGAGTCAGTGATCAATGTATTTCCGTTCGATAACCGGTCTGCATCGCGTGGCCAACTAAATGGAACCCCCTCAGCTGCAGCGATGGACCACGTGACCTCCCAGCTATCATCAGCCCCGCGGTGAAGTTCGACAATACGATCATTATGACTGTCAGCAACAAGGACGGTTCCATTCCCAAGCCACTGTGGATTGTGCTGTTGACGAAGTACCGATGGGTCGCCCTTTCCATTCCCAGATTCATCTTTATTAATCACCTCAACGACGCCATGACCGCGCTCAATAATAACAAGTTGATGTGCATTCCGGACAGAGACAAGAAATCGGTCTGAATCAATGACATCAATATCGTTAATATGTAGCCAGTCTGTTCGTGTCGGATCTGGTGGTGCATCATATGTTTCGTTTGCATACCACTCCCAGGTTATTGTTCCATTATCAACAATAGCGATTCGCTCAGCATCCATATCGGTAAACACATATTCATTAGGTCCAAGTCGCTCAACATCATGTACTTCACTGTTTACCCGAGTCCGAACAGGAAATGAATACTCATCAGTGACAGTCGGTGAGCTATCTGCGGTTATTTCTGGCGGATTAATAACCCGAAAGCCTGTGCGCGCACATGGTTCATCATATGGTCCACAGGGGGTTGTCTCACCGTTCATGTATCCCGCAAGAACGGTGCCAGTCGGCAATTTTGTGACATCAAAGTAACTATCAGCATCAGCAAGTCGCCAGGCAACGGAGCGCCCATCAAGTTGATACACTGAACCATCATCGTGGAGCCCCGGACCACCTCCTTGTGACCCAACAATTGTCACTCGACGGTCATCTGCTGCAACACCGACATTAGGGGCCACTGCAGCAGCAAGCACAACTGAGAATACAAAAATACTAATTCCCGCTAGCATAACTGCAATCCCACCACGGCGTCCGGAAATGCGACGTATACCTGAGATAAGTCGAGAGAGAAATGAGTATGAGTGCGAGTATCCAGAGGGCATTGGTGATTACAGGACAGATGAACGAGGTAAAAAACAGTTCGATGCGAACACGAATATATCAGGAATTATCGAGATACTCCGGATAATATGCATCGCTTAATTCGATTGTTGCTCGGATTTAATCTCAACTCGATATCCGAACGGATCAGTCACATAGACCGCAGGTGCAACCCCAGTTGCTCCTCGTGGGGTTAATCGTCGATCAATGTCAATATCTGCGTCTGTAAGCATCGTTTCAATCACATCAATCGACTCTGCAACGCGAATTGCAACATGATCCGCAGCTGTCCGGTCTGGCTTACTAAATTTTGGGTCAGGTTCAAGATGTAACACTGACCCGGGACTGATTCGTACCGAAAAGAATGGTTTCTCATCTGATTCATATGCAGCCATGCCTTCAATTGCAAACCCGAGTCCATCGTGATAAAATTTGACTGCATCGACTCGCCCGTCTGTCGGAATGTAATATTTTATATGATCAACGGCAGTTCCGTGCATATCACTACTTTGAGGTCAATATTGAAAAATATCAGCCGGTCGTGGACTGCCTCGGGGTCAAGCCGTGTGATATTCCCCTCATATCGCTTGTGAATTGAATGCTATCGAGACATACTTTATTTGTAACCGATACGGGTGTCTCAGCGCTCAGATGTAGCTTTTAAGAAAACATATCATTCGATTATATCTTGAACAGGCGCAATATCACGCCGATCACGGCATGGATATGCGCCATCGCCAGGTAAACTCCGAATATTTTTGCTGTGCCATCGTGCATTTTGTGGTGTCGGCGCATCGGGTATCAGCCCAATAAAGCCGAGTATCTGAGAGCTGTTGGCTCAAATGTCCAGTCATCCCGACAACGAGATTATCCCCGACGTGGGGAATCAAAAGCAATCATCGGGCATCTAACGCTAAGGTAAGTAACTCCGAGTGGTGACGCCTGCTGACGTCCCGATGACACAAACAATACCTGGACACCACATACCGGTCGAGAATAGGAGTACCGTGGGACAGCATTCTTCGGAGGCTGCCAACGACCGGCTATACGTCGATTCGGACGGTATGTGAGTTTGGCAGTCTGCAAACCTGAAACTCCCATCTGGTGGTACACGGTGTTGTCGGATTCTTTCCGTCTTGAGACCGAGGATGATCTCAAACGATGTAGATTGAATTAATAAAATAAGAAGACATATTTTCGCCGCAGACACATCTCGCGTTAATTAATTAATGTTTATTGGTCATGAGTTCCTGGCATTTGCACTTGCTGTTGGTCTCTCATCTCAGACGGGAGCCACAGATGTGCAGATTCGATCAGTCGGACTCCTTGCTGCGATTGCGGCGTTTCTTCCTGATCTTGATGTCGGATATGCCATCATTACATATGCTCTTGCTATCGCCTCAGGAGCACCAATCGGATGGGGTGCATTCTGGGGAGTCGCAAATAGTGTGCACCGAACTGTCACTCACTCACTACCGATTGGTATTACGGCGGCACTGATTGCATGGGGAAGTGCAAATTTCATATATCATACGAGTCACTCAACTTCTAATATCAAAATAACCACGAACACTGGGAGTAATCTTATTATATATATACTATCGTTATACAGAGAACAGTCACTGATCCTTGCTGGTGTGATTGGAGGTAGTGTTGTCATTGGATTCTATATTACGGCTGGCGTGAGTGCAAGTGCCGTCGCCGCTATTTTTTTTATTATCATCGGACTTCTTGGGGGGATCACCTGTCGACAGACGGTGTTGACAGCAAATCAGATTGGCGCTGCAATCGCGATTGGGACGATAACACACCCATTTGGAGATGTCTTCATGGCTACGCCACCACCGCTATTTGCTCCGATTACATCGCTGATTGGGTGGCATATTGAACTCACGCGCTTCACATTCGCGTCTCACCCGACGCTGAATCTTCTTGGTGTGCTCTTTATTGAAATTGTGTTTATTTGGCTCGGAGTCAGTGCATTTGCCAAAGTGACACAGCGATCTGTCCGTGCGTATGTCGACCGACGAGCGCTGATTGCAGCAGGCTATGCGCTTGTAATGCTCAGCTTTCAACCACCAACGATGGCTGATGCCCATCGACTTGGCTTTACTATCGTCCCGTTAGCTATTAGCATCGGAGTATGGAGTGGGGTAAGTACTACAACAAAGTTTTGTGATGAGCGAATGAGTGAGCCAATAGATACCACCACTGCTGGCTATCGACGCATTATTGCTGTACTCACCACTGATCGTTCTCTTAGAGCAGCTGTCACGAGTCTGAGTGCATTGACTATTGCTGGAGTTGCATACACTACTGCGATGCTCTTCATCATATTGTGAGGAAATGACGACTTAATCTATATGAGGATAGCAATCATCACATGAGACTCTGAGTTGTCGCCAGCACTCAGTATTGAATTAGCGTGCATCATGATTGGCTACATTCGACGTCTGTTTCAAAATATAGCGCATGATGTTGACGACACCCAGGATTGAACGCTGCTCCGCAGATTGGACACATGACTCCAGTATCGAGATATGTTCGTGCAGATAATGTTGTCCGACAGACGCCACACAATACTGCAGGGTCGTCAAGTCGCTCTGCCGGCCACGGGTCAACCTGTGACCGTATCTTCTCCTCATGTGGTGGCTGACACTCACCGTTCTCTGTATGGCAGAGATCATTACGATCATTAGGTGATCTTACTGAAGATAATAATTGCGTCGTTTGTGCATGAGCAACGACTGCAAGATGACAGCGATAACATGGGGAAAAGACTTCACAGCACCCAAATCGTAGCGCAATAACATCGCTTGGACCTGTCCAATGCGCACACCGTGTTTCTGCGTCAACACTCACACCACAGAGCGTGACCGCAAACCGATCATCTGGCTGGGGTAACCAACTCGTCTGCTGGTCTCCTGTTGTTTCGTGTACTGCAGGCAGGTATTGTGACAGAGGTGAATTGTCCATATTAGTACTGGTTATATCCGTTCGTATCTAGATAGTTGTGAGCAATGGTAATTGCATGATCAGCATGCAGTATCATCGGTCCAAGTCGAATTTGGTGTTCGGCAATATCGCCGAGTTGTTCAATCTCGTCATTAGTCAATGAGTGATGATCTGAAAGTACAAACAGAGGGTCATCTGGTGGATCAATATCAACAATTGGTGTGCCTGTTTCGTGTAATTGGATTGGTGTCGTCTCAGTTTTCAGTCTGTTCACCGTCTCAGCAAAACCCATGCGTCGAATTGAGACCCCAGGTGTACTTTCAGCAGGCATATGACCAATTGCTTTCTCACGGTTTTCAAGCGCAGTGCGTATTAATGCTGCTGTGCTTCGTTCATCCGGATTAAGTCGCTTAAGATTAGCACCATCAAACTGGACGGTGAATTGATTATTGAGGACAAGATGGACGCGGACGTCCTCGCGAATACCGTGTGAACAAACAAGTGCGCTTGTCACGCATCGACAAAGGATATCAAGTCGCCCTGCACCACCAGCAAGATCGTCTAAGTTCGGGAACCCTCCTGTCCGTCGTGTGGGTTCGAGTATGACCGTGATGCGAACGCGTCGTTGAAGATCTTAGAATGCGGTTTTTCTGAACTAAGGGTAGGATGACCCGAGACACGTTCATGGAGGCTGCGCTGCCTACAGATACCCATTCAGTATCTGCAAAGCGCGTCGTAGAAACGGGAAGCCTCGGGGCTTTGATTTTGATGTTGATGTGACCCCGAGGCGATTCACACTCGACTACTCACTTGGGGCTATTATCGATTCTGGCACCGGTGATGGACTTGGACCGTCACCAGGTCTAGGTGCAGTTGGTGCTGTTGGGGCTGTTGGGATTGCACCACCAGTGCTTGCTCCAGCGTTTTGAGCTCCATTGGAGTCCGGCGTCGCGGGGGCACCAGGTCGCTTATTTCCACTTACAAGGAATGTCGCAAGATTACCGAGTAACACTTCATTATGTGCGACGTACACATTCGTCGGCATCATAAAGTCAGTGTCACCGACGATAGCAACATTTCCTGACGTTGCTGCGACCGTGTAAGTTGCCTCACGCCGTGTTGGTTCACGAACAGTTCGATCAACTGTATTGAGTGCGGGTTCTGCAGAGGCTGTCGAAATCGCAACTGCTTCTCGGAGAACAACACGGTCAATCCCCTGAGAAAGGGGATTTCTGCTCTCAGCTGGAGTCGTCGCATAAATACTCTTGAAGTTATTCTGGTACTCATGCATATTATAGAGATACCCAGACTGTGCAGCAAATCCAAAGCTGGATGCAAGACCAGTATACTGTGCAGAAGACTCCTGAATCGAGAGCCCTAACAAACCACCGCCAACGCTGATGGCTGCGGGATCTGCAAGTAATGTCACACGACCGCCAGCGTCTGCAAACTTCTCAAGACCAGCCAATTGTCCCGATTTGTATGGTTGTGTTGGGTTCGCAATGACAACTGCATCTGCACTTCGGAGTGATTCATTCCATGCTGGTCCACGAGCCTGCTCGCGAGAGAGAATCTGAACTGTGTGACCACTCTTGACAAGGGCGTTCGTCAGCGTTGAAAGCTTTTCATCAGAGAGTCGATTCGAATGCGCTTTATCAATCAAGACTGTTTTCGACTCACCTGGACCTGGTCCATCAACGGCGATATTCCCCTCTTCAGTATTTGGTGTAATCTGGACACTGTCTGTGTTCGTCTGTCCTGCGGCGAGATTTGTCACCTCAGGCGTCGTCCCACCACTCACAAATGGTATGACTAATGCACCGATGAGAACCACTGTGACAATGAGGGCAAAAACCGCAGCTGGAGCAGTGAGCTCACGCACTTGCATTGGCATCCACCCCCATCCCCGGGTCATGATATGGAATTTCATTGATTGCTAACGGTTGTGTCACCGGGATTGCCATTGCATCGTTTGATGTCTGTTGTTTATATATCATTTTCTGCCCATCAACAGTTGTTGCAAAGAAAATAAGACCACCACGTGGTGGCTCCTTCCGTACGATATCATAGTCCTCCATTCCAGCCATCTCAGCAGCATGATCAATTGCAACTGAGAGTGTCCCGAGTTGATCGATTAACCCATTTTCGGCAGCACGAGGACCAAGGTATGTCTTTGCATTCGCTATTTCCTCTCGCGAAAGTGTAATATTTTCACCACGATGTTCAACTACACGGTTGACAAACTGTCGTTTAAGTGATTCAACTTGCTGACGTCGTTGTTCGGTTGTTGGTTGTGCCTTATCTGGACCTGTTCGGATAATCCGATCTGGCACAGGTGCTGTCCCACCGGCACCAATCACCCCAACACTCCCGACCTGCCCGGACGAGAGCATAAATGTCTCATTCGCTGGTAATATTCCATAATATGCTCCAGAGGCACTAACTCCTTGAACAGAGGCAACAACAGGTATCTCCTTTGCAGTGCGAAGCACCTCAAGATATAATCGTTCGCTCGGGGCAACTGCGCCACCACCGCTATCGACTTTCAAAACAACCGATTTAATCGAGTCGTTTATTCGCGCTTCTCGAAGGTCTTCAGAAAGAGTATCGACCTTTGATCCAGTGATTACTCCTGAGACTGTGATTACAGAAACGGTCCCCTCAGACTGAGCGGACTGCGCATAGTCGTAAGCGACGGGGGCAAGAACTGCACTTACCACAACCGCTGCAGCGACGGCAACAATATAGAACGTATTTGTTGACCCTGCAGACGAGTCATTATTACGGCTCATGCTACGTTCATCTCTCAATAGTCAGTAAGTTAAATTATCCCAGGCAGTGCTACTGAGTCTGCAACACTTGTCGGCATGAAGAGTAATATCATCCAAACGAAAATCATGATGACCTACCATCCAGTATCTTGCGGTCACATACAAAATCTGAAATGTATATATGATGCCCTCTGTGAGGAAATACGAGACCTCAGTGAATATCTCTGTATAAAGATATAATAACCCTCACTCGGTGAGTCCATATCCACGACGAAACAAAACAATATCTCCAATAACAACAATACCGGTCAGTCCCACAAGAACGATTAATGATTGTGTCGGGTCAACTTCACTTACGCCAAGAAATCCAAATCGAACGCCATTGACCATGTATATCATTGGATTCAGCAAAGATACCTGTTGCAGTATCAATGGAAGTTCGTTGAGTGAGTAAAAAACGCCACCAAAGAATACCAGTGGGCGAAGAATAAACTGATTCATCATCGTTAGATCATCAAAATCATCAGCCCATAATCCCCCGGCAACGCCTAACGCGGCAAATAACAGTGATATGACAATCCCAAATGCAGCAAGATAAACCGGCTGTGCAACGCCAACAGCGGTAAAGAATGCTCCAATAAGTGCAACGAGTATCCCAACAATCACTCCACGAAGAGCAGAAGAGAGGACATACGCGATCACCATGCTTCGGTATGAGAGTGGTGATGTAATTGCCTCCTCAATATACCGATTCCATCGACCATGAAAAATAGAGAATGAGGCATTCTCAAATGCGTTCGAAATAGCACCGAGAACGACCAACCCAGGCAGAATAAATAAAATATAGGGAACACCAGCAATCAGGTTAATCCGTTCACCAAGAACAACGCCAAACACAGAAAAGTATAATATATTTGTAATAAAGGGTGGAATAAATGTATTTCGTGGTCGACGAATAAATCTGAGTGTTTCTCGGCGAAGTAATGTAATAAATCCGGTAAGATCAATATCTGTGGACATGCTCACGGCGTAGTCATCTCCGTTGATTCACGTTCGTCGCTGCGTGTCATCTCGACGAATACTTCCTCAAGTGACGTGCGCTTGATCTCCAAATCAATAATCTCATGCCCACTTGCATCGAGTTTCCTTACGATCTCAGGAGCAACAAGCCCCCCACGGTGTGCTGTGATTACTATCCGGCGTCCATCGAGATTGACAGTGACAATACGATCATCATTACTGGTCAAATCTGGAATAGCCGTCGGTGAATCACGAAGTTTGACGACAATATCATCTGTTCCCCGGTTCATTAATGTCTCTGGACTTGCAACATCAATGACACGCCCAGAGTCAAGAATTGCAACCTCATCACACAGACGCTCGGCTTCCTCTATATAATGTGTTGTCAACAAAATTGTCGTTCCACCCTCATTTAATTTAGTGATTGTTTCCCAGAGTTCGCGTCGGAGTTGCACATCGACACCAGCCGTTGGTTCATCGAGAATCAGTAGATCTGGGTTGGTAATAAGCGCACGGGCGAGCACAAATCGTCGCTTCATACCACCTGAAAGCCAGTCAAATCGCGTATTACGCTTTTCATATATTCCCACGCGCTTGAGTACCTCTGCGGCTCGATTACGTGCACGTTCTTTACTGATTCCATGATATCCTGCTTTATGTGCAAGCACCTCTCGGATTGGAAAAAATCGGTCAACGTTGAACTCCTGTGGGGCAAGCCCGATGCAATCACGAGCTGCTTGGTATTCAGATTCAACATCATGTCCAAACACCTTTGCGGTCCCACCAGTGGCGCGAACAAGACCAACTAAAATATTAATGAATGTCGTTTTCCCAGCCCCATTTGGACCAAGCAATCCGAAAAACGATCCCTCTGGGACGGTTAGATCGACGCCAGATAGGGCTTTGACATCTCCATATGACTTCTCAAGGGCGTCGATCTCAATCGCAGGCATGAATATAATCCGTTCCTGCGCCGATTAATGCTTGTTGAAACCGATTTTTATTATAAAGTGATCATAACAATGTGGATAGCGTACACATGCTAATACCTTGATAGGTTATGCTGCCAGTTAAAATTGGAAACTATTCGCTACCTGAATGGTTAGTCTATTTATCAATACAGCAAGATGTTCTATCTCAGGTGATACCTGTCAGATGTGACTATAATACTAACAGCGGGCTGGTCATAATATATACTTGTCCAGTAACGAGTGTATGTGTGACATGTAACATCATACCAACTTAGGAGTTATTATCTGACTTATTCGAATAACGAATATTATCATTATAAATCATTAACTTTTTGTATATCATACAAAATGATGATGATGAGGACAACGCAATGAATCCAACAGAACTCGACGATAATGTCTTTAATCGCGATATTGACAACCCACAGGGTGAAAAGTTCCGCAATCAGCTAAATAACCAGGATTTTGTCTTCGCTCCTGGGATGTATCATGCACTTGATGCTCGAATTGCGGAGATGACCGGTCACGATGCTGCGTATATGTCTGGATACTCGACAGTGTTGGGACAATTCGGGTTTCCCGATCTTGAGATGGTCACAATGACTGAAATGGTTGAGAACGCAAAACGAATGGCTGAGGCGACAAACCTTCCAATCATTGCTGACTGTGACACCGGATATGGTGGCATACATAATGTCCGTCGTGCGGTTCGTGAATATGAAAAAGCAGGTGTGGCTGCTGTTCATATCGAAGATCAAACAACGCCAAAACGCTGTGGACATATTGCTGGCAAACAAATTATCTCACGCGAAAAGGCTGAAGCGCGGTTTACCGCGGCTGTTGATGCAAAACAGTCTGAGGATACAGTCGTTATTGCTCGAACAGACGCCTACGGTTCAGCAAATGGTGACTGGGAAGAACATCTTGAACGTGGACGGATGTATGCAGATGCTGGTGTTGATCTTGTGTGGCCTGAGATGCCAAATCCAAGCCGTGAGGATGCTGTCAACTACGCTGAAACGATTCATGAGACACATCCAGATCTCAAACTTGCGTTCAATTACTCATCGTCATTTGCATGGTCCGAAGAAGATGACCCACTTACCTTCGAAGAACTTGGTGATCTTGGATACAAATACATCTTCATTACACTTGCCGGATTACACTCTGGTGCACATGCCGTTTATGAAGATTTCAAGAAACTAGCCGAGGCAGATGAGACTGGACAGTTCGAACTTGAGGACCGATATCTTGAGCATCCAACCGAGAGTCATCATGAACTTTCATTCGTCTCGCGATATCAGGATATCGAGACAAAATTCGACCCCGAGGCGCGTCGCCGAATTGAACAATCTGAGGGATTCAGTGATGAAGAGACTGATCCCATCACGAGTGATGATGATTGATCAGTAACTGATATTTATTATCCTATTTGATCATAGTCAAGGGCAGGACCCCTTCCTCAAGAAATGAGTGAAGCGAACGAGTAGCGAGGGGATACACCCGATAATAATAATATTGGTATTCGATTCTGGCATGTTTAAAAGCGTCTAACGTGGAAATCATTCAAACCGCTAGAACAGACGGTAACACCATCCGTTCTTGTCGTCTCGCCACAGTTTGGACAGGTAAACTCAACCTCTCAGCAAAGATGTTTGAAGAAAGAGTCTAGTGGGGCTGTGGACACCCCATAATAAAGAAGTCTCTCCAATTTGAAGTACAGTTGGAATTTAAATTAACCGTCGCTTGAAGCCCGAACCCCCATGCCCGTCCTCACGAAAATTGTCTCCGACGGCTAAGGATCGGGGGAGTTCACATAGATTCGACTTTCAGGCGGTTCTCTTGTCGATATATTGGTATCGCGTGACTGATGTTGGTGTTGGGCGATGATCATCAAATTTCGTGAGTGGATATATGCACCAACTGATTCGACCGCAATATGGATTTAAACTCGTGGACAACAGAAGAGAAAAACACCTCCCATTGGAGAGACACATATATTCATGAGTATTCTCGAAAATGTCCGCGCACTTGCTACACAGGATCCACTCTGTGATGCGTGTCTTGGTCGAGTCTTTGCCGACCGAAGTTTCGGGCTAACAAATACAGAGCGCGGTAAGAGTCTCCGCATTACAGTTTCACTTGTCGATGACACACCATATGAATCGATTGACACAACAGCATGCTGGGTCTGTGAGGGTGCCTGCGCTGACGACCAGTTTGACTCGTGGGGGCAGCGTTGTGCGACTGCGGTAAGTGATACTGAATTCAACACATATCAAGTTGGCACAAAGACGCCGCCACTCATCGAAGAGAATGAGACGCTACTTCGAGAAAGTATCGGACTCCAAAGTGACGCTGGTGAGTTATTCAAATCAGAGTATAATCGCGAAGTTGGTAAGCGAGTCGGTCAACGTACCGATACGACAGTTGAATTTGGTCGACCAGATATTCAATTTACCATCGATCTTGAGGCTGATAGTGTTAATGTCGATATTCACTCTGCATTTGTTTATGGGCGATATCGCAAGCTTACGCGTGGAATTCCGCAGACAGAATGGCCCTGTAGCGCCTGTGATGGCTCCGGATATCAAGGGAGCATCGCCTGTGAAACATGTGGTGGGTCTGGATATTTATATGACGATAGCGTTGAAGAATTGACAGCACCTGTTGTCTGTGATGTGATGGATGGGACCGATTCAACATTTCATGGTGCTGGTCGCGAAGATGTTGATGCGTTGATGATTGGGACCGGTCGTCCATTTGTCATTGAGGTATTCGAACCACGGCGTCGAAATATTGATATCGACCGACTCGAAGGAGATATCAACGCATTCGCGGATGGTGCAGTTGAGGTTGAGAATCTTCGACTTGCGAATTATGAGATGGTTGAGCGGGTGAAAGAAATTGAGGCATCAAAACGCTATCGTGCAGCCGTCGTTTTTGATGCACCAATTAATGTCACCGATTTTGATACAGCACTAACAACACTTACAGATACGACAATCGAGCAGTATACACCGAACCGAGTTGATCATCGTCGCGCCGCCATAACTCGAACCCGAACGGTATACGATGTTGATGGGACACTCGATGATCCAACACATGCAACCGTCGAGATACACGGTGCTGGTGGATTGTATGTCAAAGAACTCATATCCGGAGATGATGGTCGAACCGAGCCAAGCCTCGCGGGATTACTTGACACTGGAGCAACGGTAACTGATCTTGATGTCCTCGGTGTCTATGCTGAGTCCGAGTCTGAGTCGTTTGAGGATGACGCATACTTCCGAACTGTGGACGCATCGTCACATCCAATATCTCACTCAGCATCGGAGTGAATATCCACCATTCGATGACGAATTGAGCAGTTAATCCTTCATTTGATATATAAAATCATAAGAAATGTGTAATATGAAACGTGAAATGTCGAACAGCGTATAACACAGGTATAATCATATATTCAATACAAGATTGTATATACATGACCGATTCAGTGGATACCGTCAATCGAATGGGTCCCCGCATTGGATCTGATGAGGCGGGAAAAGGACCAGTGCTTGGACCGATGATTTGTGCAGCAGTTCATGCGTCACCATCTGTCATTCCAGATGACATTGATGACTCAAAGCGGCTTAACGCTTCGACGCGTAAGCGTCTCCGAGAGACGCTTGAGTCACACACTGCCATTGATATTGGGACCGCAGTCATCCCCGTTACCCAGATTGACGGCCCTCGGACAGATATGAACACACTAACGCTCAATGGACATATTGCAGCCATTGCGGATCTCGATGGGGTTGCTGCATTCAATGGCACAATTGTCGCTGATGCGAGTGATGTTTCTGAGTCACGCTTTGCAACACGTCTCGAATCGGGACTTATTGATGAATGTAACGGAATTGATACTATCGCTCTCAATCACTGTAGCATTGAAGCCCGACATGGCGCAGATGAAGATGACCCACTCGTTGCTGCTGCCTCTGTTATTGCGAAGGCGCGCCGGGATGAACAAATCACAGCGCTTGCAAAAGAGTATGAAACAATCGGACCAATTGGAAGTGGCTATCCAAGTGATCAAAAAACGCGAGCGTTTCTTCGGCGATACATTCGCACAAATGGGAAAGTCCCAGCATGTGCAAGGCGTTCGTGGGCAACGGTAGATGATATCGTTGAATCGATTGAACAATCTTCTCTCTCTGATCTCTGAGTTCTGAACGATCACACTCCACACAGCCGCTGGCGCGGATTCCTTGCGGATAGGTGTCCTGTTTCTACGACCGCGCTATATCCACCACATCGGAAGCACCCGAGGATCTAAATTCAAGCGTAAGACGCTTTTTATCAACGAAGCCGTCACAAACAATTGAGTAGGGAAAAATAATTCACGTAGAGTAAGCTAGTTCATCTTGATTATATTGTATGGAATCTGCGTGAATACTATAAATTGCCTGTGGTGAGTGCTCGAAGAATATCACCATATGCGGGTCGAGTTATGAGGACACCAACAAGCACTCCCAAGATGGTGAAGATAGCGAATCCCTGTAAGTCTCCAAGTGATAGAATTGCAAGCGGTGACATTGCAATTATAGTTGTTGCTGCAGCCGCACCAATCACCCAGAAGGCGCGTCGAAATCGTGACTGGAAGACACGACGGGAGGACACCCCACCCTCTGCAAGCACCTCATCAGCAATAATCACAAGATCGTCAACGCCGGTTCCGATAACCGTAATAAATCCAGCAATGACGGAAAGGTCAAGAGGATACCCGATCCCAGCGGCAAACCCAAGTAGGATTAATACCTCAGAAAGCGCAGTCACAATCATCGGTAATGCTACACGAGCATCACGGTAACGAAGGAAGACAACGCCACTGACAGCAAAGACAGCGACGAGACCAGCCAATAATGAATCAGTTCTGAAATTTTCTCCTTGACTGGGCGAAATGAATGATGTTGTTCCGCCATCATCCCCAGTCAAATCCAGCTTTGCTGGCAATGCACCAGCACGGAGATTGATTGCAACCTCTTGTGCTTCCGATACATTTGCTGTTTGAAGCTGGAAAACTGGGTCTTGTGCCCATGATCCACCTCGAAGGCTATCAGCAAGTCTCGGAGCCATTCCGAAAGAGTTCGTGACCTCACCATTCACGACAAGCAGTAAACATGGCTCAGTGCTATTTTGATCTCGACTATATGTGCACCGGGTACCACCGGGTCGCGCAAGGGTGGTGTCGACAGTTGCTTGCTGAAATTCATTAGCGGCCGATTCCCGGACCGTGACAGGGACATATGCGCCTCCAGACTGTCCCTCCTGCGCAGATCCAATACTCTGGAAATTGTCCTGTTGCAATACAGTCTGTTGGGTATATGTATTATCCTGTGGATAGTGCGCTTGCACTACAACGGTTCCTCGTTCACTGACGAGACTCCGAACAGACGCAGCATCTTCATTTGGGACCTCAATAAGTATGAAGTGACCACCGCCAGCAGTGGTGACTTCCTGAACTGTTCCGCCAGAAAGTCCTGCTTCGTTGATTTTGTTTTCAAGAATCCGGACTACTTCCTGTCGTGTCGTTTCCGTGACGCCTGTCCGAACCGTTGATGCTGTATATCCAGTTGATTCGAGTATGGACTGAAGTTCGGTAGTGCTCACTCCTTCGACAGTCACTTCGACAGTCCCTGTTGTCTCTGTGACTGGTCGAGCAATAACGTCTGCTGGTCCTGCACCGTCAATTGCAGTAGCAATCCTCTGTTCAACTTCACGCGCGTTTGCTGGCTCAAACTCAACCTCCTCAGCGGTCACTCCAACAAGTGGCGCACGAACTCGCGTTCCACCAGCAAGTTCAAGTCCATACTGCAGATTCGTCTGTGAAGACTGCTGTACAACAGCACTATTACTATTAGGACCACTCGAAAGTGTCGGCGACACAAGGGCAAAAAGTGAGACAATAACCACAACCACTAATAGAATAATACGCCAGTTCTCTCGAAAATCAATCATCGAGCGACCCCCTTGAATTTATACCAGCGAAGGAGACTCAGATTTAACAGATACGTATTCATTAAGTCAGCAATAAGTCCAAAAACGAGAACAGTGCCAATTGCAGCAAGAAGTTGAATACCGAACGCTGTCGCGACTGCTGCCATGACTGACATTGCAATAATTGAGGTAAGGGTCATTGTCACACCAGTTCGCATCGCACGATACGTCGATTCATAAAAATCACCAGAGCGTCGAAGGACATGATTGTTCAAGAGTATATCTGAGTCGACAGAATACCCGATTATCATCAACAACGCTGCGACAGTTCCAAGCGAAAGTTCAATTCCCAGAACATTCATCAACGCAACCGAGATAACAATATCTGAGAATGCAGAGACAACAACCGCAATAGACGGGACGAATACGCGAAACATCAAAAATACAAGCACACTCATTCCGAAGAAGGCAACGCCAACACCACCGAGTGCGAGCGTTTGTGTCGTTGCACCGAAACTCGGTGATACCTCATATGCAGACTGAACCGCAAAGCCTGCTTGTTCTGCTTGTCGTGTCAAATCTGTCACCGCCACTCCGCTATTCCCATTTGATTGAAATGTGACGATATATGTATTCGCCGTTGGGACTGCTTGCACGGATTCTGGTTCAACACTAAACGCTTCGACAATCTGTGTTGTTGTTGCACCATCTGTCTCGACTGTGATTTCTGTACCACCCGTAAACGCAATACCCTGTGTTACTGGAGATCCGGTTAACACGTACCAGCCAGCGATAATAAGCAATGCCACCGCTAAGATTATGAGCGGAATGGCTACAAGCTGGTAGTTTGAGTACCGGGTATAATCAACTTCCGGTACAGTGAATTCAGCCATATCTGCCGTCGAGAGTCACAGCGAATAAACCTTTTTATAAAGAATCGAGAGGACGATCTGACTCGTGTTCATATTGAGTATAATGATACCGTCCAGTGACGACTGTTCGATGTGGCAAGTGGGCGTGTTACAGCAATCCATACAAATAGGGGGTCAATGTTCAACGCGGTTGTGACATAGCGGATATATTAAGTTATCTAACTATTTGAGATTGCAATCGGTGAGTCAATAGCCTCGGGCGCGGTGATCCAAGGCTTTTGTTGGTTCCCTCAGCTGTGCGCTAGCACTCCTTGCTCGGCAGTTCAAGTGGGACTCTGGCAAGCACCTGCTGGAGCGGCACCCCGAGATTCGGGAGGTGTATTTCTGGGGTGGTGGATTCTGGACGGTCGGATACTCCGTGGGAACGACGCGACGGAAGCGACGTCGGAGGAAGTGGTTGAACAGTATATCGAGGAGACGGAACACTAGGTCGAGTGTCGGGCTTCACCCCTCATCCCTTCGCCCCCGAAGCCGATGGGTCGGGGAATTCGCCCTCGCAGGTCGGTAGAGATCACCATGACGGTAGGGTATCATGCCAGCGAGGCGTATCATGGCATATACCGAACAGCGACAACACCGGGGGCTGAGCGGATCTCAATACGATTACCCTCTAATCGTGCCGCTCGTTCGCACAGCGTTACCTTATCATCAAGAATATCTGCAACCGCTTCAGTGGAGTTTTTCTCAGGGATCGTAATAATATGGATTTCCCCAGCACCAGCGCGGGGCTTACGCGTGATTTCCCCAACAGCCTGATTCGCAGCAATCTGTTTTGTGTTTGCTGTTGGGGGTTCTATGCTTGTTTCAATGTCAACTGTCCGTGTTGCTGTTATCTCTGTAAGTTCATATACCACGTGTAGCGGCGGCTTAGATTCGACAGTTCCATCAATGATACTTAATCGATCAGCATCAACAGCATCCTCCAGTGAATATACCTGCCCAGATTCCACATCTCTAAGAACAGTCGATGATGCATCTGTGGCTGTCACAAGAAACGTTGAGTCGTGTCGTGTTGGGTTTGCGTCAGCCGATTCAGGCATATTAATATATTGACTCCTGAGATGTTTTGTGGTTTCGATAAAAGTAAGAATAGAGATTTGGTTTGTTGTGGAAGTACAAGAAGAGATCCTCGCGTTTTCGCGCCGAGAGGATGTCAAATTGCGTTCTACAGATATTGGCTGTGAACACAATGTTCAGTGCGTGTTTTATTCGAGTTATCGAAATAGTAAATACGCACCTGCGATGCACCCGGCGCCAATTAATGGAACGACCCAAGAGAATTCAATTGGAATTGCGTACAATCCAGCAACAAGTGGTTCAAACTCTCCAGTTCCGGTTGCTGGTGGACGAGTGACCGTTTCATCATCAAGACTGAACGTTGCCGGCATTGAGGCGACAACGCCTAAATACAATGATACTAAAAATCCAAATCCAGCCACAGCAACAGCAGCTTCGAGTCGTTTCGAAGCTGTCAGTCCACGACGGTGGCGTCGAGCAATGGCAAGTGTCGGTGCGACGGCTGGGAGGATGATGAGCAACCCAACAACAACATAAAATGCTCGTGAGAGCGTAAGAGACCCTCCTTGAATACTTGCTGTCCGCCCAATCAAGACAACGAGTGCAACAATAATAAAAAGTGCAATGAATGCTGTCGCGACGCCACTGATGAGCACATATAATTTAAACAATCGCGATGTGCTCGCGCGGAATGCATACGGGAACGCACCCAGAAGACCATCATATCCAGTAGCCATTATCTGTATTTGAATATTATTAACCGTCTATATCTCTTATTCGATATAGCATAAATTCTGACCATATTGGCTATACAATTGGAAAATTCCTACTCACCAGTAGGTTTTCATCACCAATCAATACTGTACGCTAGATTTTGAGATAATATCATCTTAACTCTTTGAGGTTGATTTTCCATATCGTTTACATATAATTAAGAGGAATAATTGAGGGTTTATTTATGAAGTAATTTATATTGATGCCCTGACTCTTTTATCCGGTGAATTATCTCATCATACGCACTGACTGTTTGGATGGTTCGTCGGTTACTGACAGAGAATTAACCTGTAGAATAACTCGTGACAAGCCCCAAGACACTCACCTTGCTCATTTGTAGATCACATACAGTGTTGAACGAATCAGGAGTGGACCACATACGGACATAGATAGATATGAGTCGGCTTTCATCCACCGTTTATATTATCTCTATTACATATCACCAATCAGACAATCATAATACTTACTTTTTTCTCAGCGGACACCACTCAATCCGGTATGCAGGTTGATCTTGGTACGGTGTTCGATGCAACACCTGGCGTTACACAGGACGGACTTGAGCGGCTTGATGAGCGGGTTGCGACAGCACACGAGCGGATTGAGCGGGGACGTCGGAATAATGAGCCCGGCTACGCAGCATTGAATCTTCCTGAGACGGTTGATACAACTACAATTCACGATGCCGTCGCGTCATTTGAGGATCCAACTGCTATTCTCATTGTTGGGATTGGTGGAAGTGCGCTTGGTGCTGCAACGCTCGTTGACGCACTTGGTGATGACACTGCCCCGTCGGTGTACGTACTTGATAATGTTGATCCGGCGTCAGTCTCACGTATACTTGAATCAATACCCCTCTCAGAGACCGTGCTCAATGTTGTTTCACGATCAGGAACAACAGCAGAGACACTCTCAAACTTTCTTGTTGTTCGTGAGGCGATGACAAAGGCTGGTGTTGACTGGACGGATCGAACGATTGTGACGACAGGCACCGACGGAAATCTTCGACAACTCGCCAAGTCAGAATCTCTTCCCGCATTGTCAGTCCCAGAGGGGGTTCCTGGGCGATTCTCTGTACTATCAACTGTTGGGCTTGTTGTCGCAGCGCTCAAAGGAATCCAGATCAATGAATTAATCACTGGTGCTGCGGACGCTGCAGCCGAACTTAGCGGGTCATTATTTGAAACACCGGCATATGCGTATGGTGCAACCACCTACGCGCTTGCAACCCGAGGGGCACGAACGAATGTAATGATGCCATATGCTGAGAATCTTGAGACATTTGCTGAGTGGTTTGCACAATTATGGGCTGAAAGTCTCGGGAAAGATAATCGTGGACAGACACCTATCCGAGCACTCGGTGCAACAGACCAACATTCACAATTGCAACTATATCGTGCAGGACCGCATAATAAAGTCATCACCCTCATGCGACCACGCAATCGTCCATCATGCACAATCCCCTCGACTGATTTGGATGGACTATCATATCTTGGTGGATCAGATCTTGGGTCGCTCCTCGACGCTGAGTTCGAAGCAACAGAAGCAAGCCTTGTTGATGCTGATATTCCGACAATCCGTGTTGAGATCAATGCTATCGACGCACAGAGCCTGGGAGCATTACTCTATGAGTTTGAAGCGGCATGTATATGCTATGGCGAACTTGCATCAGTGCCGACATTTACCCAACCAGCTGTTGAGTGGGGGAAACGAGCCGCTCGGGGACTACTTGGAGATGACAACTTTATCGAGGCAGCAGCTGTCGCTGATAAGCCTACGCTTCGAGTCGAATAATGCATTCATCTAAGCATCAATCAATATCAAACCGCAGGTTGCATCAAATGAAGAATATCTCAAGTAGCGCAGGAGATAATATGTGGGCTTATGAATGTCCGGAAATGCCATTTAAATATATGAAGGTGATGTAATGGCAGGCGCTGGTGGTAATCTTATTGCTGTTGTGGCTGCAATCATTGGGATTGGGGTCATTGCACAGATTCTCTCAGACCGATTCCAGGTCCCAAGCGTCGTCTTTCTTATTACTGCGGGAATCATCTTAGGACCTGAGGTACTCGGGGTTGTCGGACCGGATTCATTCGGAAGTGCACTAAGCGCTATTGTTGGACTTTCAGTTGCAATCATTGTTTTTGAAGGAGCATTCCATCTTCGAATACAGAAGCTTCGAGAAGCCCCGACAGCAACACTCAAACTGGTCACAATCGGCGCTGGTATTGCGCTTATCGGCACAGCCATTACGGTTCGTTTTCTCCTCTCAACAAGCTGGAACGTTGCCTTTCTTGTGGGCGCACTTTTAGTCGCAACCGGACCAACTGTCGTCACGCCGATTCTTGAGGTTGTTCCGGTTCGTGACCGTGTAGAGGCTGCTCTTGAGACAGAGGGAATCGTTAATGACGTTACAGCGGCAATTCTTGCTATTGTAATATTTGAAGCGATTACCGCTGGTGTAACACAACCAGGCGCATTGCTACAGCTATTCACCGAGCGACTTGGGATTGGACTATTAATTGGCGCGATTGTGGCTACATTGTTAGTGTATGGGCTTCAATATATTGACCTTTCACCCGGAAATGCGCCCCAAAATGCGCGATTACTCGTATTAGCAGGCGCTTTGGTTGCATATGGGGCAGCAGATTTCATCGCCACAGAGGCTGGAATTGCCGCTGTCGCGACTGCAGGTATCATTCTTGGAAACATCGATATCCCATATGAAGAGGAGATTTCAGCATTTAAAGGAGACATCACACTCATTGTCCTCTCATTCGTTTTTATTGCACTTGCTGCACTTTTAGAGTTCGAGATTCTCAGGATGATTGGTCTTCCTGGACTTGGGATTACTGCCATTGTTGCGCTTGTTCTACGACCATTACTTGTATTCATCTCGACACGTGGGGATCGATTCACCAGCGGCGAGCAATTATTCATGAGCTTTGTTGGTCCACGGGGAATTATTCCAGCATCGGTAGCGACTCTGTTTGCCATTGAACTTCGAAATGCCGGGATGGATCAAGCAGCAAATATACTTGTTGGGACAGTATTTTTGGTTATTCTCATCACCGTTGTTGCTGAGGGTGGTTTCGCCAGACAAATTGCAGAGTATCTTGATATCATACCTATGCGTGTACTTGTTGTCGGAGGCGGGACAGTTGGCCGTGCGCTTGCTGACCGTCTTGAAAACCGTGGAGAGAATGTAGTGCTCATTGAACAATCACAGGAAGTCGTTGAAGTTGGTCGAAATGAGGGTTTGGCAGTCCATCATGGCGATGGGACCGATACTGATGTACTCGCGTCAGCCGGCGGTGATAACGCTCGGATTGTTGTGGGTGCGACCGGTGATGATGATGTTAATTTACTAGTCTCACAACTCGCGCGCTCAAAGTTTGACCCTGAGACAATCCTTGCACGGGTAAACAACCCTGATAATGCAGAAGCATTCGAAGATCTGGGCGTTCGGAATATTTCGACGTCGATTGCAACTGCACAAGCACTGGATAACTACATTGAACGACCAGCAATGATGGACTGGATGGGTGAGATTGGTTATTCTGGGGATATCCAAGAGATTGAGGTCACATCTGAAGATCTTATTGGACGACCAATTCGCGACATTGGTCCAGAATTACCTCCAGACTCACTCATTGCATTAATCAAGCGGGACGGTAATATTCGTGTTCCTGAAGCCGACCTTACCCTCGAACATGGTGATCAGGTGACTGTCATTGGTGGTCGCGATGAGGTTAAAGATGCAATTAAATTTATTCATCCAGATAAATGATTCACGGTTTGAGGAGATAGTATCAAGACATGAGTTACTTTGTAACTGGTTTGAAATTTTGTGTGTGAATCCATCGAATGGCGATTGCCCAGTAGATAATAACAAACGCAAAAAGAGCATACCACTGTATGGAGTCGAATGCGGGCTGGGGAAATGGCATATTCGAAACGATCCACATCATGATTAATCCACCTGCGAGGACACATATTGTTCCAATGGTGAGTCCGTGATTTTGTGTTGACTCAGTCTCTCGGGCTTGTTCTGTCGATGACTGGGGACTGGTATCGACGTCAGCGCTCGCCTTATCTGTTGTATCGATATCGGTATCAGCGCTTGAATTTGAGGCCATTGAGAGAGATAATGAATATGATGTGGATGAAATGGAAGTAGACAGCGGATTATGTCGTCTCATCATCATAGATACTACGAGTCTATGAAAACAAGAGTGTGTTCAATCTAGGTGTAATTTAATTGAGGACGCTAAGTCATCTTACCAAGCGGCAAAGTGCGAGCAGCCATAAAATACGGCGCCCACACAAATCACATGTGCATTTTTATTCCACGGTTACTACTCTCGCGGTCAAACAATGTAATGCGAGGTTCTTCATATCTCTGAGAGTGTTCAAACGCAAACAGGAAGCGCACGCGCGTAATTACGGGGCTACGTATCTATCCGGTATGAGAAACGGTCCGAACCGGGTATGATTGGAAGCCGTTTGCGGAGTCTGGAACTGCTGTGTCCATGTCGGATGCAATTCGGATGTGAAGTACCTCAGCGTCACATCAAAGCCCCGGCATACGCCTTGTCTGCCTGTAGAAACAGGAAGCACTACTCTCATAAGCAAGGGGTGAGGTGCTCTGAGCGCCGGCGGGTGGGGTAATTTGCTCTTTCGACGCGCTTATACAAGTGTGACGGTTACATAACTGGGATGAGTGATCGGGCTCTCGAAATTATCGAGTTTCTCCTTACAGCGCATCTTTACACCGAGGACCGCGATCGAGATGAAAACGATCTCCCCCCACGGTACCGAAGAGTGTTCTGGACGGAGCGAAGTGACGATAGCGACAGCGACAGCAACTCCGATACCGGCGCCACTGCGGGTTCAGCTTCAGAGCCATCTGCGGACGCTCCTGATGATGCGACAGACATGCCCGTCGGTATTGAACGACCGCTTGTTGTGACAAACACCGTTGCGCGGAAAGCGACTGGCGTTGAGCATCCTTGGGATGCAGTCTCTGATCTCTTGTTTACTCAACAAGAGGACTTCTCTGGTCGTATTTCATTAACCCAACCAGATATGGCAATTGAGTGGTATATAGAGCGAGCAGACCACGAGCGATTGCAAACAAACGCAACGATTGCGGCTGCCGTTGAGGATCACGACGACATTGATATAACATATGCGGAGGCACACGAACGCACGCGTCCAATCCATGCTGACCGTGTCTGGATTGATAGTCTCCTTGAGCAGTACTTCGACGATGATGAGGACGAAGACGCAGAGATGCTTGATCTTGTCCAAGTCAGAGCGCCTGAAGAAATTGAGATGACACTCAATGATCTTGTGCTAACTGGAGATCAAGAAGGTGAGATTAAGAAATTGATGAAGGCAATCGAACATCGCGAATATCTCGCAAATATCGGGCTCCGTGAGATTGGGAAGATACTCTTCGTCGGACCGCCAGGAACAGGAAAAACAACCGTTTCCCGAGCACTTGCACACGAGTTAGGACTCCCATTCGTTGAGGTTAAACTCTCGATGATTACAAGTCAGTATCTTGGTGAGACCGCAAAAAATGTTGAAAAAACGTTTGAGGTAGCAAAACGTCTCTCACCATGCATTCTGTTTATCGATGAATTTGACTCGGTTGCGAAAACACGTCGTTCAGATGAACATGCAGCGCTCAAGCGTGCAGTTAATACGCTGCTCAAAAGCATCGATGACATATCGTTGATTCGCGACGAGGTCATTTTAATTGGTGCGACAAATCATCCGGACCAACTTGATGCAGCAGCGTGGCGACGATTTGACGAGATTGTCAACTTTCCGAAACCCGACCGAAATATGCGGGCTGACATTCTCAAGATTATCACAGACCGGATGGATATCACCGAATTTGATCCAGTCTCAATCGCAGAACGGACCGATGGTCTCACTGGATCAGACCTTCGGATGGTGCTTCGTGAAGCTGTACTTGAAGCGCTCACAGAAGAGCGAACAACGCTCACGCAACGCGATATTATCAATGCAGTTGAAGACTTTGAAGAGCGTGATAATCTGAAGAATATGAATATGATGTCTGATGGTGATCAATTAGTTGCAGGTGATGGGAGTGGCAAAACGGATACAGCTGAGACCGACCATGACCACGACCACGACCACAATCACTAATCTAAGTTATAATGTTGGTCACATTACTTGGAACGGGCGATACAACTGGGACGCCGACTGTTGGATGCGATTGCAACACCTGCGAGCACGCTCGACAGCGCGATATCGAGCGAACCCGGTTTTCTGTTCATATTGAAAACCCTCGCCGCAATGAGTCAATTCTTATTGACTTTAGTCCGGATTTTCGACAGCAGTTTCTTCAGCGTAACGTTTCCTTTCCGGATGCCGGTATAATCACTCATATTCATTTTGATCATCTTGATGGACTTGGAAACGCGTATCGGCTTTGTGATGACCTGCCGATACATGCAGCAAATGAAACTGACCCACAGACAACTGAAAGTGTTGCTGAGACTGTGGCCCGAAAATATAGTTATCTTGATCAAGTCACAGTCAATCCACATTCTCCGTTTGAAGTGTTTGAGATCTGTGGTCTCGACATTCAACTTGTTCCTGTTGATCATCCCCCATTATACTGTTATGGAGTCGTCATTGAAGACCCCGTGACCAATACAAAGCTGTCTCTCTCCGGGGATACAAGCTACGGAGTTCCATCTGAGTCACAGGATGCGTTGTCCAATCCAGATCTATTCCTCGCAGATGCTATTGTCCCTGCCTCAATGTGTGAGCATCATCCGCTCGGTGGAAAACATCATAATAAGGATGGGGTCCCCCGAACGTTTGGAACTAAACATATGACCCGGGAAGGGGCATGCGACCTTGCAGAGGCACTTGATGCGGACAAAACAAGGTTTGTGCATACTGGTCATTATTATCCGGCTGATGAAGCATTTGAAGATCCACTCGCTATTGATGGCGAAGAATATCGATTGTGATGTGTCCATATAAATTATTTGAATCGATCAAGCCCTGATTGTCTATATCGAGCGCCAAGTGGGTCATGATTCCATGGCGAACGTGCATCACGCACTTTGGCTTTATTATATTGTGGTGGCTCTGCGTGTGTATGTGCTGGGCACTCAGTATCACAACTCTGTGCAGGATTGATTACACAGTCAAATTCTGTACAGTACGGTCGCCCATCCGGTTGTGTCTCGGCGTGTGCACATGATGGAAGGGTGTAATTTCGCCACCCCTTGCCATATGCTCGCTCGGCAATTCGACGACGCGCACGCGTTTTCTCTTTACTGCTTACAGGATGGATTTCAGTATGGTCTGATTGATCAGAGCCAAGCTCAATCCCAGGCGTCCCCGTTGCAAGCTCTGCTGGTTGTCTAATAATTGTGCGGTTGTCTGTGTCTGGGCTAAATTGCCAGACGCCGACTGCGTCAGGAATCCGATTTAGATGAGCGCGCGTTACGTGTGTCTTTGTTGCAAGAATCACCGCATCAAAAAGTCCGAGTGAGATATCTACCTGCAATTGACGAGTGAGCTCTCCTGGTCGCTTGAGATCTGGCTTGTTTTCAATCCCGATAATCCGATCAAACCATTCTGTGGGATATCTTGTTGTCTGTCTAATATGCTCATATCCGTTATGATGCTCAATAGCAAAAAAATCTGCAGCGAGAGCCTGCTCAATGACGGCTTTTGTTGTTTGTGGTGATGCATCAACCGAATCAGACCGCCGGACAGATGTTCCTACTCCAGCCGGACCTGCAATTGCTCGCTCAGGAATCCGCTCATCAGTAATCATCGAACGGGTATCAAAGCTTGAACCTGGAACAACGCCACAGATATCAATAATGCGACGACCAGGATTCACAGCAGCAGCGCCAAGCTGTCGACTGAGTACCCACTCTGTCGTTGTTTCAAGATATGAACAAAGTGCAAGCTCAAATGCGAACTCCTCTTGATTCGACGCGTGTGGCAGAGATATACCTACATCACCTCGATTGATCGTAATTACTGTTCTGAATCTGATGGATCATTTACGATAATTTCTCGTTTAATCGTGGCGATAGTATGTACATATCTGATTCAGATTTTTTGTGAATACTTGCCTCAAACTGTATTATGCTATTATCAATCATCGGGTGATCAGATTATGTGCTGATCTATATCGGTCCATATGGCTATCTGCACGTTTGTTTGTTTCTGTGTCATTATCACGTAACTGGTCAGTTAAGACCGATACTCAAAGTGAAGTAATCGACTCAGAAGTGTCCCGTTTCACCACCACCATACTGTAATTCTCCGCCACGACCACCCTCAACTGTGCTATTGCCATGGTCACCGGAGCTTGGGACTTTTACCCGGACATCCTCAACATGATCAAAGTCCATTATCAGATCTGACTTAATGTTCTCAGCAGTGAGATTTGATATCCCACAGCCTGCACATGCGCCACCGAGTTCAACAACTACTTCGCCGGTCTCAGGATCAGCCTTCCGGACAACACTTTCACCGCCATGCATCTGTATAATTGGCATTTGACCAACCATCCAATTTTCAATACGGTGACGAAGTGACTCAGTTTGTGTTTGATCGGATTCGCTCATCACCGTTCCTTTGAGGGCGATGATATGGAAACTTGCGGTTGGACCCACGTTCGGAGACCCTGTAGAAAAGTATGTCATGATTGATTACGTGCTCAAAATTGAGTTAGATATAGATCAGGGCGGCTGGGCTCTCGATTGATATTAGATTTCTGCGGACGTCAGATACTCACATCTGGGACCGATCCCCGGTGCCAGCAGTTAATGCACTCGCGAGTGCGCCACGAACAACGACTTCATCCCCAAGTGTTGTGAGCTTTATTTCTGGCACATTTGACATCACCATTTCATCCATTTGATTACGGATTGGTTGCAACACTGCAGCAGGATTATTTAATGCAACGGCACCGCCAACATAGATAACTAATGGTGCGTATGCGTGAACAATATTTGCAACGCCCATTGCATTCCAGTGTGCGAGTCGGTCAAGCACATACGATGCGAATTCATCATCAGGTGCATATTGAAAGATATCAACCGCGGAGAGCGCTGGATCATCAATTGGAATGGCTGTCTCAATCGGATTTGTTTCATACAATTGCTTTGCATATCGAGGAATACTATTTCCCGAACAGTATGCTTCCCAGTGACCATCGTGTCCGCAACCACAGGTTAATCGACCCTGTGGGTCAACGGTCATATGTCCAATTTCGCCCGCGTTCCCGTCCCACCCCGTGAGAACACTTCCATCGACACACACCCCCGCTCCGATCCCTGATGAAATCGTGAGATATACCATGTCATCTGGATTTCGATCAGCATAGAAGCGTTCACCAATTACCCCTGCGTTTGTATCGTTATGAAGAAATACCTGTTTCGTATCGAGTAACACTGATAATGGACCTGTAAGTGGAATCTGATCAATTGTGTCCGGAAGATTTGCAGGATTTTCAACAGCGCCGGCGGCAAGATCAAGTGGACCGATTGCACCGATTCCAGCCGCTGAAACTGAATCAGGGGCAATAGTTGCATCGGCACACGCTTCGCGAACAACACCGAGAACTGCTTCTGTAACTGCAATACCTGTTGGTCCACCCGGCGTCGTGTCATCGCTGCGACCGTATACCGATCCGTCCTCACCGGCGACAACCGCACGGACGTTGGTCGCGCCAAGATCAACGCCCACGTAGTAGGACATTATTTGATGTGGAGGTGTCCCATCACTTAGTTAGATGGATTCAGATTGACTGAGATACCGTTCCTTGCTGACTAATCGTATTCCTCGTGATGGAAACTCAACCTGTTGTTTCATTAGTCTCTTTATGAGCTTAGTGATTGCTCTCTGGCTTGAATCTGGTGTCATATTATCATACATGTAATTGCGAAACTCAGTATTGTTTGACCGTATCACATATTACAATATTATGATGATAGACACAATCAGCTATTGACGCTAGTTAATTCGTTATTTGATTAATAATCAGGGGCATCGTCCTCAACAGCGCGCTTCATCGACTCACGACGAGACTTGGCGTCCCGCCCAGTTGCCTCTTTCAAAAACGTATTTTTGATATCAACAGCATCACCCGCCGCAGCAAGATCATCAGGGTCCAGTTCGCTTGGATCACATTCGACAAAATCGACAGCAATTGTATCTTTTTTATTACTGTATGAGACCCCACCAGCAACAATTCGTTGGAAAACCGGATTATCTGGGTCATCCACGACGTAGAGGTCACTTCCATTGTATGACTCCGTGTCAGTAATCGACCCAAAGTATGACTCGATGGTTGTTTTCATCTCTGGGATGCGATCAGCAAGCGTTTCCCCTCGACGCATCTTGTACTCCTTCATAGGTCGGGATTTGACAGGAGACGGTTTACTTGTTTCGTCATTACATCAAGAACATATACACAGAGAATCCAGAGTCCGAGTGTCGCCACTGAGGTGATCTCATATTGCCATGTGCCAGTGGGAATGTTGAGTTGACCTATGTATGTATGCTGAGAAAATATTCTCATCTGTGAACGAGCGCCAACCTATGACGCTGTCCATATGAAGATATATATAATCGGTTAAAAAGTGCATAATTCGCAGTTTTCATTTGGAAGTGAGAAAACCTGCGGTTGAAGCTCTGTGAATCGATTAACGCTTTCTCTCATGAATGTATCCACTTCGACATTCTGGGCAAATATCACCAGCACGCATTGATGAAATATCTGCTGGATGAGAATGATCACAATGTGGACAGTATAATTCGACATGAGAATCCGGAACCGTTGATCTTGGTCTGTCTACTTCTGACGCACGAGTAAATGACTGCGTCTCGCTCTCATTGTGCGTCTGCCCATCTGTTTCATCACGCGCGTTTACTTTCTCATTGACAGGTGCTGATGTCTCGTTGTTGCTCGCTCGCTTCTCAATTCGTGGCGTCAGTCCTTCACCACTGAACTCAATTGACACACTATCGGTGTCTGGTTGTGCAGTATACCCTCTATCTTCGCCTGCTGGATCTGGCCATGACGTCGAAGATATCGGGCTCGCTCCATCGACAGCATCGCGTCCACTTGTAGGCCATTCTTTTCGCGCACGGGTTGATGAGATATTTTTGTCTCTTTCTGCGTTAGACATTGTTGACGGGGTTCTAGTTACATCGGTATCAGCATCAATATCTGTATCAGTATCAGTATCAGTATCAGAAGTAGACGTGAGAATTTCTGCACCGGTGTCATCGCGTTGCTCTTGTGCGGATTCGTTTTGTTGTTCAACTGCTATTGATTCTTTTGAATCTGCAGGCCATTGCGTTTTATCCCTATCTGTTGATTCATTATCAAGTATAACAGCATCACTGACAGACGAATCGTCCTGGGTTGTCTCCGTTGAGTCATCAGCACGGATGTGCTTGTGATCTGGAGCACTTTCCCATCCATCCGAAGATGTACTAGTCTTAGTATCCTCAGAATTTTCAGTTGCTTCGGCAGTCTCAGTCGGTCGAATAGACGTAACTTCTTTATTCTGGCTGATGACTTGTTCAATATTGCATCTTTTACACGTTTTTAGCTTCTTCACCGTGGCAACAACCTCGTTGCCGCGTTCCTCGCGGGTATGCTCAATCTCGGAGTCGCCGAAGGCGTGACCAAGGAACCGACATGTAAGTCCCATTAGTCGCCGTTCTGACGCTGGGCGCAAAAAATCTATGCCTCTGTCTGACAGGTGGCAGACGGTATATTATGATAGATCTCATTATAGGATATAATATTTTCTGTGCATTCGCACGGTATATAATAACATTAGCATTTATTTCAATCGAAATAATGTGCGCGGAGCCTCGAAACGTGTAAAACCAATGCGACTGAATACGTGTATATGAGAGCGCGGCGCGAGTTTAGAGACCGTCCAGATGTCGAAGTAGCTGTTCTCGATGCACTCGCTGACCGTGCTGATGAAGGGATGACTGTTTTTGAAATCCGCGCAGCTGTCGAAGCTGATATTGACACGATTGAAGATGCGCTCGCAGCACTCAAATCAGATGATCTCATTCGCGTCGAGAATGGAGATGATCGCGTCGTGATACGTGTTGCAGATCGCGTTATTCCTGATCCAGACGCAGAAACCAACACTAATAGAAGCTTTGTCGATACACTTCGCGAGAGATTTGGATTGTGACTCTCGCTTAGACCGGATTCGATAATCAGCCGACTACACCAATTTCACTTTTTTACTTGTATTTGTCCGACATAGCAGATTGAGCATGATGATAGGCATAGACGAGGGAATGTTTTCTATGTTCAGAATAGATATATAATTATGACAGTTGCGACAGAGATACACGACGACCACGGTGCGACTTTTGAGGAGCGCGGGGGGCGCCAAGTCGTTCGCGATTATGGACGACCCGACCGAACAGCACTTGCGGTTCGAAAAGGTGCTGGGGTAATTGAGCGAGGATATGGCGTCATTACCGTTGAAGGAGATGACCGAATCGAATTTGTTGATGACACACTTTCAAATCAAGTACCAACAATTGATGGACAGGGTGTATATGCACTCTTACTCGACCCAAACGGGCGAATTAAAACCGATATTTATGTGTATAATGCTAATAAGCGACTCCTCTGTCTCACACCACCAGATGTCGCAGCGGATCTTGCTGAGCAATGGGCTGATCGAGTCTTTATTAAAGATGTTCGGGTGAACGTCGCCTCTGAAGAGTTCGCTGTTTTCGGTGTGCATGGTCCACAGTCAACTGAAAAGGTTGCAAGTGTGCTCAATGGCGCTGGGGCTCCCGAGCCATCACTGACCTTTGTACGTGGATCAATGGGCGATGAGGGTGTCACAGTCATCGCTGGTGACAACCCTCTTGGCGAGGAAAATTATCAGGTCGTTTGCAGTGCTGATGTTGCTGATCGTATCCTCGAAACATTATTGACATATGGATTAAATGGTGTTCCATTCGGGTATCAGGTATGGAATACGCTTGCTGTTGAGGCCGGAACACCACGCTTCAATACAGAGCTTGCTGATCAGATTCCAAATGTCCTCGGGATTCGGAATGCGCTCGATTTTGAAAAAGGGTGCTATATTGGACAGGAGATTGTCTCAAAAGTTGAGAACCGTGGACAACCAAGCAAGCGACTTGTTGGTCTCCGATTGAATCAGATGGCTGAGGTAGATTCGACAGTCACCGCCGACGGGGACGCGGTTGGGACGATTACAAGTGTCGTCGAAAGTCCATCGATTGAAACACCGATTGCGCTTGCACTTATTAACTTCAACACAACACTCACCGATGAAGGTGACATAACCATTACAGCAAATGATAGCCATCCTATCGAAGCGACTCCAACAACACTTCCTTTTGTTGAGGGGAGTGCAACTTCTGCTCGGATTCCAACATATCCTGAGCCAAGTGCCGAAACAAACATGTAATCAACATACTGACTGCCAATTAGCAATCATACAGATTTGCGGAGAACCCCTACGACTTTACTCCTTCACAGAAATCTGTGAGTTCTGGTCTGCAGACGAGAACAACAGTCTCGGTAACACGCAGGATAATTCGACAACTCTAATTCAATCGACGCTGCCAAAGCTACTCTGAGATTCTATGATCCGTCACTTAAACGCACAGGCAATCCTGGTTATACGTAGGACCCAGACTAGGAACAGAGTGATTCGTATTAGTCCGACGATGGCGACCTGCTCGCCCCAAGCAATGAGATAATAATCGGACCCAGTCAGGTGAATGGTCGGTTCCGATACTGAATCGATGCTGTGTCTGACTGCTGTAAACATCAAAAAGTAATTCCAACTCCGCTGAAGTCTGCCAGACTCACTGCGACACAAACAACTCCGGGAGTCTAAAGATGACTGAGGATAGGAGCACCGGGGGCTGAGATGTGGCATTCCCAGCAGTCCAACCCTACTCGCCATGGTCCGTGAACCCCGGACGGATTTTCACCGTGTTGCGATTCGGTGGGACTGCATACTTGAAATCTCCACCACTCACGTTCAGGATTCCTCCGCGTTCACGCCAAGGAGGATACCGATGTCAATCCATCTTAGTGCTAACTCAGATGATTAGCCAGCATATCTCAGTGAAATGTAACAAGCTGTCACGGCGAATATCATAGGGGTTATCCTGGGGTCCAATATGATTTTATCGACCGACAAGTGCCCAGAGCTGATCCCGTGAAAACAGTGATGTCGGTCTATCCATGTGCACAGCAATCTCACCAGAGAGCGCGCGAAGACCGGCTCGCTGAACCGTAGGTGGAAGTGAATATGCTCGCCGGATCAAATGTCCGAGTTCGATCTCATTCGCTAATTCTTCTCGCCAGGCTCTATCATAATCGCGGAGTGTTGCCGGGTCGTCTGGGTCAATCGTTGCAACAGCAGCGTCTGCTGCCGTCATTCCATATAGAATTCCACCACCAGTGAATGGCTTTGTCTGTGCTGCGGCGTCACCAATCAAAAATACACGGCGAGTGTGAACCCGACTTGGTGGTCCAATCGGGATTGCTCCTGAACAAAATTGCTCTGTTTCAACATCATACGCGTCTGTCAATCGATCAAAAAGGGCTGATACCGACTCATTTGGTGGTGCTGCAAGTCCATATTCGACGCCCGCTTCACCTCGAGGAATCCGCCATGCAAAGAACTCTGGGGCAGTCAGATGAACGTCGACAAAGTCCGCAGTATCAGGTGTCGAATCAAACGCAAGGACACCATGCAGTAGTTCGTCTGGTTCAGGAAGCCCTGCTTGTCGACGAACACGCGAGACAGGACCATCACATCCAGCAACCATCCGTGCACGGAATGTCTCTTTATCCCCACTGTGAGAGACGGTGAGAGTGACTCTATCGTGTCTCTCGTCGATATTTGTCACGGTATGCTCTTCTCGAATATCGGCTCCACAGCTTCTTGCTGCTGTGGCAAGTGTTCGATCAAGATCAACCCGATCGATAACATTTGATACTGCCTCACGTTTATAGAACGGGTGTGGGTCAGTCTGCGGACCCCCAACGTGAAATCGAGCCCCGTGGATCGTATTCTGTCTGAGGTCCGTAACCGCCCCATCCGGCACATACTCCCAAATATCTGTACTTACGTGTCCAGAACAGGCAAGTGGTGTTCCAATTGTCCCTTTCTCGAATGCGATGACGTCATAACCCGTAGCAGCAGCCTCACGAGCGAAGCGGGCTCCGGCTGGACCAACACCCACTACCGCAAAGTCATACATAGTATCGAATTACCGGCTTCAGCATAATATATTACTCGTTACTGAATACAAGCTATTATTAGCTAATCTCAAAATAATGACTCGCTCTCTCCGTACGCAGCAATAACAACAACAGTTGTGTACTCGCCAGCATCTGGGTTTCTTTCTGCTGTTTCAGTTATCACACGACGATCAGTGAACGACCAATCACGGAGTGTTGCACCACTCGAAAGACCATCGTCGATTGTTTGACGGACGCTTTCAGGATCTGTCCCAGTCGCTTCATAAAAAAGACCAGGACCAGCGCCAGTTGTCCAGCCAAG
Source organism: Haloquadratum walsbyi C23 (assembly GCF_000237865.1). NCBI lineage: Archaea > Methanobacteriati > Methanobacteriota > Halobacteria > Halobacteriales > Haloferacaceae > Haloquadratum > Haloquadratum walsbyi. Next base: position 2,627,356 of record NC_017459.1, read on the forward strand.
TCCTGCAGCAACTTGTCCGGTCTCAGCAGTTGTCATACGTGCTTCAACAACAGTTAATTGGCTTCCAACTGGACCAAGATCTGGAGCAGTTTCAACGACTTCAACAATCGCCTCGGCTGGAATAACAGAAGAAACAGTCGTTAGATTATAATTGTGAATATTTGCTGCAGCGAGTGCAGCGTCATATGACGCCATTGCTGTCGACGCATGTCCAGCGCCACGAATAATAAAAATTGTCTTCACATATTCATATCGATGACACGTCATATAATGGATTACGATTCTCGTGACGTTTCCCGAGAATAAGCAAGAAAAAGATTCGAGATTTCCTGAGAAGGATTCAGCATATAATCGAAATTAAGAGTCCGCGCGGAATTTGATCTCAGTTGGGTTAGTATTGATAGGTCGTCGGTCCTGGAATTGTCGTCTGTGTATCCGAGTCTTCAAGCTTCTCATGAGCATCATCAAAGTCACACCGACGGACCTCAGTACGATCATCACGAATGGCAAACATTCCTGCCTCGGTTGCCAGTGAGGCAAGGTCTGCCCCAGAATACTCATCGATATCCGACACGAGTTCACCGAAGTCGACATCATCGGCAACATTCATATCACGAGTATGGATTTCAAGAATCTGTTCACGACCTTCATGACCTGGTTTTGGCACCTCAATAAGTCTATCAAACCGTCCAGGACGAAGAATCGCCTCATCAAGCATATCGAATCGATTTGTTGCTGCAATGATCCGGATCTCTCCTCGCTCATCGAAGCCATCCATCTCCGAGAGCAATTGCATCATCGTTCGTTGAACTTCAGCATCTCCGGATGTTTTTGAGTCTGTTCGTTTTGAAGCAACAGCATCGATCTCATCAATAAAGATAACTGCGGGCTCACGTTCAGCAGCGAGATCAAAGAGGTCGCGGACAAGACGCGATCCTTCTCCGATGAATTTCCGAACTAATTCTGAACCAGCCATCTTGATGAATGTCGCATCTGTTTCATTGGCGACAGCCTTTGCAAGCATTGTCTTTCCAGTTCCCGGCGGTCCATGCAATAACACGCCCGATGGTGGTTCCACACCGACTTCTTCAAATAATGCAGGATTCGTAAGCGGATCTTCAACTGCTTCACGAACTTCGCGGACCTGATCGTCTATTCCGCCGATATCTGTATATGTTACTTGTGGTGAGGCGTCAATCTCCATTGCTTGTGCTCGCGCATCAGTCTCATCATCAAGCACTTGTTGGATTGCGAATGAATCATTAATTGCAACACGGTCACCAGCCTCAAGATCACCATCGAGACGCGATGAAAGTTCTGTGAGTACTTCTTGATTATTTCCATGTTGCTTAATGACCACCTCACCATTATCAGTGAGCTCTTCAACACTTGCAAGATATAATGAAGACGTTTTAAGCGTCTCATTCCTCCGTTTGAGTTTATCTACCTCTGATTGAAGTTCAGACTGTGTCTCAGTTGCGTCAGTCAGTCGCTCATCAAGCTCCTCATTAACTGTAAGAAGCCGCTCGTAATGCTTGCGGATTGCTGAAAGTCGCTCTGCGTCTGACATCTCGGGGTCAAGGTCTAGACGCGGGCGTTCCGGGAGAGAAGGACTCCGTGACATCGGTTAATTTTATTTACAGTCACGTATACATGTGCCTTTGGGTAACCGGTATTCGCGGGGATAATAACAAAAAATTACTCATTATCATGGATTCGCTCGCGCTGATAGTTCCCATCGTACACCGAATCGTGTGCAGCCTCCGCAAGTACAAACTGTGCAATTCGCGCACCGCGTTCGAGTTCAATTGAACAATGAGCCTGAAGAAGTCCCTCACCACGACCCTCGTATCCAGCGTCCCAAACAGCGGTGTTGAGCATACACGAGTTTCGAAGTAATGACGAGCGTGGATACACAAAACCGACATGTCCCTCAGGAACCGCAATCCGCTCAGCGTATGTTACGATGTACCCGCCTGGATCAAGAGTGAACACATCCTTTGAGGTAGTAAGTGACTCACGCACTCCAATATCTTTATGATCAGTCCCAATCCGACCCGGAGCTTGCTGTATGAGGATATCGCCGATACGGAGATCAACACCATTTGGCTGCACTTGCTCAGTGTCGGTTGGAGTAACATGTGTTGCTGTAAACTCACCAGCACGAAACATACAGTTATCATATACAATTAATACATAAGACACTACCTATAAGCGCATTTAGTATATTATACAAAATCAAGGAGAATACCCGCATCTTTATTCGTCCCTATATTCTGATGTGAGTGAAATCAACGACTTCGGTAACGCAGGGTGAATCATATTGAGCTCAACGGTAGAAGGAACTCCGAGTGTGATCCCGTCCGGGTAAAAATAGGGGTACCAGCTGTTAGTACAGCCCGGTGTCTCCTTTCATGACCTGTCCGACGGATTTTGATTGAGAGAACAAGTGATAGACTGCAGATGTTAATATCCCAACCTTAGGATTCCCCCGCGTTCATGTAGAGGAGAATATCAAATTTGCCATACAAACTGGTCCATTTAATTAAATGTGGTTACCCAGTTCTACTGGTTGGAGAGTATGAATACTATTCATAGTTAGTGCAGTACTGCATTTTAATACTTAATATGTGTATGAGAATCATATTTGTGTGGGCAAACACACGGGATTTATACTCATCGGTCGCCGATTATTCGGTGTTATGGGACAAACACTCACTGAAAAGATTCTTGATGATCATCTTGTCGAAGGGAATCTCGAACCTGGCGAAGAAATCGGAATTGATATTGACCAGGTCCTGACACAAGACACGACTGGTACGATGGTCTGGCTCCAATTTGAGGCGCTTGATCTTGACGAGATTCAAACAGAACTCGCGGCACAGTATTGTGATCACCAGACTTATCAGTTCGATTTTAAAAATACCGACGATCATCGTTTCCTCCGCTCAGCAGCAGGAACATACGGTGCATATTTCTCTCGACCAGGGAATGGAATCTGTCATAACGTACATAAAGAAAACTTTGCAGCGCCTGGAAAGACACTTCTTGGGTCTGATTCTCACACCCCAACGCCCGGCGGGCTTGGACAACTCGCAATCGGAGCGGGCGGACTCGATATCTCCGTTGCCATGGGTGGTGGAGCATATTACGTTGAAATGCCAGAAGTGGTGAATGTTCGTCTTGAGGGTGAACTCCCAGAATGGGCAACAGCAAAAGACGTGATTCTTGAGATGCTTCGTCGATTGTCAGTGAAGGGTGGTGTCGGGAAGGTGTTCGAATACACTGGTCCCGGCGTCGAGACGCTGACGGTCCCTGAGCGGACGACAATCACTAATATGGGGACTGAACTTGGTGCGACATCGTCCATCTTCCCAACGGATGATCAGACATATGAATACCTCTCACGACAAGGACGCGAGAGTGAATATGTCGAACTTGAGCCCGATGAAGACGCCGAATACGCTGATGAGGTCGTACTTGATCTCTCAGAGCTTGAGCCACTTATTGCAACACCATCCATGCCGGACAATGTTGTACCCGTCAGTGAAGTCGCAGGTGAATCTGTTGAGCAAGTCATTGTTGGTTCATGTACAAACGGTGGGTATGGCGATATTCTCCCAGCGGCAAAGATGGTTGAAGATCGCGAAATCAATATGGGCACTGAGATGATTGTAGCGCCAGGTTCAAAACAGGCATCTGAGCTGCTTGCCCGAGAAGGTTGGACTGCTGAAATGATGGCTGCTGGCGTCAACTTCTCAGAAGCTACATGCGGTGCCTGCATTGGTATTGGTCATGTACCAGCATCTGATTCCGTCTCACTTCGAACATTTAATCGGAATTTCGAGGGACGCTCTGGCATTGAAAATGATTCTGTATATCTTTGTTCGCCAGAAGTAGCCGCAGCCGCTGCAATCAAAGGCGAAATTATTGACCCGCGGGACCTTGCTGAGGAACTTGGTGATCTTGAGCCGCCAGGAATGGAGCTTCCTGACTCCTATGATGGCTCAAAGAGTGATATCATAAACCCAGGTGAAGCCATTGATGATGACCTCATCAAGGGTCCGAATATTGGTGATGCGCCAATTGGTGAACCGCTTGGTCCGGATATTGCTGGTGAGACGCTCTTGAAGATGCAAGACAATATCACAACAGACCATATCATCCCGGCAACTTCTGACATTCTCAAATTCCGGTCAAATATTCAAAAACTCTCTGAGTTCACCCTCTCGCGTGTGGATGAAACCTTTGCACAGCGTGCGATTGAGGCTGACAGTGGTGTCCTTGTTGCTGGTGAGAACTATGGACAAGGATCCTCACGTGAGCATGCAGCAATGTGTCCACAATATCTTGGTATTGAGACCGTCCTTGCACAATCATTCGCACGTATTCACAAAGCAAATCTATTTAATTTTGGGATTCTGCCACTGCAGATTGATACGGAAACGTACGAACAGATCAGTCAGGGCGATGATGTTGAAGTTGTCACGAATGTTGCTGAGGCTGTTGACACTGGTGAGACTGAGTTCACAATCCGCATCAATGATGAGTGGGAGGCAACTGCGACGCTCAATGCCTCGGAGCGCGAACGCCGCATTCTAAGTGCAGGTGGGAAACTGCGACTTACGAAGGAGCAGTATGAAAATAATACCGGTGGTGCTGCGCCTGCAGACGACTAAAACGAGGCTTACACTGTCATCTGTTCGATAAGCCGGCGGCTTTTTGTTCTATAGCATTAACATAATCATGTGATTGATCCGGTTGACGGGGCCTCTCAGGCTGATGAAATAACTATCCGTGCAGTCGAGCGTGCAGATCTTCTTGAGATACTCCGGATCGAACGTGCATCCTTTGAGAACCCTTGGCCATATCAGGCATTTACTTCTGCACTTGATGACCCCGTATTCTTGGCTGCAACAGCCACTGAGACAGCAAAAATCCATGGATATGTCATTGGCGATATAATGCCAAATCATGGTCGCGACCGTGGGCATATCAAGGATCTTGCTGTTTCTCCATCTGCACGACGAAACGGTATTGGACAAACTCTTCTATGGACTGCAATTAGGCAACTTGCGACAACGGGTGCGGTAACAGTGAAATTAGAGGTACGAGCGGGCAATACACCTGCGCAATCACTATATGAGGCGGTTGGATTTGAGGTCTCACGGCGTGTGCCACGATACTATAATGACGGTGAAGACGCACTGATTCTAGTTCTTGATTTGCAATCTTCATAAGTTGATCTCCTTCAGACCAGATACCAACCCATAAGAGGCTGTCATTTCCTCATAAGTCCACAGTATCCCAGCGTGGCTTTTTAGCCGCTGTTGGAGAGGATCTGAGACAAATCCTGACGGACTAGACGCCGACCAGGGTTGCCGATTGGGTCACAGGGGCTGCTCCCGGGTCAACTCGTCGTCGGTATACCTGGAGGAGGATGGCAATCTTCACAATGTGTTGGATTCAACCTCAAAGTCACATACAAACCCTGGAGAATTCTCATTGTATCTATATGCATCTATATATTGGATGCATCCATCACAATCAAGCATGCTGGACCCGTTGATATATTATGTCTCAGTCTTCTCAAAATAGTGCTAAGCTAACGGAGGCAACATCAGATGAGATGGAATCATCTTTTAATGTCGGTATTATCGGGGCAGGTCCAGCCGGTGCTGGGGCTGCATACGCATTGTGTGACAGTGATGCGACTGTGACGGTGCTTGAAAAAAGCGGTGGTGTCTGTGGTCGTGCTGCAACGCGTCGAAAGAATGGATGTCGGTATGACCACGGTGCAAACTACATCAAAGATGCCGACCCACGGACAGCTGAATTAATTCCAACTCTTGGAACTGAGGAACTTGTTGATATTGATGAACCAGTCTGGACATTCGATGAAACAGGTGAAATCACCGAGGGTGATAGTCGAGACGAGCATAAGTGGACATGGACTGAAGGAATGACTCAGCTAGCTAAGCGGCTTTTCGCAGAAACTGATGTAAATATCAACCATCGAACACGGGTAGCAGATATATCCCGTGTTGAGAAAGCATGGACCCTCACCGATACTGATAATGCAGATTATGGTCCTTTCGATGCATTGTTACTGACGCCACCTGCGCCACAAACAGTGACACTACTTGAGGCAACAGCATGGCAGGATACCCGATTGGAGACGCTTATGTCAGCTGCTGCGGATGTGGAGTACCGCACCATCCGAACAGTTGTGCTTCATTATCCATTCATGGAATCATATCCATGGTATGGACTTGTCAATGTTGATAAAGAACACCCGGTCGGGTGGCTTTCGCGGGAAGAATGTAAAGACGGTCATGTGCCTGCTGGCGAAAGTCTGTTTATAGCACAGATGAGTCCTGAGTGGTCAACAAACCGGTATGATGATCCTGTTGACGTTGCTGGGGCGGACACCGCCTCTCATGTTGCAGCCTTACTTGATGATGAGCGATATGAGAATCCGGATTGGATTGATGATCAGGGATGGCGATATGCACTTCCAGAAAATGGAATTGATAACCGTGCTGCCCGAGTCGCAGAAAGTGCTGGTCTATATGTTGCTGGCGATTGGATTGTCGGTGAGGGAAGGGTGAATAAGGCGCTATGGAACGGGTATGACACTGGAACACGAATTGCGAACGCCCTCTCACTCTCACAGCGATCCTAACGACTATGATAGGATCTCCCAGCTTCCAGAGTACTTTTTATCTCCCTAGCGTATAGAGGCTCTTGTGACGCTCACGGTCACTATTGATCCACATGTCCACTCAGCAGCATCCTATGATGCCGACGATCCGGCTGAGTTACTTCTTGAGCAGGCAGCTGAAATTGGGTTAGACGCTATTATCGTGACTGATCATGACGTTCTTCATGAATCATTACGAGCGGCTGATCTCGCTCCACGATATGGACTTATTGGAATCCCTGGTGTCGAGGTATCGACGGCTGATGGACATTTACTCGCTATTGGTGTTACATCGCTTCCGCCACGTCGAGCCCCAATGACTAAAACCGTGAGTTGGGTCCGTGATCGCGGCGGCGTTGCAATCGTTCCACATCCATTTCAGCGTAGTCGACACGGAGTTCGCAAGCGCCGCCTTCAACAAGTTGACCCAGATGCGATTGAGGTGTACAATTCCTGGGTATTTACAGGGCGCAAAAATCGCCGAGCACGTCAGTATGCAGAAGTGAATGGATATCCGGGCGTTGCCGGAAGTGATGCACATAAAGTTGGATATGTGGGGCGTGCATACACCGAAATTGAGATCCCAGAGATCACTCGATCAACGCTAACTGCGGATGTAATCTTGGATGCAATTCGCGAGGGGGCAACCCAAGTTGAGGGGCGTCGAACACCAATATCAACGTCAACACGGCATTATCTTAACGCAGGCATACACAAAAGTGGGTTTTATGCAAAACGTGGAGCACTTCGCGGCGGGGCACTTGCAAAAACCGGTATGATTGGAGCAGGGCGTTTGCTATACTACGTATCACCGTTCTCTTGATGAACTTTCACAGTTGATTCGAGATGGATCCCACAGCACAGAAACAACCGAACAGATATCAGTGAATCGTCTCCGCGTATAGTAGTTCACAGAAGAACCAGGTGCTTAACTAAACGTGCATCAGTCAGAATAGTTCTCTCGCATCGAATAAGTGAATCAGTTCACCCAGAAGTTTGTTGAATCATTATAAGTCCCGAGGCTTTTATTGGTTCCTCAGCCGTGCGCTAGCACTCCCTGCTCGGCAAGCAACCGGGATGGGGGGGTGGCTTACGCGCTCCAACACAGACAGACACACCGACCGAACCTGTGGCTAGGTTTTGTGAGTCCGGTAATTCGATTCGTTACCATCGAGTTTCGTCTGGTGTCCTAAGCATCGACACCCGGCTCTGGGCGTACTGGAAGGAGATGTGAATGTGAGGGAGTCGTTTGGTGAGACTGCCGACCACTTCGGGGACAAGATTCTAGCGTGGGAGATTACAGACGAAGACAACCACGTACACCTGTTCGTCCGGTGCGACCCAAAACACAGTCCAGCAGATATTACTCGGCAGTTCAACTCGTGCTCGGGTAAGCAGTTGCTGGAGCGGTATCCCGAGGTTCAGGAGGCGTATTTTTAGGGTGGCGGATTCTGGATGGTTAGCCACTCCGTGGGAACGACAGGTGTGGTGTCGGAGGAAGTGATTAAACGGTATATCGAAGAGACGGAACACGCGCTGTTTTTCATTTAGCTGAGTACAGGCGCTAAGCCCCCTCCCTCAAGGAGCACCGCAGTCCGCGCGAACGGACACGGAGCACAGTAGGGAGGGGAGGGGATACAGCGCCGTCATCATCTGGCTGTACACTGTGCGTCGGCAGACTCACAGACCTATGTAACCACTTATATTGTCGGACGCCGGACAAAAGAGTAAGATGGGCATTCCGACCTGTCGGCTTCGATTCGCTCGTCGTTCCATTCGGAACGAGTTGCTCCGTGCGAGGCTGACGGACAGGGATCGCGTTTGAACGCGACAAGAAGCGTGCGTTGTCCCACGGAATCACCCCGTCGAGCAACTAGGAGTGGGACACTCCGAAGAAACGTCCCCAGAAATCTCCGAGTTCTGGTGTGCGAACGAATCGCCCCGCGATTCGTCAACGCCTGTGGAGACTGCACTTCCTGTGGATACACCTATATCTGCAAAGTACGTCGTAGAAGCAGGAAGCCCCGCCCTCAGCGAGGCCATCAGGCCGAGCAGGGCGGGGTAGTTCACAGCCCGCTCAGGTAAGCGACTTTATTACCTAATTTGATACTGAGAGAACTGTATTATCGTCTGCAGTCACCTTTCAGCAGTACCTACAAGTTCATCATATCGAGCACCGGTCTGCTTCAGTGTTTCTGTCGAATAGAGACGTTCATGTTCAAAGGGAAGATGCTCAGCTGCTAAATTATCAATTTTTGAGTCAACAGCGCTACTTTCGCGCCCATGAATCATCGTAAAGAGATTATACGACCATCCTTGCTCTGGACGTCGTGGTCGATGATAACAGAGTGTTACATATGGGAATTCACCAACCGTCTCTCCATACGTGTCAAGTTTATTATCTGGCACATTCCAGACAACCATACAGTTCGCATCAAACCCAGTTACAATATGATTCACAACGCATCCTACACGTTTGATACACCCATCGGAACGGAGTCGATCAACAGCGTCAACAACGGCTGCCGCATCGACGTCCGATTCGACCGCAGTTGCAATATCATGATATGGAGTTACAGAAAGTGGGAATCCATCCTGAATCTCAACAAGTAACTCAGCCTCAAGTCTTGAGAGCCCGCCGGTTGCCTCTTCAGAAATTCGTGTCGCCGATACATCTGTTTCTGAGACACTTTCTCGCGCAAATGTATCCGTATTAACGACGGGGAATTCAAGATCGATATAGTAATCAGTCAACATTGGTACCTTCAGAACGTCACACCCCGTTTTTGTCTCGATTGAGTCAAGTATATCATCGCGTTTCTCACGAGCGCTTGCAGTGACGACGAACCACATATTCCAGTCGTGATCGCGGCGATAATTGTGATTCACCTGTCGATATTCGTTGATGATAGTAGCAATATCATCAAAGCGATCTTCTGGCGCTGAAACGGCTGCCAACGTTGAACTCCCAATGACAGGCGGGTTCAAAACAGCGCCGAATCGTCGAAAGATACCTGTTTCACGAAGTTGACGAACCCGAGTAAGTGCATTTGTTTCGGAAATATCGAGTTCTTGACCGACAGCTCGAAACGGTCGTTCCATGATTGGAAACCCACTTTGATATTCATCAATGAGCACAGCGTCAATTGTGTCAAGTTCAATATTAAGATCGCGCCCCCATGTCGTTTCTAAGCCGGTCTCACTCATTATGATCTATACACACCCGGATAACCTACATATTTCGAAGTGAGCCTGCAAGGAGAACAAATGGAGTACCTCGGAGTCTGATTGCGTTCGCGAAATGATTCAGTAGAACTGACTGATCTGCGTGTCTGATTTTTCTGTATCATCATGAGATAGTATAAACTGAGGATCCGCGTATTTAATATTGAATCAGGAAATTCCAATTGCCACCGGCTGGTATAGGTTGAACAGGCGCAATCCCACGTCGTTTACGGCGTGGATACGCGCCGTCAGACGGAGACGGAGACGGGGACGGGGGAATTTTTGACCTTTCTTGTTCTACAATATTGTGTATTGATATGTCGGCACGCTGGTTACAACCCCAGTGTAGCCGCATACCCGAAAATTGGTGGTTCGAGTGTGAGTGTCCACCGAGACTGAAAACAGGACATGTCCTTTAGAGAATCAAATAACAGGCGACGAGCAATCATCAAGATAAGTAACTCTGAATCTGGTGAATCCGAGTGCCGACCACTGACCACCGCTCCTGTGGGGAAACTAACACAGGAACGCGTTATCGGCTGAGGATAGGAGTACCTGGGGTAAGATGTGGCACTCTCAAGAGGCTGTCCCTTGCCTGACTGCACATCGATTCACACGGTGTGTTGGCTTGGCAGTTTATGAACCTGCACCTGAAGTTCCTAACTCAGCGGTGCGGTACCGTGGGAGTCCCGCGTTTTCAGGCGCAGGGGGATGTCAAACACACAGTTATATGACTGCTTTATGAATAAGCTGTGGTAACAGCTTCTCATACTGTTGGGATCTCATATAATAAAATCTGAACGGGTCACTTTTGTTGTCCACGCACATTGAATCTATATGGCGAAAGCGTCCGAAGCCGTCGAGTCTGAATTTGGTGAGTGGCCACTCAAGCGTCTCATGACAGAAGTCGTTGGATCAGGAGTCAAGTCTGCAGAGGACATGTCTCGTGAGCAGGCTACAGACGCAATTCGACGTATTCTTGCCAATGAGCCTGATCAAACAACGCTTGGGGCTTTTTGGCTTGCAAATCGCTGGAAACACAATGTTGCTCAGGAGCTTTCTGCGTACGCTGATGTTGTTGCCGAGGATGTCATCACTGCAGTTCCGGATGCCGACCCAGTTGATTGTGGTGCGAACTATGACGGAAAAGGTGATACCGCAATCCTTGGTGCAGCTGCTGGAATTGTTGCTGCTGGCGCCGGGACACCTGTTGTTGTTCATTCAGGTGATCGTGTACCAACACAGAAGCAGGACGCATACAAACACGTACTTGATGAACTCGGCATACAGACTGAAATTGAGCCAGTCGAAAGCGCAGCAATGGTAGATGAGACTGGATTTGGGTTTTATTATCAGCCTGCATTCGCACCGCATATTAATGCAATCAACGACCGTCGTGATAAAATGGGCGTTCGGACGTTCTTTAATACAATTGAGACAATCATGAATCCTGCGAAGGCTGATGTCCATTTAGGATCGTTCTATCACCTTGCATTCGCAAAGAAGATGGTTGATACATTCAAGAGGATGGAAACACAGCACCCACATCGGGTCCTCATGTTCCAAGGAATGGAAGGATATGATGATATCCGCCCTGGATACACAAAAGTCGGTGAATGGACTGATGGTGAATTTATTGATTATGAAATCGAGACGCCCGAGTACGGAATGGACTTTGAGTATGAGGATCTTGAGGTCAATCCTGACGATGTTGCCGGTGACTCTGCAAAATTAACTCGTGAGATCATTTCTGGTAATCGAACAGATTACTTCGTTGACGCGGTCGCGCTCAATGCTGCCTTCCGGATTTACGCTCGAGATGATACAGAGACAATTGAAACAGGACTCAAAATGGCTCATGAGAGTATCGAATCTGGTTCGGCAGCAGCTGTCCTTGAAGATCTCCAAGCATTCTAAAACTCGTAGTATATCCAAAAATAATGATTCGGTTGTAATGCTACTCCCAACCATAAGTTGACTTTAGCATCTTGAACTACGGAGAAAATAAATATAGTTATAATTATCATATCATATAGTAGATATAATATTTACTCGGGAGATGACGCTGTGAGAACGTTTAATATCGCATCATGAAAGACACCATTTAGTATCAGACGCTCAATTTTTACATATGGCTATTGACCCTGACGTCGCTAATGAGCAAAATCCGCTTATTACTCTTGAAACGACACGCGGTGATATTACTCTTGAACTGTTTGAGCAGCGTGCTCCACAGACAGTTGAGAACTTCCTTGGACTTGCAACGGGTGAGAAAGAGTGGAGTGACCCAGATACCGGTGAGACGCGAACAGACTCACTGTATGAGGGGACAATTTTCCATCGCATCATTCCAGAGTTTATGATTCAAGGCGGTGATCCAGAGGGAACAGGTCGTGGTGGTCCAGGCTATACATTCGATGATGAATTTCATGAGGATCTAAACCACGATGGCGCTGGAATTCTTTCGATGGCAAACCGTGGACCAAATACCAATGGCTCGCAGTTTTTTATTACACTTGACTCACAACCGCATCTTAACGGTAAACATGCAGTCTTCGGACATGTCGTTGAGGGAATGGATACAATTGAAGATATTGCGTCTGTCCCAACTGATCGCGATGATAAACCGATGCAAGATATTGAAATCGAGGCTCTCAATATTGAGCGATAGTCCAATTATCATTTGTGCGTAGCTCCTGCTGTTATCTAGACGCACAGAACCGACATCCCAAAGAGCACCGTTGACATATTTATTCATATGAGTGATACTAACACGAGCACAAATGACAATGACAATGACGATGACACAGATGACTCTCTGAGCGCGAGCGATGTCGGGTCATCAGCAGATGCGCCACCAGTTGCGGAAAAGCCATACAAAATAATATTTGAAGCGAACAAATGTTTTGGTGCAGGTCGATGTGCGGAAGTTGCAGACAATTGGGAAATGGATATTGCATCTGGGCTGGCCAACCCAAAGTCATTCTTCATTGGTGAAGATGAACTAGATGAAAATATTCGTGCTGCTGAGGTGTGTCCGGCTAAAAAGGATGCTGGAGTTATTCATATCGTTGATCGCCGCACTGATGAAGAGGTGGCGCCAGATCCACACGGTGATGGCACACTGAGTGTCGATTGGTAGTAAGACTCGCACGTGAACTCATGTTGAACTCATTGGGTTGAATCATCATATAAATCGATACTTTGCATAATTATAGAATATAAGCAGAATCCCGGTTTTCAGGCGCCGGAGGATGTCAAAGACTGAGATTATGATAATCAGCAATGTCAATGAGATATAATTCTTAGCACTGAAGCGAAACCAATATCTGCCAGACAATAAAATTCATAATACCGGTTGAGCAATTTAATATTAGATCTATCAAATACGATAGAGATGAATTGTGGGTACCGGCGCGGGGGTGGCTGAGCTAGGACAAAAGCGGCGGACTTAAGATCCGCTCCCGTAGGGGTTCATGGGTTCAAATCCCATCCCCCGCATTTGACGCGTGTTCTGTGGACAATTATCCAAAGGTCGCTACATTCGCTTGTCATCGATGATATCTAAGAGTCTATTTTTAAGCTAATGAGCAGCTCGTGTGTTACACCAGAGCGATTTTCATCATTACACCGAAATTAAATCTGAGATAAATATATCAAAGAATATGAATAACACTGGGAGGATAATAGAGCTAACCAATCTGGCAATGATGCTCATCGAAAGGGGATATAATTGCACATTTTGATTATCCCTAAATTCTTGTCTTGCTCGCTGGATTTCCATTTGCAACAATTGGTGATTCTCTGCGTCTACATCATCTTGATTCTCTGGGATTGCTAACTTTTGCTCCAAGTCGCGGATTCGTTCTTTATGTTTTCTTAAGGCTTGCTCACGGACCTGTTGTGCCCGTCGATTCATCTTGTAAGTTGGATACGCAAAAAGGACTATTAGATTGAGTATAAAAAGAAAGACACCAATATAGACAAAGTATCCAAATGCAACCTCTGAGGCTAACTCAAAGGATAGCGGAAGGGCAAATGATCCCAGAGACATAATGACCGTCACTTGGATTGCTAATTCCCCAACAGTACTTAATCCGCCTAATCCATCTGGATGTAGCGGTTCAATATCTAATTCTGCCTCCTCTGCAAATGACTTGATAGCCAAGACAGTGATTAATGCAGCATGCGTTCGCAAACCAGCAATCACCAACCAATAGATAAAGAATACTAAATATGCCCCCTGTTCGACAATGGTAGTTATGCCCTGAGTCTGAAAATAGGACTGACTGACGATAAAAACGCCTAATACAAGGATGACCCAGATAGCTACATTTACCCACCAATAGCGGGCATAGTATCGATCATATTTTCGTGAAAGTTTAGCCAACGTCGGGTCATCAGTCGGAGTTAAGCGCCGATCTGCATGTTGAAAAAATCTCGGAAGTAACTTTTGATCAAAGTACCAAACATCAAATGGACCAATGATCACCATCAAGCAGGCTAGCGACTGACCGATGAGGAACATTCGATCTGCCTCCCCGACATCCACTGCAATGATTGTGGTCACTATTGGAATCCACCCAACCGTCAGAACGGCTGAGAGGAGTGTCGAAGTTGTGTATTGATTTCCCCATTCAACGATTTTACTCAGCCAAATAACGTCTGAGTGATACTTGTTTGTCGAATTCATAGATAAATTTATTATCTGCTATTATTGCCAGATGGTCACCGTTCAGATAAATAAAACTCAGTCCCCGGTGTCAGCCGAAGTGTCATATCGGCTGTAAGTGGTGGATCGGGAGTATTTGAGTGATTTTGTGATTCTGGTGGGTAATCACTGTGATCAATCCGATGTAATGTGTATTTGCGTCCAATAATCGCTAGTGCAAGTTTAGCCTCAGTCAACGCGAATTGTCGACCGATACAGAACCGTGGTCCACCCCCAAAAGGAGCGAATGCGAAGTCCGGAATTGATTGCTTAATTCCTTCTTCCCATCGTGAGGGATCAAATGTATCCGGAGACTCATAGAATCGCTCATCAGTTTGCACTTGACGAACACCAAGCCAAACCTGTGATTGATTCGGGATTCGGTAATCCATCATAGTCATTTCACGCTCTGCTATTCTGGGGATAACGTACACCGCTGGATACATACGCAGAGTCTCAGTAACAATCTGATCGGTTACCGGAAGCGAATTGAGCGTTACCCTATCGATTGGCGTTTCAATATTATCAATCTCGTCGTGGAAACAGGACTGTAGATCTTCATCCCGAGAAAGCTCATATAATGCTAAAGCCAGCGTCGAGGCTGTTGTATCATGACCGGCAAAAATAAGCGTGACAATTTGGTCACGGAGTTGTTTATCTGTGAGCATGGCATTATCATCAGTTTGCTCTCTGAGATTCACTAATGTTGAAAGGAGATCATCAGGATTACTGGAATTATCTGTCATGGCACTAGCTTTTTTCGACAGTAACTCACCGGCGATTGTCCGCAGTTTCGATCGTCCGCGTTTGAATCGACGGCGCGCTGGTGTCGGAACCCACTCTGGAAGCGGGTACGAAGTTGGGGTAAACCAGTCGTGCAGTTGTACTGCAGCGTTATGAATATCGGAATCGCCTTCGAGAGCAAGTTTCCGACCAAATAACGTCGCAAAGAGTGTATCAAGCGTCAGACGTCGCATCTCACGCTGCAGATCGATTGTCATTCCTGACTCCCAGCTATCTGCTCGACGGTGAATCTGCTCCGTCATTCCGGAAATGTATGAATCGATTTTATTCTGTGTAAAGAGCGGCTGTAGAATCTGTCGTTGTTGCTGCCATTGACCTCCTTCGGAAGCTACGAGTCCCTCGCCAAACGCGATACGAAAATCGTCAGACTTTCCGAAGGACTCTCTATTATCAATCAATACGTGCTTGAAGAGTTTTGGATGGCTCAGATTATAGATATCACCAGCTCCGAAAAAGTAGCTCCGAGACACGTCGTGATGTTTGCACAGATTATCACGGAACATCAATGGTTTGTGCATTGTTCGAATTGAGTGAGTGAGCGGATGACCAAGCGCGTCTGGATACGGTGGAAGTTGTGGATTACTCGAACCCTGCTCATTGCGTGTTTGAGCATCACTACTCATTTATTAGTAGTATTACAGGATAATAATAAAATAGTGACGACAGTAATGCCGAAGTAATATATACTTGACACCCTCTCTGCGCTGAAGCGTGAGGATTCTTTTGCAGGACAGCACTCCGTTCGTGTGTATTCAGAGACACCCTGACCGAGACCATCGGACTCTCAATTGTGGTTTGTGAGTACTGCGTCGGGTTTCTGAAGAGAGGGGTGGTGTGTTTGGGGTGGGGTATCCGCTTGTATCTCATAGACCGTGTCATCGACTCAACTCAACCACAGTAGGTGTATAGAACACTCGACGTAGAGTTACTTTTTATCTACGAGACCCCAACCAGCTCAACTCTAACTTTCCTCTGCTTTGCGTGCCTCAGTATGCTGTCTGATATCATAGAACGCGTGGGTGCGTCTTTATTATCCGATCCATCCCAATGCTAACGCAGAGGGCTTTCTCTTTGAATCTTCGCAATGTGGCATTCAACGCCGAAAACCACTTAATATAGAATAAACTATAGCCGCAGTCATGGTGCGCATAATCGAAGTCGATCCAAACAGGATACGTCGCAGCGCTGCTTGTGTACAGGCCACCAAGACGATTGATCCAGGGCTTGACCTCGGAGCGGTTCACAATGGCGAATCAATACAATGTGAGTGATAGTCCAAACCACTGATATATCCATGGAAGCGTATTATAATTTCGACAGAAACAATATACTATAAGATTGGCAGTCATCTTCGTTGTGCTAATCTTACTAGCAGGGTGTGGAGGGCAAAAGTCCATATCGACATCGACTCCACCAACCACCCCTGCCCCAACTTCTTCACAACCGCCGACAACCACTCTAGTCACAACACCCACACCAACACCAACACCCGTCCCAGATAACCCATTTGGAGAAAAGCCGATTATCATTGGTATCGATAACCCGACAAACCGCTCATACAATACACTCGTTCGAGAGGCCATAAGTTATTGGACACAGACTAGGAAACAACACACAGATTGGTGGACCACCATCAAACTGAAACCTGATGCTTCGTCGCCAGATCTTACTGTTTCATTTATCAGCAACATTGGACGTTGTGGAGTGGAGGTTAATGAGGATCATATCGGTTGTGCACCGCTGATTGAACAAACAGACACTGTTTATACAGAACGACTGCAGATTGAAACCGGGTATACCAATGCTTCCACACGAGCAACACTAAAACATGAATTCGGACATATTTTTGGATTGGAGCATGGTGAGACGCCCTTAGCGATAATGAATGTAACAGGGATTGCAAATCTTACTGCACAACCGAATGCAAGCATGAGAGCAATCCTATGGGAAAATGATAGTTTAAAAGTTCACATTAATACATCGAATTTCGACACAATCGATTCGACAGAGATCGATGAACAGGTCAAACCGACAGTGGACCATTTCAGCAATGCCCGTGGAAAGGTGCCAGCAAATCTGAGTATCAAAGAGCTTGACAGTCCTCATGATGCAGATATCGTGGTTGTAGCGATGAATTCTCTGGAGAGACCGTCTCAAAAAAGAGAGTGTATGGTAGTTCCACGGATGCTGACCCAGCGGTTGAATATTATACAAATGCAACGATTACAATCGATTCTTCGACAAACAGTGACCACATCGGGTACCACATCGGATACTGGCTAGATGAGTTGGTAAATCCAGACGAAACATCACCTCCGTTCAAGCGGACAAACTCTAATTCACGCGGTGACTGATGGAAGGAGACCGATTCCTGAGGACGAATTGATGATTGTATATTCAACTTTCAGTTATTCTCGAAAGTGTGATTTTGATATAATTTAATGTAATATCCTTTACATTCACGGCACGACTGTCCGAGAGTCAAACTCTTTTTATGACCGACCTGCAACAATTGCTACGATGTTCCCTGCGGCAGCCGAGTATGATATTGACTTTACGATACCATCTACCAGTATCAATCGGCTTCTCTCTGCGACTCCAGCTGATGTCAACTCGGCAGCGGCGCTCACTTTCTCACGTAATGTTTTTATTCCACTTACAACCGCATGTCGATACACCTGCAGTTATTGCACATACTATGACATTCCTGGGGAGGCAACGCTTCTGTCACCGCAAGAAGTTCGCCATCGTGTTCAAGTCGGTGCAGACGCTGGTTGCACTGAAGCACTCTTTACTTTTGGTGACCGCCCAGATGACCGATATGAGGCGATTCATGCACAACTGGATGTCTGGGGGTTTGATGACATAATCGAATACCTCAATATGTGTTGTCATATTGCACTTGAAGAGGGACTTCTCCCACATTCAAACCCAGGGGATCTTACACTGACCGAGTTTGAGCAACTCGCACCGGTCAATGCAAGTATGGGTGTTATGTTAGAGACCACCGCAGACGTCGATGCACACGCAGGCACGCGGCGCAAGACTCCAGGACAACGATTAAATACGATTCGTGCTGCAGGTAAGGCTGGTATTCCATTCACCACAGGGTTGCTCGTTGGGATTGGTGAAGAGTGGCGTGATCGTGCTGAAAGTCTGCTTGCCATTCGTGAATTGCATGAGCGATATGACCATATTCAAGAAGTTATTATTCAAAATGTTGTCCCGAACGAACGGTCGGATTTTGAACAACCGTCGGTTTCGACGATGCGCCGGGTGGTTGCAATGGCTCGTGTCTGCCTTCCGAAGTCTATCTCGGTCCAAGTCCCCCCAAACCTCTCACCAACTCGTGAATTACTTGATTGTGGTGTTGATGACCTCGGTGGTGTTTCACCAGTGACAGAGGACTACATCAATCCAGACTACGCTTGGCCAGCACTCAGCGAGCTCACAGACATTGCGAGCAGTGCTGGTGTTCCACTTCATGAGCGACTCCCGGTGTATGATAGATATCTTCCAAAACAGATTCGACGAGAGGGATTCACTGGACACCCCGCCGATGGTGGGTGGCTCACAGAATATATCACTGATGCAATTGAGTCTGATGGAGTTCATGGACAACGATATCGTAGTGTTGCCTGTCGAGATGGACCGCTTAATACCAATCACTCGATTAGCGCCGGTGAATCCGCAGATTAACTAATATCCTCAGCGTACATCGATAATGTCTCCAGATAGTCTATAGCTCAAGCCATCGTGGAATATACTTTCGTGTTATCGTATATCCACCAGCAATCACAATACCAATAATTACAATCGCACGGAGCCACCCATCGAAGGTGAGTGCTGCAGGCACCGCAAGGGCAAACGTCAGTGCAAGATCCTCAGGTGCCCCATCATATCGGATAACATACTGTGGTCGAAGCCATTGTTGTCGTGGGTGGATATACACTGCACGCTGAGATGTACGCTCCCATGGACGGAGTTCTTCACCAGCACCAAACCAATCTGAGAGTGAATGTATTCCAGCCGTCAGTAATCCAACGGTAATACCAACAGTGAGTGAGCTTGGAGTCATTATTGTTATGAGTCCAACACTCCCTCCTGCGACCGTGTAATACACTGGAAAGTGTAATGTCCGCCGGTGTGCTCCGATGAAAAAGTCAATATCAGGCAGAATCCCACCAATAATCGCACCGATGGCAGCGGGTATGGCAAAGTCAGGTGCAAAGGTGGCAACAGAGACTGCAAGTAGCAATCCTGCAGCCACGTGAGTTGTGACCATCATCGTGGATAAATCAGATTAATGACCGTAAGTAAATGTATTTATTTTATCAATAGATCTTCATAATCAGGAGCAAACACCGATATAAGTCTCATTCTGACAACAGAGTCTCCAAAACGCGCTTTCGATTCACAGGATCAGACATGAATAAATATATTAATGGGTGGGTATAGACTATTCGTTTCAGAAGCCGGGGAAGAGAGCATGCCACCGACTAGTCATCAGCGACAATGCTTGAGGGGGTCAATCCATTATCATCAGGACCGAGTAGTGGCGTGCCATCGGCTTGTGGACCAAGCATCGGTCCAGAGACCTCAGCATCCGGATTCAACTCATGCCGTCTGGTATAATCTGTTGACCGTTCAACAGGCGTTCGACCAATCGCAGAGATTAATTCAACATAATCAGCAACAGAGCGGAATTCACCGTGTGTCCCGCCCGCACGTGTTGTGATCTCCTCAGAAAGAATCGTACCCATAAAATCATTTGCACCACAATTTAGCAGTTTTAGTGCCTTTTCATCGCCGAATTTTACCCATGATGATTGAATGTTATCAATATTGTCGAGGAATAATCGCGAAACAGCGATCATCAGCTCATCCTCAGCATCGCTTGCTCCGCCAGAGACAACACCACGCTTGTACAGTGGTGTGTTCTGGTGGACAAACGATAACGGGACAAATTCAGTAATTCCACCGGTGCGATCTTGAAGTTCGCGAACTCGTTTTAGATGAGTGATTTGATGAGCAGCGTTTTCTACATGCCCATACATGATTGTTGCTGTAACATCCAACCCAGCCTTAATCGCACCTTCTATCGCGGCTTCCCACTCTGAACTTGACATCTTTCCCGGACAAATCACATCTCGTACTTCATCAACAAGGATTTCTGCGGCGGTTCCCGGTGCAGAATCAAGCCCTGCTTTCCGAAGTTCGGTATAGATTTGCTCATAAGACCAATCGGTACCACGACGAGCGTGATGAGCCTCTTCAGGAGTAATTGAATGAAGATGAACATCACCAACAGACATCGCACGAAGTTGCTCAACATATGTTCCTGGATCTGTCGTGTACTGCTCTGGTGGTTTGTAATTCACCGTTCGCGCAGGGTTATCATACTCGGCAAGGATTTCTCGATGTTCAGCATTGAGCGCAAATGCGGGATGTAATCCAGAAACAGATGTCACCTCCGATATCCCACGATCAACGGCTGCAGCAACAGTTGCTTGAGAGACTGCTGGTGTTTTTGTGAATCCACCATGGTTAACATCTGAGTTTAATTCGAATTGATGGGCACTATCTTTGAAATTACAGAATAAACATCCGGTATTACATGCAGTCGTCACATTGTTATTGAGGTTCGCAACGAACGTGACCGCATCACCAACACGCTCAGCGCGTCGTCGATTGGCGATTTCAAGCACTTTCTCTTTTCGTGCTGTATCAATTCCCGGAGAATCTGTTCCTGTCGTTATTAGTTCAATTCCATCATCGATGCTGAGCCGATCACCAGCGCGGGCAGCGGCAAGAGCGTTCTCGAATGACTGATCGGTCGTTGGGGAAGTCGAGAACTCAAGATCTAATGTTGATTCAGATATCTCATCAGACACCGCCTCATCCGCATCCATAGCAATATACAGCGTATCGGTATCTAAAAAGGAGCCGATATCGGCGGTTTCTGACATTGCCTGTGCAATCAAACCTGTGTAGTAAGTAATTCATAAATGGTGTTCTGACTGTATTGACTCGGGCTATATGTTTTCAGACTATTTTCAGATTTTCATCCGGCATGCTCAGAGAGTTAGTAATGACCGCTCAGACTGTGTTGTATCGCCGTCGATTGATTAGAATGTCAAGAGTGAGTGCATCATATCACAAACCACTGGCGTTCCCCACGAGGTCAGGTCTTGAGTCACATGTCACCAATTCTGAGATAATGCAACGAGACTAAATTCAATTTGGAAGGCTTCTTACTCACGGCTATCACCCATGAGCGTATGACGAGTGTCAAGGAGTTTCTTGTTGAAACAGAACCGACGACAACAGGTTATGGTCGTGGACGGTTCGTGTTCACCGATCAATACTCTGTATTTGATTGGGGAGCAATGCCGGATCAGATTCCGCATAAAGGTACCTCACTGTGTACAATGGGGGCATATAATTTCGAATTACTCGAAGAAAATGGAATCTCAACGCATTATATCGGTGTTGTGCGACCGTCAAAAGCTGAAACGACCACCATAGATAATCAATCATCGGATGAATCTGATCATATCACTACAGACCCATGCAGTCTCGATGCATGCTCAACAGCACCGACAGAGATGGCAATCAAACTGACACAGGTTCCAGCGCTTCCATATGACGATGGAGCATACGACTATGAATCATATCACGAAGCTGGCGGTCAAAACTATTTAATCCCACTTGAGGTCGTCTTTCGCAATTCCGTACCTATTGGATCAAGTCTTCGTGATCGAAAATCACCACAGGAGTATGATATCGATGCTGACGCATGGCCGTCAAATCCTGTTGAGCTTCCTAAGCCGGTTATTGAATTCTCAACAAAGTATGAGGAACAGGACCGGTATCTCGACCGAGAGGAAGCCGAGCGGATTGCTGGGGCTGCGAGTATAGACACATTAGAAGAGCTTGCAGTGAGTGTGAATCGGATCATAACACGCGAAGCAGAGAAGCGTGGATTTGTTCATGAAGATGGAAAAATCGAATGTTTATATCACGACGGTGAAATTATTCTCGCGGATGTTGTTGGGACATTTGATGAGAATCGATTCGGATATAATGATCAAGAGGTCTCGAAAGAGGTCATTCGACAGCAATACAAACAAATCGACCCCGAGTGGGTCTCCGCCGTCACCGACGCGAAGCGTCAAGCGAAGATACAAGATGTAGCTGACTGGCGGGGGCACTGTGACCGCTCACCAACGCCATTGCCACAGCCGTTCATCAATACTATTTCAGACCTGTATGCGGCTGGGACAAATGCATACGTAGATGCACAATGGTTTGATGCCCCGTCAATAGAGATGGCTATCGAGAATGTACAGGAATTTTAATAGCAACTACTCAGAGCGCTGTGTAGATGAAATATAATGTGATTTTGATATAATAACTCACACCAAGCGTCAATCTAATTGACGCACTACGGATCGAGTGACTTGTGGAACATCTGCTGTACTCTTTACACTTAGGCGTTCAACTGACAGACCACGCAGACGGTAAGCGAGTCGGATGAAGTGAGATACGTCATCTCAATGCTAAGATATGGTTACGGAAGTACGAAAAAAAGCATCACGCGTTGACGCCGGGATGAATCTGACAACCTCCACATGAATTACATTCGACATGTCAAACTGATGTTTTAGATAACTTGAAGTCGTGGTTAATCATAATTGAGACGGTCTACCAAGTCCTCTCAATCGGATAACATCGGGATTCACTCGTTTTAACCGAAAGGTATCTGATTCCGAATCGAAATAGGGTGCAGATAATAAGAAGTACCTCTGAACCGCTGGTCGGCATAGCCAGTAGTCGTCATCGAGGCGTGTATAAACCATACCCATCCTAATCCAGCGGTACAATACCGCGAGAATCCTTGCTCTTCAGGGCTATCAGTCATCGACGACATCTGAGGCCGGTTCTGATGTCGTATCAGTATCACTCTCATGAGTGTCGATTGGATCATCCGGTTGAATTGCCTCGATATCTTTCGGTAGACCAAGTTGGTATTCAGATGAATCAGTGCCAGAGTGAAGTCCTGTACGACCACGGTGAACAGAGATAGTATTATTCAGATGCAATTCAATAGCCTCTAATAATGCATCAGCCTCAAGCGGCTGTCCCCGATTGCGGATTGTCTCTACATCGGCATCATCGGGCACATCAAATGCTCGTTGAGTAATAATTGGTCCCTGATCGAGATCAGTTGTGACATAATGCGCAGTCACCCCAGCAATGCGGACGCCCTCTTCTTTTGCCTGTCGGTAGGCAGCAGCCCCTGGAAATGATGGGAGAAGTGATGGGTGAACATTGATGATTCGGTCTTCATACCGAAACACAATTTTTGGACTAAGAATGCGCATATATCGCGCAAGAACGGCAAGATCGATCTGATATTCATCGAGAACAGAAAGCATCTGATCTTCATCTGGAATTCCACTATCATCACCGATATCGACAAATGGGATTTCATACTGCGTCACAAGCGGTTCGAGATTACCATGATTTCCAATAACGACTGAAAGCTCAGCGTCAAGCTCACCTGTCGCATGGGCTTCTAATAGTGCCTGGAGACAATGACTTTCCTTCGTGACAAAAACAGCAATTCGCTTGGTTTCACGATCCGTTGGAAATCGGATTTGGATATCAACTTCAAGATCATCACCGAGTTCGGTCAGTGTCTCCCGAAGCGTTGATTCAGTACAAACCATCTCATCTATATCCGCACGAAGTGTCATACGAAACATCCCTTCGCGAATAGCCTGGTCGATATCAACGATATTAATCCCACGCTCGAAGAGTAATGTCGTAATATTTGCAACAATTCCAGTCTTATCATCACCAACAACGGTGATCTCTGTCAATTCACCTGTCACCGTCTACACCTCTACGTATTGAAACAACACAGATTTGTATGTGAGCCTGCGGTCGCAGTTCCATCAATATATGTATATTCGTCCCCGGGAAAAAACGTGTCTGTCTGGCAGTTCGAGTCGATTAATGAAACCTCAAAAGTGAAATACCCGTGGAGGATTTCATTATTAACTGAGGCGTAGCGCTCCTGCGTTGTCACATCTGAATGTACATAGATCTGTATATACATCGAGTTCAAAACGATTTTTATCTATGCTCATCCAATGATTATCAATGAAGATGTACACAGCAACAGTCACGGTACGGCTCAAATCTGGTGTCCTTGATCCAGAAGCCGAAACAACACGGCGTGCTCTTGAGCGACTTGGATTCGAGGTTGAAGCACTCCGCTCTGCAGATCGATTTGAGGTTGATATTGAGGCTGACTCCGCAGAGAAAGCCGCAACACGAGCAGACGAGATGGCGGAACGTCTCCTGGCAAATCCAACAATTCACGACTATGAAGTCACCGTTGAGCAACACACTGTCCCATCGGGATCACAGCAATGACCGTTGTTGTCGTACAGTTTGGTGGGTCAAACTGCGATCGTGATGCGGTCCACGCTCTTCAGCATATTGGTATTGATGCTACGCGTGTTTGGCACGAGGACGGACTGAATGACTCTGTTGAGAATCTTGATGGAATTATTCTTCCTGGTGGGTTTTCATACGGTGATTATCTTCGTGCAGGCGCAATGGCAGCTCATTCCCCAATTGTTAACGATATCCAAGCAGCCGCCGAACGTGGGATTCCTGTTCTTGGTGTCTGCAATGGCGCACAAGTTGGATGTGAGTCTGGGCTTACCCCTGGGGCGTTTACCACAAATGACCGTGCCCGGTTCCAGTGTGAGACAGTGCATCTTCGTGTTGAAAACGCTACTACTCCGTGGACAGAGGCATATGAAACGGGCACTGTCATTGAAATCCCAATCGCACACGGCGAGGGTCGATTTGAGATTACAGAAAGTGAATATGAAATGCTCAAAAATGACAATCAAATCCTCTTTCGATACTGTGATTCGAGTGGTAATATCACCGATGATGCAAATCCAAATGGCTCTCGCGGTAATGTTGCTGGTATTACTGGAAATTATGATACCGTCGCTGTATTAATGCCACATCCTGAACGCGCCACACTTCCTGAGTTAGGACGGAGCACCGACGGAAAAGGGATCCTACAGGCGTTTGGCTGAGCTAGATTGGAGAGAATCTTATCAATATTCCGGGATATAAACGACTGATTAGCGTACCCTTGGTGATTAGAGCATTCAATCGATGCGCTCAAGATATTTTGAATTCATATTGCTATCGCGTTAGCGGTTGGGCATAACTTGACTCTGCTTCTAATACGTATGACCATTTAATTTGACAATCACACTCGACTTGTTTGAATACGCTTGGATCCTGTCGGCGGTTATAATCTTTAATCGCAGTTTGGACACGCTCATCACACTCGCCACAGTTATGAGGACCGTCGTCAAAATCGTGCCCGTTCCCAACGGGATCAAAAACGACGATTGCATCAACATCAGACGTTAACTCAAGTACCTTACTGACAGATCATAGCCACGGTGGTCGGTACCCATCTTCAGAAAATAACGTATCAACCACTGTATATCGCTGGACGTCGGCTGAATTCATCGACACAGTGTGACAACCGTTGATGTTTGCACATTGTCGGACCGATTCAACCATGTCATCAACAGCCTCAGATTCCGTGAGGAACGGTGGTTTCAGTAGTGGACACCCCTTGACGCCAACACCCACATCCGAGGGAGTCATATCATTAGCATGGCACACCTCAGCGCAGGCATCCTGAAAATCGGTGAAATCAAACTACTCATTTATACGGTCATGCCTGATGCGGTCAGTCGTTGTCTCAACCCTAATCGCAACATCTGTTGCGAGACCAAGTTCAGTGAATGTCCTGAGCTTTTCTCGATTCACAAAGTCAGGAGATGATTCAATGACAATCCGATCCCGGTCAGCAAACGTCTCAGTGATTGCGACTCGAAACTTCATGGATACCTCATGCTCATCAAGGAATGATCCCGATGTGTATATTTTCACTAAGTCAGCAGGCTCATCAATAGCTGCTGTTTCATGCTCAAGACAGAGGTCAATCTGGTTCATTATGACATCATGATTAACACTCCCGTCATCAACGGATTCAGCAACATACCCGCGCAGTGTGCACCCACCAGTGTTGAGAATGATATTAAGTGAACTGACAACACCATCGGGTGTGTTATTTTCATCAATCCACACTCGTGTCGGCTTATGTGGCTCATGTTGTGTGTGTTTTTCATTACAGATTTCTTGTATTAGTTGATTATACGCATCCCTTCCACGACCCTGTTTGTACACTTCTGGGTTCGGGCAATGGTGACTCATTATGATACATATCAGATGATTCGATATATCAGCATTGCCTACAAATGTTGATCACCAATATACCCTATCCGCCCGCGTTGTCCGTCCATTGAGGGTATGAATGAGAGATTTAGATCATCGGGTGTTCTGATGTCGTGGATAGAAAGCACGTCGTCGAAACAGGAAGTATCGGGTCTTTGATACTCCGTGAAACATTTTGAATCATCGGTTTTACACAACAGTATCAGCAGCTACTCTATGACAAGATTTTGGATTGAATTCCTCAATAATTTTTCAGGAACACTATAACCCAAGGCGATTCACAAACCCGACTCTCATGTGGGTGTGTGACGAACTGTTCATGAGTATGCGATGTAAATATATGATGTGCCCACACGACGGACAGTCATAGCAGCCCTCACTACTGTCGGGACAGCAGCTCTCAGTGGATGTGGTAGCTTTGATAATACAGCAGATAATAACTCTGATGAGTTAACAAGCGAAGAATCAACTGAGGCGGCTGTGGTGCCTGAGACAGCAACAACTGACGGAGTTAAATCAACACAGGTGTATCGGGCTCAGGATCCAGCCGCAAACGTTGATTCACCAGTTAATATCTTTGTTCGCGCCGCCGGGTCAACGCTCCGCTACGTGACGGTCGTTATTACTCAGCAAAATTCACGCACGAATAAGCGCACTGTCACATCGAAGAATACGATGGATGAATCAACGATAGCACAGACGGAGGTGCTTGCTGAAAGCGTGACAGTCGCTCCAAGTGGGCGTGCGCGTAAACGTCAAATTCCTACCAGTATTGCTCGCTCAGGAGTATACACTGTGCGTGTCTCGACAGCTGATGGACAACAAAAACGTGGGTTGCTTCATGTTGATGCTGTTCATGACGATCTCACAGTGACAGTCGGACCGTCAATTCGAATTCGACAACCTGTCTATTGTACACCAGATTGTGGGTATATTGGACGTGGAGGGAGCACAGCGCCACTCGGAGATGTGCAGTGGCCACAAGCAGGCGCATTAACAGGATATTCACTCAAAATTGCCAATGTAACATCAACGTCTCGTCAAGTCATTGTGATGGTTGATGCCGACAACCGTCGTGTGCTTGAATACGATTACCACCCTCCCCCAGGCACAGTGCTCCAGTTCCCAACAATCCCACCACTTCGACAAATTCGAATTACAATCAAATCAGAAAGCGATCGTTGGGAATCTGTATTCGACGGGACACGACCCACAACAGTTCCGCTTATGATTTCTACAGAGGGGATTGATCTCGATGGATGGTCAGATGCAACAGCTGACCTACGGATGCGCAATGAGCGCTCCCAACGTCAAGTCACTGTCCGTGCACATCAAGATGGCCGTGTCGTCGCTACGGCGAGTGCACGACTTGACCAGGGTTCAACAAAGCGTGTCTCAGACTTCCTACGTGGTCCCGGTGCGTATCGAGTGTCAATGACTGCTGGATCCACAACATCAGATAGCGCCCGCTTACTTGAACAACAGCGGACAGTGCTTCTTACTGAATCGAGTACACTCCTTATCCGTGCTCGCGATGGTGTCGATGGGTTTTTAGTCGGTTGAGTAGGTCTTTTTCATCTTCTAAGATAATTTATCAGAAGACAAGGCGAATACCCCGAGGCTTGACTCGGGGTGAGGTCAATATATGATGAATCTACCTGATTAGTGAATAAATAATCTTAAGATACTCGTGAACTACCCCGCCCTACTCAGCAACGCTTCGCGTTGCTTCCGTGAGGGCGGGGCTTCCTGCTTCTACGACGCGACTTGCATCCACGACGATAGACAATGAGTCGCCACCGTCAGTAGACACAGTGGTCGCAGCCTCCACAGGCGTTAACGAGAACGAAGCTCTCATTCGCACATCAGAATCGCCGTGCGGCTCTGAGGACGTTGCTTCGGAGTGAACCACTCCTAGTTTGGCGAGTCCTCTGTTGAGGACGTCGAGAGCCGCGTTCCAATCTCTATCAACTTCGAACCCACATGTCGGACACGAATGCTCGCGCACCCACAGCGGCTTGTGCGTTTCAACGCCACACAACGCGCATTCCCTGCTCGTCCCACGCGGGTCAACCTGCACGACGTGACATCCGTTCTTCTCACCGTGATGGTCGAGAATCGTGATGAAGTCGCGCCAGCCAACCTCGGTCTTGTTCCGCGCGTTCTCCGAGGATTCGAGCATCCCTTTCATGATGAGGTTTTCGACGAACACGGCGTCATACTCCGTGGTGTAGAAGTGCGCGAGTTTGTACTTGATACTTGAAGTCGTGTTTCTTGTTCGACATCTGCGCGTGAACATTCGCTACACATCGTCGTTGGTTCTCCCAGTTGTTCGAGTAATATTCCTTCCGCGAGAGCGAGCGTTGCTCGCGGTCGAGTCGTTCTCGCTCGTCGGACAAGTCAACTCTCCCGACGGAACGCCTATCCGAGTCGTGGATGAAGCTGAGGACGCCGATGTCAAGTCCTACTGTCTCATCTGAGTCGATATCTTCGACGGCGGGTTTATTCGGCGTCTCCGTCTCGATGCAGAAGCCGGCGTATCACGCGCCAGTGGAGTCCTTTTTGAGTGTGACTTCTTTGATTGACTCATGATCTGGAAGGTCTCGATGTAAGCGAATCGGGATTTGGCGGGTTTTGCTTTTGAGTTTCTTGAGGATGAGAACGCCTCGACGTTTGTGTCACTCTTTTTATCGAGTTCGAAGCCCGACTGTCGATACGTGAGATTCCTGAAATCTTGTGGACGCTTTCAGTTCACCGACACAACGTCGTAGTCTTTGGCTTTGAGTTTCCCGAGGTTTTGAATGTTGTCTCGGATTCGCTCGACCGCCTTCTGCAAGACCGTCGAGTAGACTTGTTTGAGGTCGGGTCACCAGTCTTTGAGCGCAGGGAGCATGTCTCGAATCATTACCATCCAGACGCGCTGGCGAAGCGTACCTGTGTCCTAGGGTATTTGTTCAAATTCGGTGAGCGCGTGGTTGTATAGTTGTCGCACGGTGTTCCGTTGCCAGTCCATCACTCCGCGTTGCTCCGTCGTCGGGAACAACCGGAAGCGTGGGCTGTAGTTCATATGGTGTATCTAACTGTAGAAATTGGCGTATGTTAAGCATACGAACCGGCATAGTTGTGCCTCGTGTGGGCGCTGTATACCCTCCGTACTCGCTCCCTTCGGTTGCTGCTTGAGGAAGGGGGCTTAGCGCCCTCTCTTTTGGCTAAATATGATTTCTGAGTGAGGCAATGACTCATCAAATGACAATAACTCAGTCTGTTTGTGCTGCTTGCCAGTCCAGGTATGCAAGAACACCACGAACATTCAATCGCGCTTCAGCTCGTGCTTTTTCTGCACCCCACACATCGATAAGCTCGGCATTATCGCTGAAGTATTGAATTACATCTTCATCTGAATTGGCTTCGCCTCGTTTCTGTCGGACAGCTTCAACCCACTCGACAAGCGCACGTTTGTATGAAGACAATAATTCATCATCATATACCCGCGGACCAAAGTGTCCAAAACATAATGTCTCAGGTGCCATCGAATCGATCGCACGTACATCATCAAGACATGTCTCAAGATTGAACTGTGATGGTGGTGAGGTCTGCTGGACACGATCCTGCATAGGAATATAAATTCCGGCAGCATCACCGGTAAATAGTGTGTCTTCGGTTGTATCATAGAACATCATTTGATGGAGTGCGTGCCCCGGTGCAGCGACTGCTGTGAGTGATCGATCTCCGAGATGAACCGTATCTCCGTCGGTAAGCGCATTAATTCGAGACGCAGGAGCAGGATTAGGCTCAACGTAGTACTGCCATTGTTCACCGACGGCTGCTCTTGTTCCTTCAATGAGCTGTGTTGGGTCTGAAAGGTGCGGTGCAGCACGCTCATGAGTGTGAACTGTTGCATTTGGGCAATCAGCAAGTAAAAATCCTGCTCCCCCCGCGTGATCAAGATGGGCATGTGTCACAAATAAATGCGCAAGCGAGTTGGTGTCAATATCAACACGACCAAGCGCATCAATAATGCGTTCATAATTTGTTCCAATACCTGTATCGACAATCGCGGGCTGGTCTGCATCGATAATATATACTGACCCATATCCTGGCGTCTCATACATCCCAGTATCCATATAGTAAATGTCATCAGCAGTGTCTACCGTGGCAATATCACCGATATCCATAATTGTATGCCAACTCGTATTAGCAAAAATGTACAGGTTGTGAGCTACCGAAGGTAATAAATATACCTTTTCACTCATACCCTCGCTAGTCTCAACTAGTCTGAGGCACGTACAATTACTCGATAATATGCAAAATAGGGTCCGTTATATTCGAACCGGAGATGTTTCACCGATACATCAAGTATATGATTACATCTGCTTCACTCTTGAGATTACCCATCGTCGATTAGCTCCCGATGCGACACGGTTTTGCCGTATCCACAAGAATCGCCAGCTATGATTGATCGGCAACTGCTTCGTGAAAACCCTGATGCAATCCGGGGAGCCCTTGATGAAAAAGGGGTGACAGACGTCAATCTTGATCAGATTCTCACTCTTGATCAAGAATGGCGCGAACGTAAAGCTCGCGGGGATGAACTCCGACATGAGCGAAATCAAATTTCGTCGAAGATTGGCAAACTAAAAGCTGCTGGTGATGAAGACGCCGCATCAGAAGCAATCACGCAGTCACAAGAATTAAAAGATGAACTTGAGGAGATCGAGCGCGAAGCCGACAAATTAAAATCTGAACTCGATACGGCAATGCTCAAGATCCCACAAGTGCCAGATGATGCGGTTCCAGTTGGAACAGATGAATCGGAAAACGTTGAGCGGCGGCGTGAGGGATTTGATTCGCTCCGCTCGCTGCCTGATACTGTTATTCCGCATTATGATCTTGGCGAAGAATTAGAAATACTTGATTTCGAGCGAGGCGCCAAAGTGACAGGCGGTGGGTTCTATTTCGCGAAAGGCGATGGTGCCCGACTTGAGCATGCTCTTGTGCAATTCATGCTTGATATTCACCGTGAACAAGGATATCAGGATGTTTTCCCGCCAATCCCGGTCAATTCACAATCAATGGTTGGAACCGGACAGTTCCCAAAATTCACCGAGGATGCTTACCGTATTGGTGAGACAAATGATGAACCGTGGGATAATGATGATTTATGGCTCTGTCCAACGGCTGAAGTCCCAGTCACGAACATGTATCGTGATGAGATTTTGTTAGACGATGATCTACCGGTGAAAATACAGGCATACACCCCAAACTTCCGTCGGGAAGCAGGAGAGCATGGAACCGAGACCCGTGGTATTGTTCGTGTTCATCAATTTAATAAGGTCGAATTAGTGAATTTTGTTCGCCCGGAAGATAGCGCTGAGCGATTTGATGGACTGCTTACGGAAGCCGAGGTTGTGCTCCAACGGCTTGGACTACCATATCGGATTCTTGAGATGTGTACAGGTGATTTGGGCTTCACACAGCGGAAAAAATACGATATTGAAGTCTGGGCACCAGGTGACGATATGGCGACCGGTCCAGACATTGGTGGTCGGTGGCTTGAGGTATCATCTGTGTCAAACTTCGGTGCATTTCAATCACGGCGAGCAGGACTTCGATATCGACCTGAACGACATGAATCAGCCTCATATCTCCATACACTGAATGGCTCAGGGGTTGCTGTTCCTCGTGTAATGGTTGCAATTATGGAGTATTATCAGAATGATGATGGCACAATTACCATTCCAGAACCACTTCAACCATACATGAACGGTCTAAATGTAATTGAGGGACATGACCCAGTTGGCGAGGCAGCGGTTGGTGCTGGAAAGCGTGAGTAACCACTTACGAATAAGTTTTTAATATGCACACATAATCTATGATACGTTTGTTGCGGTCGATATTCGAATCTATATTGGAGTATACAGGATAATAAATGCATCACAGAGTCTACAATAAAAAGATGATACATGTCTTCAGGTAATCGTCAATATCAAGCGTCTAATTCCTCTTCAGAGTCATCATACCAACTGCATATCCGGTATGAAGGCGACGATGACCCCGCAAAATGTACCGCACGAAAGCTCGAACGGTTTGACCTTGCAACACTGCACAACTCAGATCGTACAACACCATATGGGGTTGTGCTCAATCCGCACGCCGATCGTGCTCTTTCACCTGCGGATGACGCTGTGGATACTCTTGTTGCGCTTGATTGCTCATGGGAATCTGCTGGTGAAGCACAGTTTACACTCCCCGGCGTTCATCGAGCACTTCCATATCTTGTCGCCGCCAATCCAATCAATTTTGGGCAGCCAATGCAGTTGACGACGGTTGAGGCGATTGCTGCTGCCCTGTGGATTTTTGATTATCCAGAGTATGCACGTCAAATTCTTGCAAAGTTTACTTGGGGGAAGACATTTCTTGAACTCAATGCTGAACCGTTAGATCGATATGCGGACTGTACAGATTCTGCTGCAGTCGTGGAAGTGCAGTCTGAATATCTCAATCGCGATGGAAATTAATAGATCATTTATTAGTAATATATTAAGTGTTAATCTAATCATATAATCGATATGTTATGCGCTTTGATTCTCCTGTCTGCGTGAATGTGAGGAAATTCTGAGCAGTTAAATATTACATTGTTTGAGCTTGTGTTGATGCTTGCACTCGTGCTAATATCGGTGTTGTTATACTGTTGGCTATAACTACGTGGAGATTTCCGGCACCCCGGGGTGCTGAAATCCTTCGTGTGACTATAGCCAACAGTATTAGCACCATCCGGTAACGTGAACAACCTCACCTCAAGGGTCGGGGTTCTCGCCCTGCTCCACCTATAGATCATAGGATTTCCGTACTTCTCCCTGAGACGAACGTGTTTTTATTGCTCGACGACATTTTTTATATACCATGATTTTTGAGTCTCTTCCGACAACTCCACGCTCGTCGGAACTTATTGATAAAGCCTTCTCGCGGGCTGCTCGGTCTGGACGGGCGAAATCAGGTCTAAAAGCTCAGCAGTCGATGTTACAGACAGCCTCAGCTATTCTCTCTGATAACCTCGAGAATGTCGTCACGCAGTGGCCTGATTTCGAATCTGTTGATCCATTTTATTATGAACTTGCCGATGCTATCGTCGATGTCGACGCACTTCGTCAAAGTCTCTCTCGTGTGACATGGACAAGTCGACAAATTGGGACACTCCGACGAGAGTATCAATCGAAATTACGAAAAACCGAATCGAAGACAGCGCGGAAACACAGAAAACAAGCCTTTGCTCGGATGGCAGACCTCGTCGAAGATATTGCAGATGATCTCGATCAGATTGGCTCGGCTCGTGATGCAGTAAAAAACCTTCCCGATATCCGTCCCGATGAACCTGCAATCGTCGTTGCTGGGTATCCGAACGTTGGAAAATCATCGTTTGTTAATGCTATTACTCGCGCTGATAATAAGATTGCACACTATCCATTCACCACAACTGGTATTCATGTTGGACATTTTGAGCGGAATCGAATTCGATACCAGATTGTCGATACACCTGGATTGTTAGACCGACCAGCGACCGAACGGAATGATATTGAACGACAAGCAGTCAGCGCAATTGAACATCTGGCGGATATTATACTCTTCATGACAGATGCTAGTGAAGCCTGCGGGTATCCACTAGCAGACCAACTGGCGCTTCGTGATGATGTCATAGAACGATTCCGTGAGCGCGAAATACCAGTGTTAACCGTGAACAACAAAAGCGATCGATCAGAAGCAATCGCTGCTGACTGTCAAATGAGTATTAAATATGATGAGGGGATTGACACTGTCCTCACGACGACCGTTGATGCTGCTGGATGGGAACCCGATATCCCCCCGTCTCGACAGGCATAATTCATACATTGTGTCTCAGTTTGCAGTCAAACTCAAACTTTTTAATAATTACGAGGCTTGGCCCCCTTCCTCAAGGAGTGAGTAAAACGAACGAATAAGCAGGGGATACCGCCGTGCATTATCTTGCCAAGGCATGAGTAGCATGTTTTCTCGTTAAATTGTGACGAGCAGTATTCATCAGACTGACTTGGAGTGGGATACTAACCACGGTCAGCCTGAGTTATCATTGTCACTATTAAATAGGGCTGGGACAGTCCGACTCAGAACGTCTATGGAGACTGGTAGCACTGTGGGTACGCGTCATCCGGACGTACCGCTTGCAAATGCCGTCACAGAAGTAGAAAGTCCGATGCGAGAACACGGAAGCCCCACCCTCACCGGAGCGATAGCGGAGTCGGGTGGGGCGGTTCACTTCTAATATCACTGTCTTTGACCTTTATA
The DNA here is from genome assembly GCF_000237865.1 of Haloquadratum walsbyi C23. Lineage (NCBI taxonomy): Archaea > Methanobacteriati > Methanobacteriota > Halobacteria > Halobacteriales > Haloferacaceae > Haloquadratum > Haloquadratum walsbyi. Next base: position 2,662,470 of record NC_017459.1, read on the forward strand.
TATCGTTGATACTAACTAATGATCATGTTCGTTCGACAGGAATGTATCTGAGTTCGACGGTGATTGCTCTCGTTGAATGTGTATTGCTTGATTCCCTCGTAGGTGATTCAGCATCAGCAGGTGACATTGCCCTGGGGTGACTACGGTTCTGATCGATAAATGGGATTTTTGCACCGATATACGGTGTGACTGGCGCAATTGATTCAATCCGCGCGTCAATTGCATCGGCAATAGCAGGAGGCTCAGTCGTGGAGGGATACCCAACAGTCACAATAACCTGCTGTGGCGTTCTGGCAGGGAATCCGCTGTATGTGACGGTGAGGTCAAGCATTATTGCCTCTGGTGGTAATTCAGCGTTAATTGCAGCATTGGTCTGCTCTTCGAAGGCGGCTGTTTGTGCGCTGCTGTATGTAAAACCAGCAAGTGCCGAGGAGAGTATAATTAACGCGACGGTTAAAACCGCAATGCGCGTCAAGGTTGTTGAACGCGCCTCTGATGTGCGAAACCATGACTGTGGTCGATATCCAAGTTGCCACAATGCAATGAGTGCAACAAGATTTATTGCGATAAAGTTTACCAAAACGAGAATGGCTGACCCAGCGACAACCCGTGGGGTTCCCCATGCAAGTCCAATACCGACGACTGCTGTTGGCGGGACAAGTGCGGCGGCAATCATCACGCCAACAAGTGCAGTTGAAACGCCAGAGGCAAGCGATACAGCACCTGCTGCACCTGCACCAAGTGCAATCACTAGCGAGAGAACATCAGGTGCAAGTCGTTGACTCACCTCGCCGATTTCGAACACTTCAACCGCACTAAGAGGAACAATCTGCACCGTTCGAAGCATGAATGCAAACCCAGCAGCCGATACAATGGCGAGAACGCCTCCAAGGATCTGCAGTTTGACACCACGAGCGACCAATGAGGTATCATCGACAACAGTACCAACACTTGTTGACATCGCCGGTCCAATAAGTGGTGCAATGACCATCGATCCGACCACTACTGCCGGTGAGTCAAGTAGGAGTCCGGCTGTAGCAACTATGGCGCTGACGATTGTCATCAAAATAAATGGTCCAATCCCTGGAGCAAGTTCATTGGCACGAGCGAGCAATTCATCGCGGGCAATCCGGTCGCCATCAGTTGTATCATCACTGTCATTGCTATACGCCTCATCAAGCTCATTGAATTTGTCTGAAACTACTGTTTCAGCCTCAAGGACAACTGTCGTTGCATCTGTATCGATGCCTACTGTTCGAAGCTGATCCAAAACTGGCTCAACAGCCGCTGTTGGAAGAGGGAACGTGATGATAGCCTCATATTCATCAGTGCCTGTTTCATCAGTAATAGCATACTCAATGTTTTCATCAGTAATGACCTCAACAACAGCATCACGTGTCCCAGCTGGGACCAGCACCTGAACAAAACGCACATCAGAATCTCAGCGTCTGTCATCAAAGGTGTTTGTGCTCAAGTCTATTATATTGACATTGCTAAGAAAACGCACCTGGGATATATTCTAGACATTTATACAGTGCAAGGAGAATGTCCCGGGGTTTTGATATGACCATGAGGCGATTCACACCCAAATGTCACCTATTATATTCACAGCTGAGTTACATGAAAATGGGTGATAAAAAATTATTGATAACTCTCAATTTTGCTTCTTACTCATTAATAGACATTACTCACAGAGGATAGATGCGTATATTGCGAAAGTGCGAAGGAAATCCCCCGTACGTCAGCGTGGCGTATAAGTCCGATACCAGGGACACACGATTGACGCACTGTCTTGCGAAGGAGTCCTCACGATTTTACTGTAGGGAAGATATCAAAGCGGCGTTCCGCCTTTTTTTCCACCAGCAGCATCAGATGCTCGTTGGATGAGTTGCGTGACTGGGTCGGTATAATCATATCCAGGAATCACACCTTCAACATACGTCCCCTCAGCAAATTCAACGAGTGAAACAGCATCATCAACCCCTCGTGATGGGTCAATATCAGTGAATGTCGTCTCAACGACTGCGGTATCATCTTTGCGTGTCGTTTTAATATCAAGCGTTTCGTGCCCTCGTGTTGCGCTTTCAGCATCAGCCATACGACGACCAAATGTGTCAACCCAGCCTTTCTGAACGGGAGGTGCGACATGACCGTCGACGACTGCATCAATCATTGGAACAGTTATGACGACTGAGAATATAGCAGCACCATCTGCTGTCTCAATACTAATATCACCATCAAAAACGGTTGTCGTTACTGCATATACATCGTCATCTCCATCTGACTCAATCGAATCATGCAGTGCAACGGCGCGGTCAGTCCGTTCACGTATATCACTCATATTATATTGCTTGTTTTGAATGAACAAAAGCCGCTCGTCATTCGGTGTTCATCATATAAATATTGTGATAATTAATCACTGTACCATGTTGTGTGACACGATTTCTTAGCCAACATTACGGTTAGGAGCGAGTCGTTCACCAACAATTAATTGTCTCACTTCTTCAAGTACATCAAAGTCTACAAGAACTGCAAGTCGATCACCAGTCTCAAGTGAATCATCAGACAGTGGCAACCGCATTGGGTCATCTGCTTTTCCAAATGCAAGCACACGCGCCTGCGCAGGAAGTGCAACCTCCTCGATTGTGTATCCGCGCATTGGTGATTTGGAAGTTACTGTCATTAAGACTATTTGAAGTCGCTGAGCAATATCCGCGATTGCCCGCACTGACCCACCTAGTAACGCGTTCTTTGCGCCAATAGCTCCAAGCCGTTCTGGATATAGGACCTTATCTACCCCCTCAGTATATGTTTGATATACTTCCTCGCGATGATCTTTATTAACACGAAGAACGGTCCATGTTTGATGATGTTTTGCAATTGAGCAGGCTGCGAAGTTTACAGTTAAATCATTAGTTAATGCGCCAATAGCATCAGCAGACTCAACACCAGCATCAATGAGTACCGACTCGCGTACACCATCGCCGCGAACAACATCAAAGCCTGCCCCGCGGGTTTGTGCTGCGTTTTCATGATCGACCTCGATGATTGTAATATCGTGTCCTTCCTCACGAAGCACACGTGCAGTCCGGAGACCAACCCTACCTGCACCAATAATAATGATATCCATACGCAATCTGTACAATGTGAGTATAAATAATATTTCTGCGTGTCAATCATACAGAGCAAACAGAATCTTGTCGACTCTTGACGTCACCAGAACACTCTAGATTATGTTTATCATATTATACTTTAATCGGCAGATAAGCAACTTTGCTTCTCGTCAACAAGGAGTGAATCCGTTGTCTCAAGAAACATCATGTCGTTATTGAGTGCAAAGTCGGATAAAAAAAATCTCCAACGATGATTGAAGGCGATCTCTTCACTGCTCGCCAGTAATGGAACAAGATCCAAAGTTGCAATATTATGAATGTGAATATATAGAAGATTATCTGATGACTGCTGATTGATAGAAATGCAAACGCAGGAATCAATATTTTGTTTCATGATTTTGAAAATGAGGACTGTGGAGAGTCCGAAGCCACAACGCCTGTACATGTGGAGACTACACTCCCTCTGTTCAGGACCTCGGCGCATCAGAGGTCGTAGATGGAAAACAGATCATAAAAATAGGAAGCCCTGGGTTTACGGAAGCTCCGTCAGCGGCTGAGTAGGGTAGGGTACTCACTCTACGTATTCGATTGCAGAATTACCGAGTGGGAGTTGTCAACAGTGGAATCCTTCGGGCTGAGGTACCGAAATCTGTCCATTGCACCAAATGAGAGTTATAAATATAGTATCAAGATAGTACAGGAAGTAACTCAGTAATAGAACACTATGCTCAAGTCATCACCCCCTCTATAGATGAATATATGATCTCGGTTGTTGGGGTTATCCTCTTCATTGCAGTCCTAACCATCCACACGCTTGTAGCTGCGGTGTTGACCCGTTATTTTCGTATTCGATTAAAAACACAGTTGGGGTATGTCATCTTTTCATTTCTATTAATTCCGTTCGTATTGCTTATACTAACATTACTTTTTACTGGTATCCTTGGAATTGGTGTCAATCTTGGTGATGCAACAACGGCGACTGGCGTGATGATTGGATTACCGTTTGCACTTGGATTCACTATCGATACACTCTATGTCCCTGCGCCTGAGGAGTATGATCTCCCAGACACGCAATAAGCGATATCATTGCTTATGATTCAGTTGATACTTCATCACCGAGCATTGTCCCAACAATAGTTTTGACGCGTTTTTTAACATCAGCAATGGACTGAGATGCGTCGACCCGATAGAATCGCGTGGGCTCAGCAGTAATAAGTCGCTCATATTGCGTTGCGACTCGCTCAAGATATTGTACACGTTCGAATTTATTCGTCGCCCCAGCACGGTTGACTCCAGTCTCTGGGTCGATATCTAAATACACCGTTGCATCAGGGCGTCGAGAGAATGGTTCATGTATTGATTGAATATATTCGAGCGGTGCATCAATGCGGCTGTCTGCAAGTGCTGCAGCTTGGTATGCAAATCGTGAATCAGCATATCGATCAGAAATAACAGCTGTACCAGACGCGAGTGACGGTCGAATAACGCGGTTGAGATGAGCAGCGTGGTCTGCAGTAAATAAGAATAACTCGGCAAGTGAGTCTGCGCTGTCATCATGCATTGACTCGGTAACGAGATCACCATACCAGGAGTCAGTCGGTTCACGCGTGAATGTTACTTCAGGGAGTGCACTTTGTAATGATTCACAAACGGTGGACTTTCCGCTCCCATCAAGCCCCTCCAATGTAATAAGCGTCGACATTCTTGTATATATGCTCGGCGACGCGTGCATATATTATCCTGGGGTTACCGAGTTACATACGAATTCTCCAGCGTCGTATCAGGTTATGAAATATAACCTGAATTGGACGGTATTCCCCGGCAATAGCGGTATATTAATCAGCAGGCTACGATATGGATCATTGAGAGTAACGCGTGTGTAGTAGTTAATTTTAGGTTTGTGTCCGATGACGATATATTGGCATGGATGTACTCGTCATTGGTGGGAGTGGCTTTATTGGCACCCGACTTTGTGCAGAACTCTCCAACCGTGGTCATAACGTAACAGCAGTGTCACGAAGTCCAGACAACTCAGAACTCCCGGCGGATGTTGACACGAAAATGGGTGATGTTACTGCATATGACTCATTGAGTGGGTCATTTGCCGATATTGACGCCGTATATAATCTTGTTGCGCTGTCGCCATTGTTCAAGCCGAGTGGTGGTGATAAAATGCATGATGTGATTCATCGACGGGGGACTGAGAACGTCGTCCGCGCTGCAGAGGCGAATGGTGTCTCACATCTTATTCAGATCAGTGCGCTTGGAGCAGATCCTGACGGATCAACGGCATACATTCAGGCGAAAGGACGTGCTGAGACCGCTGTCACCGAGTCCGACACAGATCTTGAATTCACAATCTTTCGACCTTCGGTCGTGTTTGGCGACGGTGGTGAATTTGTCTCATTCACAAAACTCCTTGCGCCACCGTATGTTAGCGCTCTCCCTGGTGGTGGGAAAACACGATTCCAGCCAATTTGGGTCAATGACCTCGTGCCAATGCTTGCTGATGCAATTGATGCAGATACACATCATGGTGAAATATACGAGATTGGTGGACCTGAACGGTTGACACTCGCAGAAATTGCGAAAACGATTCACACCGCAGATGGTCGCTCAACGACAATTGTACCGGTTCCAATGTCACTTGCTAAAATTGGTCTTACAGTTGGTGATGTGATTCCGGGCTTTCCAATAGGTGTTGACCAATACCGATCATTACAGTTTGATAATGTGACTGATGAGAACGATATTGATGCTTTCGAGAAAAGTTTGGACGATCTGACAACGCTCGAAGCATATCTCAGCGGTGAGGATAAACAAGACGACACGCGTGTTCCTGCGTGAACAACCCGCAAATATATTTCAATCTTAGTTTCTATTCAAACTCATATTTTGCGAATCAGCATAACGTAGTGGGCACGCAGTGGGGAAAGGGTGCAACCATGAGATATTGTCATATTTCAAAAAACAACGCATACCTCATGATCGCAGATACTCCTCAAGGCATATTGGCTCCCGTGTCGGTCCATTTCTGATATTTTCATGTCTATCCTATCGTGTTATTGTATAAAAAACGTTGATAGACGTGTCAGACATTCATTCGGTAATTAACATATCCGACCCAATCGGTATTTATGAAAAAATATCTTCTCAGGGGCTCAGTATCCAATATTCGCGGTCACGACATATATGATAAATTACCTTTCACAAGCTTTATTCGGGCGTTCACTCTTGATTACATCTAATGGCGAAGGGGGGCTAATAAATGAAGCTTGCAATGATCGGCTTCGGACAGGCGGGTGGAAAAATCGTTGATAAATTCGTCGAGTATGATCAGCGTCATGGGTCAGACATTGTCCGCTCAGCCGTTGCTGTTAATACAGCAGAGGCCGATCTCATGGGACTTAATCATATTCCATCATCGAAACAAATCCTTATCGGACAATTGAGTGTCAAAGGTCATGGCGTCGGAGCTGACCCAGATCTTGGTCGAGAAATCGCTGAGGAAAATATCGATGAGATACAGAATGCGCTCAATGATGTTCCTGTACATGAGATTGATGCATTCTTGATTGTCGCTGGACTCGGCGGTGGAACCGGTAGTGGAGGCGCACCTGTGTTGGCAAATCGCCTCAAGCAGATTCATAGTGAGCCTGTCTATGGATTAGGTGTGCTTCCTGGAAGCGAAGAAGGCGGTATCTATACCCTTAATGCTGCACGATCGTTTCAGACGTTTGTCCGTGAAGTTGATAATCTTCTTGTATTCGATAATGACGCATGGCAGAAAACGGGAGAATCTGTTCAGAGAGGATATGAGGAAATTAATGAGGCTATCGCAACCCGCTTTGGGGTGCTTTTCGGTGCCGGTGAAGTAGGTGATGATAGCGAGGTCGCAGAAAGCGTTGTTGACTCTTCTGAGATTATAAATACACTCTCAAGTGGTGGTGTCTCAACCGTTGGATATGCATCTGAAAATGTTGAAAACTCTTCTAGTGGTGGATTACTCTCACGACTTACAGGACAATCGACTGCTGATGATCTTGACACAGCAAGCACAACAAATCGAGTTACGTCGCTCGTTCGAAAAGCCGCTCTTGGTCGGTTAACACTGCCAGCCGAACTTGACGGCACCGAACGGGCACTTCTTGTCGTTGCTGGACCACCACAATATCTAAATCGAAAAGGGATCGAGCGTGGGCGAAAATGGGTTGAGGGACAAACAGATAGTATGGAGGTCCGAGGCGGAGACTATCCGCTCATGGATTCAGGTAAAGTTGCGTCCGTGATTCTGCTTTCAGGTGTTTATAAGATTGACCGAATTAATGAGCTTCAGCAAATTGCGAATGAAGCCAAAGAAAACATTGATTCGATTCGAAATGAAAGCGAGGAAAATCTTAATGAACTTGTCAATGACGATGAAGATGAGCTTGAATCATTATTTTGAGGGACTCCCGCATGTTGGATAGCCTCAGTAACTACAGTAAATACATTGCTACTGTGGTTGGTATTCTCTTTGTTGTATTCTGTGCTGTTACTGCAATCGTGACACCCACAAGTGCGGTTGCTGTCGACACAGCCGATATGGTACGCGATGAACGCGTTGGGACACAGCACACAGTTTCTGTGACGCTTACAGATCTGTATGAAGAGCCACCACTCGAGTCATGGACACTCACAGGATCAACAGCGCTCGTCGATGTAACATGGACGATTATCCAATATGACCAGACTGGTGCACAGATTGACCAGCAATCATATGATGGTCAGCGACTTACTGGGACGCGTATCGCAGCAGTAGATGGAACCAATCGAGTCAGTGTCAGAGTTGCTGGAACAATTCCTCGTATTGAGTCATTCTCATATGATCCAAAACAATCATTCCGAGTGGTTTCGCTGACACAAACACGAACCGGTGGATCATCAAGCGTTATTGACATTTGGACAGCAACACACAGCACAGAGCAGAGTGCATCAGCACGCGAAGAGCTTACTACAGCACGCGAAACCGTCTCAACTGTCGATTCAGACCGAGCCAAACAAACAATCCAGAATGCAATTGATGCGTACAATGGTGGGGAGTTTGCACTTGCAACCCGACTCGCATCAGAAGCAGAGGAAGCGGCGAAACAAGCCCAACAATCGAATCAAATGTTTCAATACGTGCTATATGCTCTTTCTGGAATTGTCGTCATCGGGGGTGCGAGTGGGATTGTGTATTGGCGTCGGCAACAACGGACAGAGGATAAATTATAATAAATGATAATTATTGGAGATAACACTCGATGCAGTCAAGATAATTTAATTTTTGAGAACGATACGGTATTTCCATCAGCATGAGTTGTAGTGAGTACTGATGCACGTCATTGTTCCATATACAGATGTTTCACCGAAGACACGGCTTGACTCGATACTCACAGCATCTGAACGAACTGCATTTGCACAGGCAATGCTGTATGATGTTATTTCCACACTACAGAGTAATGGGCATACTGTTGAGCTTCTTATACCGACAGAGACGGTGATGCAAGCAAGAGAGCAACGAGATCAAGCAGATCAACGAGATCAAGAGACAATCATAGATTCGACCGGGGTGAGTACTGAAGCGGTATCAACATCTACGTCGACTCATGCGGATACAACAGAACACAATGCTGCAAGTGATAATTACGTGTCACAGTCGCCGACACATACACTGAGTGTTACCCCTGAGGCTATTATGAGAATTCTTAGAGACGATGATGATCCTGATAACGAGACGAGTACTCAAGAGAGAGATGGCGATAAGGAATATATTGATATTACAGTTGATACCGCGCAAAATCAAATACAATCCAATCAGATTGTTGTAACGGCTGATGATCGAGCGCTGACGCCTGCGGTCAATAGCTGTCTAAATCGGTTATCTGATACAGAGACTCCATTCAGTGAACTTGCAGTGGTGATGGCTGATCTTGCGCTTATCACACCCACAGCAATCGAACGGCTATTCGCTCGAGAGGGAGATATTGTGCTTGCCCCTGGCCGTGGCGGGGGGACAAACGCGATTGTTGTCAGACATCCAGCGTTCAGGGTCGATTATCACGGCACATCATATCGAGACCACTACCAAGCAGCGACTGACGCGTCTCTTTCAGTCGGTGTTGTTGATTCAATGCGCTTGGGAACTGATATCGATGAACCCACAGACCTTCCAGAAGTGCTACTTCACAACAATGGGATGTCTTCTGTATGGCTCCAATCAGCCGGGATTGAGCTCAATCTTGATGATAATACGGGACGTGTCGGTATCACACGTGAACGTAAGAATGAAGATGTTGATTGAACTGTATTCTTGATATTTCGTAGTCTTATTTTTGTTATCTGAACTCACAAAGGCATTAATTACCAGTCGCAAGGATGTCACCTGGGTAAACCGTATGAACTGTGTAGTCACAGAAGCATATGAGAAGATTTCCATTATTTTTGCAGTTGAAGCAGATTAAAGCGGTGCGGAAATACTATTCATATCCTTCACATAGTATGTATTACCCGAAGTATTGATATCTCAGAGACTGATTCCTGTTGGGAGTCATTAATCGCCGTCCCCGTACTCATAATATATACAGTATGTTTGAAACTCGCCCAGATTGTGATGAGGTTGTTCTTCTCGGTCGGTCAAACGTTGGTAAATCAACATTAATGCGTGAACTAACTGGTCACACTGGATTCACAACCGGGAGAAAACCTGGCGTGACACGATCACCAAATCATTATGATTGGGCTTCTGAATCGTTCATGTTCACCGACCTTCCTGGATTTGGGTTCATGTCCGGAGTCGAAAGTAGTCAGCGCGAGCAGATCAAGACCGATATCGTCCGGTATATCGAATCAAACGCCGAATCAATCCTTGCTGCGGTTCTTGTCATTGATGGAAAAAGTGCTGTTGAGATCATCGACCGACATTCCGGACCTGATGAGATTCCCCATGACATCGAGTTGTTTAGTTTTCTCTGGGAACTTGATCTACCGACTGTGGTTGCGGTAAATAAGATCGACAAGGTTGAGAATAAAGATAATCAACTTGATGATCTCTGTGATCGCCTTGGCTTATACCCACCATGGCAACAATGGCAAGATACAATTGCTCCAATCAGCGCAAAGCGGGGGTCAATCGAACCGCTTGAAGAAGCACTTCAAGCAATATTCAGCGATCAACGACGTGATGATCTCTTAAAATTTGTTACGTAATAATGACGCTTTCTTCATGGAACTGATTGCCATCCCATCGCCATGACCCAAGATGGTGAGTGTGGTCAGTGTCTGTTGATATTGGGTGGTAGTGAGTGTCCTTGGTTGACTGTCGATCAGTGTCGGTCTCATCATTCGTATCGGTATTAGTATTATATGTATACCAGTTTGCTCCCACCGGGCAGGAATCTACTGACATTGGCTTGACCGGTGCAGTATCACTGGGATATTTATTCATGCTGTGTCCGTATTCACGCTGAGCATCATCATAACAACAGATTGCATATGAATGCCCACTCCACGTCGCCTGCGCACTATCAGTCTCACTTGGGGTTAATGGACCGTCTGGATGACTATGATAGAATCCAATTACCTCCCGACCGGTGTCATGAATCATATCAAAGATTGTCATAAGTTCCTCAGGGTCAATTTCATACCGCGTACGCGGCGTTTCAGCAGCATTTGTCGCTGGGTATACAGCCGTGACTACGCTTTCAGAGTCATGATATATCCCAGAGAGGACACCGCAAATCTCAGTGGTGTGTGAGTATGATTGCGCGAGAATTGTATTATAACATTCCGATGGGATTTCAATCATAACGTATCAACGGTGACTTCGCCAGGAAACTAGTTATTCATATTGCATACGTATATCAAGCATCAGTCATCTATATAGCATGTTAGCATCAGATGTTTGCGTGACTCACGATATATGAAGTCAAAAAACGACTTCGACATTTTGACAAGGGTGGTTTAATTCTATATTGGCGCCAGGTTGTCTTTTTATCAATATGGGATGAGATATGCTATTTTATTTTTAATTCAACGGACGGCGATTTGACCTGCGATCAACTTTCTTGAACGAGTTCGTATTCCCATGCATCATATCCACCAGCCATACTCTGAATTCTTGCATCGTGAGGGACATCCTCATAACTTTGAATCAGACGTGCTGCTTGAATCGATGATTGTCCAATCGGACATGCAACGACGATGTGCTGACTCCACTCGATTTCCTCGATGCGATGTGGCAACTTATCTAAAGGAATATTAATTGCCTCAGGGAGGTGTCCTTGCTCAAACTGCACTTGTGAGCGAATATCGATGATCTGCAGTCGCTCAGCAGCATGACTGTTATTCTCCAGTTGGTGTTTGACTGTCTCAGGATCAATCTCAGACACCATTGAAACTCACTCCGTTTCGGGTTGTCACTTGTATATATAATTCATATTGCAGTAAAAATGTTCGGAGACCCCCAGATGCGACGGCACGTATCACGGTCTGAAAGCCATATTGTATTGTGTCTGTATCGTACATAAAGATACGTCTCAATGAGTTCGGATGGTGGCTCAGATAAAATACCACATCACAAGGGGCTCAGTGGGGGTAACTGTCATCATGGCCACCATCGATAGATTACACTTGATAAATAAGAATCCACGTTTCTCTCCTAGCTATTTATATACTATCCAATTGATAGACGCGAGAAAATATACGTAGATAACAACTGTCCGATAGACTAGTTTGTGCTCATGATCTCATCATCCATCGAAACCGGATACGCTAGCCAACACCTACTTGTTTTTCACTGAGCGATACCCTTGTCATTGTATGGAATTGTTTGCAGTTAGTAATCTTCCAGAGGTGAATCAGGGCGATGACCTCGCAGCGTTGATTACTGAACAGGTTGATCTCAGATCAGACGATATTATTTGTGTTGCTTCAACGATTGTTTCAAAAGCTGAGGGACGGACTGCGAATCTCGACCGTTTTTCACCGGGTCCACGTGCTAGAGAACTCACAACGGCGCTTGATTCAGACATAGATCCGCGATTCACCCAGGCTGTTCTTGAAGAGAGTGTTGAAGTTATTCTTGAATCACCATTCCTCCTTACTGAGACACGGTTTGGTCACATCGGAGTCAACGCAGGGATTGATCGGTCAAACGTTCCTGACGCAGACTTATTATTACTGCCGAAATCGCCGACAGAGAGTGCTCAGCGTCTTCATGAGGGATTACCAGCTAATCGGATTATCGTTACCGATACATGCGGGCGACCGTTTCGTCATGGACAGCGCGGTGTTGCACTCGGGTGGGCAGGGCTTCCACCAGCTCGTGATTGGCGCGGGGAAACAGACCGAGACGGTCGTGAGCTGAGTGCAACCGTCGAGAACGTCGTTGACGAGCTTGCTGCTGCGTCAAATCTTCTCACAGGCGAGGGTGATGATGGAACACCTGTCGTTGTTATTCGTGACTTCGAGTGGGGCGATCATGGAAGTAGTGATGCTCACTTTCGAGATGTCGATACAGACTTTGTGCGCCAGGCTGTCCGGGGGTGGTCATATGCGTGATATCGCTCCGGACCGACCGACACTTGGTGTCGAATTAACACCTGAGGTCCCTATTCCAACGGTCGTTGATCGTGGAGTGATAGCCGAGGACGCTGGATATGATGGAGCATTTATTTCCTGTCATTATAACAATCGGGATCCATTCGCAGCGTTAGCGCGGCTAGCTGGACAAACGGACACGCTTCATATTGGTCCGGGTGTTGCAAATCCATACGAACTTCATCCTGTTACGTTAGCATCGAAAACAGCAACAGTCGCTGAACTAACCAATGGGCGTGCACTCTTTGGGATTGGTCCTGGCGACCCTTCAACATTACAAAACCTTGGTTTGACAGATGAGCGTGGTCTGCGGTCAGTTCTTGAGGCATTCAAATCAGCCGAAGATCTCTGGGCAGGCGAACGTATCACACACGAGGGGACATTTGAAGCGAACGATGCTGGATTGAATTTCTCTGTTCCTGGTGAAATCCCGGTCTATATTGGTGGTGAGGGTCCGCATATGTGTCGAATGTCTGGAAAACATGCTGATGGATTGTTATTCAATGGATCGCATCCTGCCGATCTTGCGTGGGCAAGCGACCGGGTCGCTGAGGGCATTGAGGATCGACCATCAGAATACGATGAGTTCGAGTTATTAGCATACGCCAGCGTCAGTGTCGCAGATGATGCAGAAGCGGCTCGTGAGGCTGCCCGCCCACCGGTTGCGTATATTACTGCTGGGGCTGCTCCGCCCGTGCTTGACCGACATAATATTGATGCATCGCTTGCTAAATCGATTGGTAAAAAGATTGGTGCAGGTGACTTCTCAGAGGCATTTGAGGCTGTGACACCTAAGATGATTGACGCATTCTGTATCGCTGGTGACCTAACAGCAGTAACCGACCAGATAGCAGATGTACTTGAACAGACAGATGGAATTATTATCGGGTCACCGATTGGTCCAACGCCGGAACAGGCAATTGAATTGGCTGCAACTGCGTTTGAGCAGGCTCATTGATATCCTTCCTGCGAGGGGTGAGCCCTGATCTTCTGCAAAAGATAACACAATACAATCGGTATTCACTCTCTATCGGGCTTTGCCCATGTTATCACTCGATCGCGCGTCTGGATCCGCTGATGTCTCCTCACGAGCGCTCGCTCCCCATCCAGTCAGCAAATTGAGTGCCGACCCAGCGGCGAGAAGACCGAAATAGCCAACAGCAACGGTTGTCAATGCGGAACCGACAAGGAATAAAATGGCAGTAAGCGGATCAACTCCAAGGAAGACGTCAGTAATGAATGTAATAATCAGGGTGATGATACTGGTAAAGAGTTCAACGATAAAGTCAATAACCGTAACCATATCCATGCTGTGTTTTCAGACTACTTGTGTGTTGATATCACCTGTTCATTATTGCACGTATACAACAAAGCTACACACATCTTCTTATATGCAAGATAAATACACACCCGTTCATTGAAAAATGGCTTCCAAATCAGTGCAAACAGATATACCATATTCTCTCAGATAATCATGTAGTGACACGGGATCGTTCTCTTGATGAATTCATTGATGCAGGAGTGGCTGATGATGTCTCTGATAGTGACAATGATGCAAACACCGAGATTGGTTCCGATTCGAATTCCGAGCCTAACGATACAGGTGATGAGACAACACCGACAGATGATACGCGTACTGAAGATCATACCACAACTGACTCGACAGCAACTGCTGTTGCGACGTCGGCTGATACTACTACTACTGAGTCTGAGACACGAGATGATATCTCTCCAGCTGTGGCAACGCTTCGATGTGATCCAAATGGGATTTCATGCCCTCAGTGTGGGGACGTTGTCACACAACGCTGGCGGGCACAACAGCAAGGCAAAAACGACACCACATATATTTGTGGAGATTGCAAGAACTGGTAAGTAACTGCGAATTCATCTCATAATTTGTATAATCAATCTGGAGAGTATTTTCCAGCTCGTGACTCAGCAGACAAAACGGTCCCAGACAATTGGGTTACTCAATGTAGGACAATATAATTCCATTAGTCTCTTCGAGTATTACGGCGTCCAAATGCACGGACGAGATCCATCTCATCAACGGTGAGCACTACTGGACGTCCGTGTGGACAGGCATATGGATTTTCACATGCCCCAAGTTGGTTCAGAAGCTCATCAGCCGCAGGCGAGTCTAATATCTCACCGGCACGGAGTGATTGGTGACAGGCAAGTTCGGCGAGTGTGTCAGTTCGTTCATGAGCTACTGAGGGCGTGTCATCATTTTGCAGTGCGTCAATTGCATCACGAATACTCACGGGAGCTGCTGGCTGTCCAAGCGGCGCCGGAACCGAATGCACATTGATTGCTTTGTGTGTATTCTGAGCATCATCACGTTTCGTATACTCATAGCCGTATGTCATAAGCTGGTCTGTGATGCAATCCAGTGTCGAATACTGTCCTGGCGTAAGTGAAACGGTAACCGGTGGGTCAATCGTGACAGTCGGAAGCGTCTCATCAACAGTTGCACAGAGTCGCTCATATGTTATCCGCTCATGAGCAGCGTGTTGGTCGACAATAAGAAGCGTATCATCAAGGGAACATAGAAGATATAATTCCTGAAATTGCCCAAGAACATCCGCGTCCGCGACAGCAGCCGAAGAGGTCTGATCAGCATCAGTGAGTGCTTCAAGCGATACATCGAGTTCTGTCGAGAGAGTGTCTATCTGGCGCTGATCAACTGTTGATAACGCGTCACTAACACTTGTCTCAATCATATCTGCAATCAAATCAGCGGTTTGAATTCGCACCGTCTGTTTTCGTGGATGGACATTGTGATCGGTCAGTGACCCTGGAAGTGAAACTGTCACTGCCGCGATTGGATGTTGCCCACCTGGGAGGAGGTCACTATAGCCATTCATAATCGCCGTAATAAGCGTCTCATTATTGACTGGTCGTCCGTCAATCGCTATCGAGACCGCATTGCGGTTTGCACGTGTGACTGTTGGATGAACAAGCACGCCATTGATTTCAATCGTGGCAGTCTGCGTGATTTGACTGGATTTAGTGTCTATATCAATGGTCTGTGTAGATTCAATGGTTGTACTTTGTGCTGCTATCTCACGATCATACACGCCAAGCAATGCAGACGTGTATCCATCTCCAGATGTAGAGAGGACGTCGTTTCCATCATGCTGGAGCGATATCGCAGTCATAGGGTGCAATAATGCATAGTGCGAGACGAGTTTACTAATCCGCGCGAATTCTGCTTGCGATGAGGCAAGCGCTTCTTGTCTGGCTGGAACTGCTTCAAACAGATTATCAACGGTAATAGTTGTTCCACATGCCCGTCCAGTTGGTTCAACACTCTCAGCGGTCGGACCATTTGTCTTGATCATTGTCCCACATGGACCTCCATTATTTGTTTCAATTTCAAGAGTGCCCACAGTTGCGATACTTGCAAGGGCTTCACCGCGAAATCCAAGTGTCTCAACTGGTGGAATAATACCGTCTTGTGTTGTTGGTGTGATTTCACCGGCTGCCTGTTTTGTTGCGTTGATCTTACTCGTTGTATGTCGCTGCACTGCAAGGATAGCATCCTGCTTTGACATTCCCTGACCGTTATCACGAACAACGAGTTGATCGGTCCCATCGCCAGTTACTGATATATCAATTCGGTCTGCGCCGGCGTCGAGTGCATTTTCGATCAACTCGGCAACAACGTCTGCTGGTCGAGTAATGACTTCCGCTGCGGCGACTGCTGCAATCATTTCATCATCGAGACGGCAGATGGTTGTCTTACTGCTCTCTGTGTCCCCTTGATTACTCATCTAGTCGTCTCTGTAAATTCTCGAGCATATTCAGCGCTTCGAGCGGTGTCATCCGAGCAATATCAATATCGCGTAGCGATTTGAGCACATCTATGTTTGCTGATGCATCGGATTGATTAATACCTGCGTCTGTGTTTGTATCTGCGCCTCTAGGACTTCTGGCAATCTCGTCATCATCCGAGGCTTGATTTTGCTGATTGTCGTGGTCCACAGAAACCATCTCAGCATGAGTTAGGTCATCATGATGATGTGTGCCCTGCTCAGATATCTCGGTGTAATTTTCACCCTCGGTATGGATATATCGTTGTGCCTGTTCAACGACTGGAGTAGGAACACCAGCAAGTTTGGCAACTTCAACACCGTATGAGGAGTCGGCTGCTCCTGACGTAACCCGGTGAAGAAATGTTACTGAGGCATCATTGTCGGGGTGCGTCTCACGATGGACTTTAAAATGTAAATTGAATGCTGATGGAAGCGATCCTGTCACAGTTGTTAGATCATGATAGTGTGTTGTAAATAGTGTCCGAGCACCGATTTCATTATGAATGAACTCTACCGTTGCGCGTGCAATCGCACGTCCATCCGTTGTTGAAGTTCCGCGCCCCACCTCATCAAGGAGAATAAGCGATGATTCAGTTGCATTATGCAGTATGTCCGTCATCTCAGACATTTCTCGCATAAACGTTGACTCACCGCCAGAAATATCATCAGATGCCCCTATTCGTGTAAATATCCGATCGAGAACTGGAATTTGAGCGGCATCTGCAGGAACGAATGACCCTGCTTGTGCAAGAATACAGATATGTGCTATCTGTCGCATATATGTTGATTTACCACTCATATTTGGTCCGGTAATCATCGCGATATGACCTTTTTCGAAGGTAATTCCATTTGGCACGAACTCTGCTTGTGTCTGCTCAACAACGGGATGACGACCTGCCTCAATGTCAAGTGTATCTGCGGTTATTTCTGGGCGGACATATGCATGTGATATCGCAATAGTCGCGAATGAAACGAGCGCATCGAGACGTCCGATTGCGTCTGCTACTGCTTGCAACCGACTTGTTTCTGCTGCGACCTCTGCGCGAATATCACAGAACAGTTCATATTCAAGTTTATCTGCTCGGTTTGATGCGGCGATAATCTCATCTTCACGGCGTTTTAATGCGGGTGTATAGAACCGCTCAGCGTTTTTCAGTGTTTGTCGACGAGTATATTCATTAGGGACGTGGTCGAGATTTGGATTTGTGACCTCAATATAGTATCCATGTACCTCTGTATACCCAACTTCTAGTGAATCAATCCCAGTTCGCTCACGTTCGCGGGTCTCAAGCTCACTTACCCACTCACGTCCAGCCTCCTCTCTTTCCCGTATATCATCAAGATCGTCATTAAATCCCTTAGCAATAACATCACCATCAGTCACTGTTTGTGGTGGGTCCGAGCAGACTGCTGTATCGATGAGTGTCCGGATATCGTCAAGCGAATCAAGCTCAGCCTGTAACTGTTCGAGTGTTTCAGCCGGCAGCTCTGTCTCTGTGAGTACCTCTATGAGTGCTGATTTAATCTCTGGAATGCTGTCAAGGCTCTGCAACAGTGACCGCATGTCACGCGCATCCGCTTGCTCACGCGCAGTCCGAGCGGTGAGACGTTCGAGATCATATATGTGTGACAATTTTTCTGTAAGTGTCTCAACAACAAGCGGATTCTCAGCAAGTGCAGCAACAGCATCATGACGTGTCTTGATTGCTTCATGATCTGCGAGTGGTCGTCGAAGCCACGATTCAAGCGTCCGGCGGCCAAGCGCTGATGACGTTTCATCGATGGTCTCAATGAGTGTCTCACCATACGGTTGCCGGGAGTCAAAAAGCTCTAGACTTTGTATTGCGGTCGCATCAACTCGGAGAGCAGTATCTGTTTTATATCGTCTAATTCGTGAGACGTACTCAAGTGGTCCACAGTCACCTTGTGTATACTCAGCGTAATCGAGAACTGCCCCGACTGCTCGCCGCTCAGCAGATGAAAGGAATGCTGTTGGTTCATCAACATACGCTTCGAGTGTCTGAGTCGCTGCTGCAAGCTCAAACGCCCCCGAGTTATGTGTTGTCTGCATCGTCTCAAAAGGAAGCGATGAAGACTCAATCGTTTTCGTGTCAACTTCAGGACCAATAAGTAACTCCGCTGGTCTGAGTCGGCTTAACTCTTCATAGATTTGATCATGTTCAACGCTAGTTACACGGCACGCACCTGTCGAGACATCGACTGTTGCGATTGCTCCAGTCATCTCCGAGGCGTCACCATCTGAGTCGGTTATACTCACAGCGCCAAGGTACGTTGCCGCTGCATCGGTAAGGAGGTCACCATTGGTGACAGTGCCCGGTGTAATGATATTTGTTACTGCCCGATCAACAAGTCCACTTGTCGCCTCAGCCTCTTCAACTTGCTCAGCGATAGCGACTCGAAAGTCAGCCGATAATAACGCTTCAATATATGATGTAGCATTATCGATAGGGACACCCGCCATCCGATAGGTCCCTGTTGAGTCCTCACGCTGTGTTAGAGTTACCTCACACACTTGAGCGACTGTTGTTGCGGCCTCACAGAATGCCTCATAGAAGTCACCAACCTGAAATAATACAAGAGCATCTGGGTGAGCCTCACAGCAATCAAGATACTGTGACAGCATTGGTGTTAATTCTGTCCGTCGTGTGAGCATCTTCTCTGGCGGTCCCTCAGGTTGTGGCTCGAGATCAGTGCCAGCGTCGACGTCAGTATCGGTGCCTGTTGTCATCCTCACTGAGCATATATTATATCGATCTTAATTCCGACAATACAGATCCGGATCAGCATGTGGTCGCATAACCACCTTGATTGGTTTTGTGTTATTTACTCTTGATATTCTCATGACTCTAAAGAGATGGGATTTGTCTGAGGAGTAATTACGATTTGATCTTGACAACGGTGCATGTATACTGTGATTTCTCCATTTTTGATTACCACTTCATCTTTTACTCGGAGAATAATTCTCCAGTAGAATTAGGTGTATACGGTCGATATATGTATGTGTCGACGTATCAAACCATATCGCACTTGACCGATACATCTGTCTCGGTCAATCCACAATATGACCATCCAAATCTGGATATGCTCTATCTGAACTCATGCCAGTAGTTATGAAATATGCTCGGGGTCTATTCATGAACCATTGCTTTGACACGCCCTTGTACAATGACCGATACTAACGCTAACACCGACACAGACACAAGCGCGGAGACAGACACAATCGATATCGACTCACGAGTGTCTTCCACGGACCGTGACCCGCTTGCTGTTGATGAGGTTGCAGCATTAACAACACGCATTATTGACAATGTTGAGCGTGTTATCGTTGGTCATCGAAACGCTGCAGAGGATATTTTAATCACCATGCTCGCCCGTGGACATCTTCTGCTTGAAGATGTCCCGGGAGTCGGAAAGACAATGCTTGCGCGGTCAATTGCGACTTCACTCGAATGCTCATTTAACCGCGTTCAATTTACTCCTGACTTACTCCCACCGGATGTCACAGGTGTCAACGTCTTTGACCAGCAACAACAAGTATTTGAATTTCAACCCGGTCCGGTATTTGCAAATGTTGTCCTTGGCGATGAGATTAATCGTGCACCGCCAAAAACACAAGCAGCCCTGCTTGAAGTGATGGCTGAACAGCAGGTGACAGTTGATGGTGAAACACATCCTGTTCCAGATCCGTTTACTGTTATTGCAACGCAGAATGATATTGAACCAACACAGACATATGACCTTCCTGTAGCCGAGGTTGATCGATTTACAAAACAAATTCAGCTCGGCTATCCAAATGAGGCTGAAGAGACCGAATTATTAGGACGGGTTGCTGGACACCACCCGATAGAATCACTTGAGGCAGTTGCAACTGTTGAAGATGTCAATCGCGCAAGAGAGACAGTAGCTGCGACGACTGTAAGTGAATCCGTTCGCTCATATGTTGCTCAACTAGCAGGATACACCCGCGATAATGCTCGCTTGGGGGTGAGTCCGCGGGGGGCGATTGCGCTTGTTCGTGTTGCACAGGCTCGTGCTGTTTTCGAAGGTCGTGATTTTGTCATTCCAGATGATATACACGCTGAAATCCACCCAACATGGTCGCATCGAATTCAGACAGCTGACACGGTCGATAGCGCGCACGT
This sequence comes from Haloquadratum walsbyi C23, assembly GCF_000237865.1. Classification (NCBI taxonomy): domain Archaea; kingdom Methanobacteriati; phylum Methanobacteriota; class Halobacteria; order Halobacteriales; family Haloferacaceae; genus Haloquadratum; species Haloquadratum walsbyi. The sequence continues at coordinate 2,683,185 of NC_017459.1, forward strand.
TGTCGATAATGCGCTTGATGAAGTTCCAATTGAGTGACACTACACTGATATAATAAGAGAAACACTCGATCATATGGCTAAACATGTTGATATCAAACTATCACTTCATTACGATACAGCGTCATAATAGATGAATGCCTCAGTTCATTCAGGACATGTTGTCTCAGATGATCACTGTTGGAATATACAGTACGAAAATATCATAATAATATAAAATATAACAATTGATGCGCCCGACACGTCGCGGTTATATGTTCACACTTGTTTGTCTCGTTGCACTGAGTGCCGGCATTATGTATGGTCCGCGGGCACTCGATGCCGTTGTCATTCCTGGATTTATCGCATTATTCGCCTCGATTATTGATATATGGCGGGTTTCAGAACCATCCGTTGAGCGGACGCTCCCATCACCGGCAGAGCCCGGCACGAAAGCACAGATTAGCTTGAAAATTAAAGCTGACCGTCCAGTCCCGGTAAGAGCGGTAGATACCATTCCATCTGGTCTTACAGGAACACCGGTTATCGAAACAGTCGCAGATGGGACCAGTGTTGAGTATGAGTTGACCCGCCGCGACCGCGGGTGTCATACAATCGGTCCAGTTACTGTTCGACTTCGTGATCGATTAGGTCTTTTCGAGCGTGTCTTTATGATTGATAATACAGATTCAGTGACTGTTTTTCCGCAAATATGCTCACTCACGCCGGTAGCCGCTAATGCACTTCGTAACACCACTTCCCCGACAGCGGGACCCAAGCGAGGATCATTTGAGGGACTTCGAGAATACACCCGTGGAGATGCACTTCGCGATGTCCACTGGAAGTCTTCAGCACGGCATGACGACCTTTTTACCCGTGACTTCGGGAGTGCAGCGGATCAGGATACCCAACTTGACTCACTCACAGTTGCTGTTAACATTGAACAACATAGTGATACCTCAATTGAATTTGTTGATGCTGCGGCAACGGCAGCAGCGAGTATATGTATTGAGGCTCTTGATCAGGGAGCTGGCGTTCAGCTACAAACACCGACCGGGAACGCAACTGCTGTTGCTGGGAGTGAAGACGCAATTCTTGAACGCCTTGCAGAGTTCTCACTTCCAGTAAACCCACTTGAGGATAACATAGCGAATGCAGACATACATGTGACAGTACGTGCAGAATCAGTCATCGTCTACTTCGGCGAGCGAACTGTTGATTTTGGAGACTTACTTAGTATCCATAATCTCGAATCTCAAGATGGCGACACTGTGAGTATGATCGCTGATCGTGAAGAACAGACCCTGAAACGCAATTACGACGATAATATCACTGTTAGTACCGATGCACACTCAGATGACTCAGCAACAGAAGAGAGATATACATGAATCGCTCATACATATCATATCGTATAAATGAAGTTAGCAAAATGGCGTCTCGCCCGAGTATACTCGCTGCTATCGGTATTATAGCGGTCACGTGGTCATATGTGAGTGTCCTTGCAGACATCGCGACCGTCACAGGCTGGCGAACCCCATTTTTATTCGTTGTTGTCCTTGCCGGCGTTCTTGGCGTGATGATCGGGACTATTGGGCGTACTCGGTCTGCATTTATCCTGACAATTGGTCTCTTACTCATTGGATTGATCACATATATTTATACACTCTCACAGGCACAACAACAGCTACTCACAACACAACGATTACTTGCAGACACCGCTGCACTGTTCACTGGCCTTTCGATACTACGCTTTGTTCGAGCTGGTGCATGGGCGATTGCTGTTGTCCCAGCCCCGGTATTTCTTTCATGGGCACTCTTGAGTGCTGGTCGGTACGTGCTCAGTGCAACAGCGGGTGGTGTTATACTCGGACTTGTTATTCTCACCGGTGATGCCGGTCTCCTTACAGCACTCACTGGCGTTGTCGGGTTTCTTCTCACAGTCGCAGCAGCAACACTCACTCAATATGATGGCGATATAAACCAACTTGACGCCGTAATTGTCCTTCTTGCAGTTATCATTGTTTTATCAACATCGGTTTCTGCTGTCCCTGGCAGTGGAAGTTCACCATTAGTCCCTGAGAAAACCCCACAAACTGTTGATGCGAGTCTAACAACTGCTGACCAACGAATTGAGGTTTTAGGGAGTATTGATCTTTCACCACAAGTCCGTTTCACTGTTGAAAGTTCTCGTCCGTCATATTGGCGGACAGGGGCTTACAATCGATATACAGGTGATGGATGGGTTCGAACCGGTGAGACACAGCCATATCAAGGACAGCTCTCACTTCCGCCTGGGTCATCACAGTCCGTTCAACAGACAATAAAAACACAACAATCAATTTCGATTCTCCCAGCGGCGTGGAAGCCAATTACAATCGAGGGGTCAGCAGCCTCACAGGCAACAGTCACTACACAGGGTGGATTGATTCCGCAAACATCACTCAGTGCAAACACAGAATATACTGTCACAAGTCGTCTACCACTATGGACGCCTGCGCAGTTGCGACGGGCGGGAACAGCATATCCAGCGGAAATTGATGAGACCTATCGTGAAGTGCCCGCTGACACGAGTAATCGAGTCACCCAGCGTACGAACCAGATTATTTCGAACGCCAGTGCTGATACACCCTATGATGCTGCAATTGCGGTTGAGCGGTATCTTGAATCAAATAAACAATATTCACTTTCGGTATCAAAGCCAGATGGAAACGTTGCTGAATCGTTTTTGTTTGAAATGGACGCAGGATACTGTGTTTATTACGCAAGCACAATGGCTGTAATGCTTCGAACACAGGGAATTCCGACGCGATTTGTCACTGGATACACGCCAGGACAACGGATTGATTCGAACACACATGTTGTTCGGGGGCTCAACTCACATGCATGGGTCGAGGTATACTTTCCTGACACTGGCTGGGTCCGATTTGATCCGACGCCTGCGGCTGAGAGGCAGTCAACTGAGAGTGCGCGGCTCTCAGAAGCACGCCAGCAAGACACAGCAGGTATTGACCTCAATGAATCAACTCCAACACCAACACCAGGCTCCAGCGCCATGACACCAGAGAATGGTGCTTCAACCGACGCTACTGGGACGACTTCAGCACCAACTGAACGGTCAACAACGACACCACAGGGAACAGATATAAATAATAATTCAGCGGGTTCAATGGCTCAAACGCCAGGAATCAGTGCTCGAACTGGTGATCCACTTGGGTCATCATCACCATCAGTTATCGATCAGTTCCTCCCGACAGTCCGAATACGTCGGCTTCTTGCCGTCATAGCTATCGGAATTATTGGTATGGGGGCAGCGATGCGACAGTCACATACAATCCAGTGCTCCAGACGGCTTGTTATGGCGCAGTCTCAGTGGCTGCAATCAATCCGACAGCATAAGCGTAGATTCGCTGGTATCCGAGGGGTCTCTGAGGGCAAATCCAAATCCAAATCCAAATCTAAATCTAAATCCGATCCGGATAGCTCAGTAGCATACGCATATCAGCGCGCAATGGCAGTACTTGCATACACACATCGACCACGCCGTCCAAATGAGACGCTTCGCACATATCGGGCTGCACTTTCGCTTTCAGCTGATCGTGAGGCAGCACTTCAGCAGATAGAGCAGGCGTATGAACGTAGTAAGTATGGAGATGGTGTCTCACCACCGACAGCAACAACAGCAATTACTGCTGCGGACTTTCTTGTTCGCACTGGTACTCCAGTTCGCCGGCGTATAGCTCAATTTCGAGAAATTAAGCCGCCAGATGATGAGTGAGGACATGATTTAGAATTGTGAAGCACCCCGGGGGTCAAGCCCCAGGCACTCGCCTTGCACAACTTGTAGAGTGAGATAATGAGCATATGATCTATTCAATAACGACTAGCAACGGTAAGCTACTTATTATTTGATTGTATATTACGTCCACGGAATGGCAAAGCATGACATCGCGACCAAGAGTTGGCGTTCCTTGAGAGTTCAAAAGTACGACAGTGTTATAACTAAATCGGGCAAAATGTGGAACAGATGAGTGGCAACGTCTGCTCAACATGTGGACTCCCTAACGAGCTTTGCGTTTGCGAGGACGTCGCAAAAGATTCTCAGGAGATTAATATCCGCGTTGACGAGCGCCGCTATGGAAAGGAAGTAACGATAATTGAGGGATTCGATCCGAAAGACGTCGATATGGATAGTCTGTCGTCAGATTTGAAATCAAAGTTTGCCTGTGGCGGAACAATTGAAGATGGCTCAATTGAACTCCAAGGCAACCATACCGGTCGCGTTGAGGACTTTCTTCGAGATAAGGGATTCAATGTTGCCTAAGTAAAACTAGAATACATCCTATACAACAGCGGTGTGGATGGTGAACTACCTCGCGCACGGTGGGGCGGGGAACTCGCGCTATTTTTCATTTAAATACGCGTCACAGCCTGATAATTGGCTTGAATGATCAGTATATGATAGCTGATGATGATGATGATACCGTATCCCCGCCGCGCTCACTCGCATTGTCTGTTTTTTGCATACAGTGATTAGTGGTAATGGATGATTCAATGTTGGCTCAAAATACCGTTTCAGAGGAGCCCTTCTTCGCTCGCGAGTAGTATGCCCTCCACTGTGGCATCATTTGTTGGTCCGCCACGAGCAACTTCGATGGCATCAGCAACCGGCACGGAATGGACTGAAAGAAATTCATTATCATCAAGTGTCTGTTCAACTGGTCTAAGATCTGTCGCGAGCACGAATCCTCGCCGATGTCTGAGCATACCTGTTGAGCACCATAGGTCTTGTAAGAGTAGTAGATTATTTGCTTCAAATCCTGTCTCCTCGCGGAGTTCTCGTTTACCGGCACTGGTGAACGACTCATTAGTCTCAACAACACCTGCTGGGAGTTCAAGATGTGTTTCCCGAATAGTCGGACGATACTGTTCAACGAAGATTATTGAATCATCCGCAATAGCAACGATAACGACGGCTGTAGCCAGTTCAGCCCAATAATATTTTTTTATGCTTCCATCTGGCTGCTCAACGCGATCATATCCGCCGGTATACCAGCCGGTCTCATATTCGGTTATAGATTCACGAATAGGCCATTCTGGCGCTGAAAGTGACTCATGTCGGCGCCCATCCTCATTCATCGCATGTGTATCTGAATGCTGTGGGGTTAACTCTTACAGGCTAATCTTACCTGTAGCGCAGCGAGACAAAACTGGATTATCTCACCCTACTCGCCAGTTGACGCTAGCTGCTTGAGAGTGGAGTTTCCTGTTTCTATGACGCGCCTCATATCCATTGCATTGAATATACCTGACGATGCAAATAGAGAGCACCGTCTCCACGGGGGTGGTTCTTCGAGTTGTCACACTTCTAGTCTCTCAAAACTGCAAGACAAGATTGTTACCATGGATGATTCTCGGTTATTGTTGAGAATCAGTATCGGCTGAGGGTTCATCCTCAATGACCGGTCGATAAATCTCACCAAAACTGTGTCGGCGAAGGGTGCTGACCGCAGCCGCCTGTTCGTTCTGGAATGTGGCAGCAATAACATGATCACTGAACGGCGCATAGTGCCATGCAACGCGATCGACATTAGGACTTCCCATCTGTTCAACCTCAACAGCAGGGTGTGAATCAACCCATTCAGTAAATTCGTCTCGTGATCCAACCCTTACAGCTAGTTGCTCCGCAAAGAGAGTCTCTCGTGCCGCCTCGACAACCTCACTCGTGATACGCTCATTATATTCCTCACGATTAAATCCCATTGCAGTCGCAATCTCTCTGACTACGGTTTGTGCAGTCGATCCGAGCGAATCAAACCGCTCATGAACTGTTGTTGTTGACCTCGGTGCAAGTTCACCAATGATGTCTAACTCGTCTGTCCTCGCCTCTGCTGTGTGATCTTCATTCATTATATGTCGGTCTGTCTATGTGTGTAATATTGATAATAGCTGTTAGTACCGACGCTGAAATTGGCATCAACGTCAGTCATGGTACTTGCTTTGTGAGCGTTCGATTAATCATTCAGTAGAATCTGCTGAGTCATCACTTTTATTTGTTAATCTCTCGCGTGCATCTGTTTTTTGATCATTAGTATCATCCCCACCCTCGTCTTCGGTATGAATCATCTGAGCTGTCAGCTTACGCGCTTCGTTAATGACGGTTTGTGTTTCTTCATCCATCTGGGTTTCCATAGTTTCAGTCATGGTGCCAATCTCAACCTCGTCTCCTGCCGAAGTGGTATGGTGACTGTTATCATGCATTTGTCGACCGTGTTGTCTGTGGACTGTGTCTTCAAACACCTGATCGTATTTGACTGAGGTGGCTAATTCGACAACAATCTCAGCTAAGTCATCAGTACCATATTGTCCCCAATCACCAACATGTTCCTCAAGCCAAGACTCATGATCGTCATGATGAACTATAGCTGTGAATGCAAGATGATCTGCGAGATGTGCTGCATCTTGTTGTGGGGCCTCACAGACAGGACAAGCATAACCCATAATCATTGTATGAACTCACGACACAAGGTTGCGACGGCTCACGCGCTCATCATTTATGAGCAACTTTGTGAAACACTTCGAACAGGTCCCGAAGTACTCACCGTATCGCGCTAGTAGAGAAGGTATGAGTACTGAATATGTCTTCCCTGAAGATACGACAGATACGCCGTTTAAGACGTACCGGAGTAACCCTGAGTGGGAGCGAAACAGTGCTACGCATAAGCTTGATGCGACGTACTACCTGCTGTGGGTTTATGTAAAAAAGACAGGCCTGAACACCGGGTATCCTCCCTGTATCTGTATGATAGAACCAATGTCTGCGGAGGCTGCGCTCTGTATGTCTGTGAATCACTTTTGAAATACATCTAACTGCGTGACAGTCTATTTGCATTTTGTAAGGCGCGTCGTAGAAATATGGAGCCTCGGCAATTACCTGAGTTAATTCATCGTATTATGAAGTATCAAACTGGCGATTGAGAGAGCCTAACAAATTTCTCAATCAGACGGTGTAGTTGTGGGTTTCTTTTGAGCGTCACTGCTGTTGTCACAGTTGTCATCATCAACACGTCCGCATCTATTAAGAAAGTTTTTGATGAGATCATGCCCAACACCAGTCAAAACCGATTCAGGATGGAATTGTACCGCTTCGATTGGATATTCGCGATGTCTAATTCCCATAATGAGGTCATCATCGACATCATCATTCGAGTCTGCATCTGTGTCTGGGTCCTCTCGCGTTGTGATACTCTGAGGTGAGTCATCTGTTGCTTTTAGGGTACCACTGACTCTCGTTGCTGCTGATATCTCAAAACACTCAGGCACATCTGTAGCGATTAACGAGTGATATCGACCGGCTTCAAATGTCTTGTCAAGCCCGTCAAAAATCCCATATCCGTCGTGAGCGATGGTTGACGATTTTCCATGGACTGGTGCAGGTGCACGACCGACATTACCCCCGTATGCGTACACCGCCGCTTCAAGTCCAAGGCATACTCCAAGCGTTGGTACAATCTGTGATATCGTGGTTAACACGTCATTCGTGACCCCAACATCACGAGCATTTTTTGGATGCCCTGGACCGGGGCTGATGACGATTGCATCAGGATCAATTGTCTCAATTTGCTTGAGTGAGGCGGTGTTTTTCCGAACATGAACATCAAGTGGTTCGTTATTGATTCGCTGTTCAGAAAGATATTCGACGAGATTGTACGTAAATGAATCAAAATTATCTATTACAAGTACTGAAAGTGTCATCGGGATACTTCCTCCGTCTGCGATGATTGTGATTTTACTTCATCACCTGCGTGCTCATTTGTCTCTTCATTTCTGTCTCCGTCTACGTCTGTTTGTGTGGTCTGTGTTTGTGTCACCTCTGTTGGTTTCGTTGTGATCTGCTCAAGTGCTGACAGAACACCATCCATTTTTTGCTCAGTCTCATGATACTCAGATGCCGGGTCGCTGTCAGCAACAATCCCAGCGCCAGCCCTGACACGAACAGTCGAAGGCGCGGTTTCAGCACTTGACTCAGTTTGATGAGTACCTGAGCGAGTTGTTTCGTTGTCTTCAATTGTCGCGGTTCGAATGACAATTGCAAAGTCCGCATCTCCAGACCACGAATAATACCCAACCCCTCCGCCATAGACTCCACGTGGTGCTGTTTCAAGTTCATCGACAATCTCCATCGCACGAATCTTTGGGGCTCCGGTGAGTGTTCCCGCTGGGAATGTCGCTCGTGTTGCATCAAACGCATCAGCATCAGACGCGAGTGTCCCAGTGACGGTTGACTCGATATGCTGAACATGACTATATTTTAGGACGTTCATGAACTCCTCAACACGGACACTTCCTGGGTCAGCAACACGCCTGACATCGTTTCGAGCGAGATCAACCAACATCGTATGTTCAGCTCGCTCTTTTCCATCTGCAAGCATCTCGCCTGCAAGTCGCCGGTCCTCGACAGGGCTGCTCCCACGTGAGCAGGTACCCGCAATTGGATTTGAAACAATTCGATCATCCTGAACGGACACAAGTGTCTCAGGACTGGCACCAACGATATGTCTGTCATCATGTCTGAGTAAATACATATACGGTGATGGATTCACTTCGCGGAGTGACGCATACAAGCCAAGTGGATCAATCTCGCCATATTGCTCACGAACACGAGAGATAACGCCTTGATAGATATCACCATCAAGAACACGTTGTTTTGCGGTACGAACTGCTGTTTCATATTCAGCCTGTGAGCCCGCAGCGCTGTTGATCTGGAGAAACTCACCAGGGTCAGGTTGAGTAGCGGCTGCGAGCGTTTCTCGGATATCTGCCGCTTCAGCGACAAGCTCATCATAAATAACACCAGGATCATCATCAGGTGCAACAATCGGCGTGAGAACTAGTGATACTGATTTGTCGGTATGATCAATGGAGATCGTTTTTGTTGTAAGGACAAATTCCGCATCAGGAGTCTGTGTGTCAGGGCGATCGACACCGACCTCATTCAGCCAGATATCATACACTGCCTCATACGCAAGAAACCCAACAAGTCCACCGCGAAGCCGATGTCGGTCATCATCTGGAAACCCGACACAAGGGAATTTCGGCATTGCTGTACGGAGATGATCAAGCACATCACCGCTACTATTATTATCATCGTTGGTTGTGATATACTTCGCTGCGCGTCCCCCAAGTGTTTTCGACTCGACTTCATCGGGAGAGACAGTGATGACTGCATCAGGGTCATAGCCGACAAACGAAAATCGCGCGTGACGGTCCGCAGTTGCATAATCAGGGGCAAACGCTCCATCAGGATCGCTTGACGGCGTTTTTTCAGCACTTTCGAGTAAAAATCCATACTCACTCTGGGCTGCGAGGGCTGTATATGCGGTGAGCGGCGTTACCGTCGGAAGTGATGCAGTTATGTGTGCAATGAGAGGCTCTGAAGTCGAATCCAAGCTCTCTGTGAGCTCAGAAACAAACGCTGATCGAGATTTTGAGAGTGGTGTCGAATCAGTCATTTGTTTCGCTCTGGCGTAGTTGCGCTTATAGAATCTTCTGTTGAGCTATCGGTTGTGTTGGTTGTCTCTATTGACCTCTCAGTCTCATTATTCGTATCAATATCAACGCGAGTCGCACGATTGATGAACGCTGCCACAGCATCGTGGTCTTTGCTTCCACCAGTATCCTCAACGCCACTTGCGACATCAACGCCAAACGGAGCAACAGTTTGAACGGCTGATTTGACATTTGACGGCGTGAGTCCACCGGCAAGAATGACTGGCGAGTCAAGCATAGTGGCAATCTCGGCGGTTGTAGTCCAATCATGCGTATGCCCTGTTCCACCTGCCCCATCGGTGTCCACAGAGTCTATCAATATAGCATCAACTACTGATGCAACCGAACGAGCACGCGATGGCATCTCAGCATCAACAACAGCAATAACATCTGCTGTGACTGATTCGTTTATTTGTTTGAGTTCACTGGCATCGTATTCACCATGAATTTGAATTACATCCGGTTGCACACGCCCCGTAATATCGATTGCATCAGCAACACAATTGGGCATCGTCACAAGAACTGTACTGAGAAATGGTGAAGCAGTAGCAACAAGTTGCGTTGCGCGCTCAACTGTCACTGATCGTGGCGTCTCAACAGTAACATCGGTAATAATCCCGGCTGCATCTGCACCAGCAGCGGAAACTGCCGCAAGGTCGTTTTTAGTCGTGATACCGCAGATTTTCACACGGGTTCGAGACATCATTTTTGCTCCGTTGAAGCCGAATTCGGTTCACATAACGTCTCAAAGGTGGCTTTAGCGTCGCCGGTGTCGATTGCTGTTGCAGCTTGTTCAACTCCGGTTTCGATATCGTCTGCGAGTCCAGCAACGTAGATGGCTGCTCCTGCATTCGCAAGAATAATATCTCGTTTTGGACCGGTGATCTCACCGGTGACAATTCCACGAAGATCTGCTGCATTCTCTTCGGGTGTTCCCCCCGCGACGGCTTCAACCGGTGCAGAGTCAAGTCCAATAGATGATGCTGAAAGTGTGTATCCATCAACATTATCTCCAATAACCTCTGCAACAGTCGTTGTATCATGAAGTGCAATCTCATCCATTCCACTCCCATGAACAACGAGTGCACGCTCAACAGGGAGTTGCGTGAGAGCCCGTCCAAGCACAGGAACAAGTTCAGGATCGTAAACGCCGATTACCTGTGCATCTGCCCCAGCGGGGTTTGTAAGTGGACCAAGAATATTGAATATTGTTCGCATTCCTAGCTCTTTTCGTGGTCCAATAACAGCTTTCATCGCTGGATGGAATACAGGGGCGAGCATAAACCCAATTCCATCGCGTTCAATCGCTGCTTCAACAGCAGGAGGTTCCGCCTTGACATCCGCACCAGCAACTGACAGCACGTCCGCACTTCCAGATAGCGATGATACAGAGTAGTTTCCATGTTTTGCGACTGCTGCCCCGGCACCAGCGGCAACGATTGCACTTGTTGTTGATATATTGATTGTATCATAGTCATCACCCCCAGTTCCACAGGTATCAACAAGCGGTGTGCGGTCAGGAGTAATGGTGCGAGCTGCATCACGCATTCCACGTGCAAAACCAGCGATCTCGGTCTCAGTTTCACCTTTCGCTCGAAGCGCCGTCAACAAAGCACCAATCTGTGCTTCAGTTGCATCTTCGAAAAGAAGTTTTGCTGCTTTCCGGGAGGTTTCATGTGATAAATCGACCCCATTGGTCGCCCGCTCAATATAATCTTGAAGTGTCATTGTGGTCACCAGTGTACGTCTTCGTATTGTAATGTACAAATCAGTTCATTAGTATAAGCATATCGAAGTCACTTATGATCGCAGTCTATGACTCTCAAAACGAAACCTTCAATTACGTTCTAAAAATATGATTTTATGCAATCAAACCTCACCAAATGGGTTGGTGGTCTAGTCTGGTTATGACACCTCCTTGACATGGAGGAGGTCGGCAGTTCAAATCTGCCCCAACCCACTTATTTTTATCACTACTAATTGACAGTGATTCGACTTATCAAGTCTTGAATTAGCAATGCTAGCAGAGATCTAATCTTAGGCAGGATAAGAAGAAAGTCAATCAGGGTACTGGCTTTTTTACTATATCGACTCTACAGTACGGATACGCTGAGTATATAATGTAGTAATTTGAGGTGTTTTACTGCGTGATTTGCGTCTCAGCTTGATCAAAAAGGGTTTTCACTCGATTTTCAATTTCATCTCGAATTGCGCGAACCTCTTCAATGGTTTTATTATGCGGATCATCAAGCGACCAATCACGAATATCAGCCTTCGCATCATCAATATCGAGCGTTGAACAACCCATCGTCGCCACAATATCACACGATTCAAGTTCTGTTGTTGATACCTCTCGCGGTGCTTGACCGGAGAGGTCGATATCAACCTCATCCATTACTGTCACGACCTCTTCATGTACACTATCGGCTGGGTCGGTGCCTCCTGTAATGATATCAACGCTATCTTTAAGATCTCGATGCCCGCGCTCGCGCTTAGCGAATGCCGCTGACATCTGACTACGCCCCGCGTTTTGAACACAAATGAATCCAAGTCTCATCATCGGGTTAGCTGACACAGTTGAGTTCAAACTGGTCACCAAATTAACTTCTTGTATGTGTCCTATATTGCCCACAATAGTACTTTATAGAAGCTTCATTGCCTCTTATTATTACGAAGATATCAATTCTATTCGACTCTGAAATCAGCATGCTCCCACACTGGCTGGGTGGCTCAAAGTGCGATTATTCGAATAATTGAAACTAACGAGCGTTTCAGAACTTACCCGACTTGTGGCATCTTATTCAAACTACTGTGTGCATTCTGAAAAGCCTAAATCTCATCCAGATACTTTTCTCAATCTCTATATCTCATTTTACAGAATATCGAAGAGAATGTCCAAAGGCGCTTCACAGATCAGATATATCATTATATATAGAATCGTGTTATCAACTGTCAATGGTTCTGCGTTCGAGATATGACCGTAGTTTCATAGCTGTATGCATATTTGACATCCTCCTCGTCCTTCAGGGGGCGGATGTCGACAATTCATCAATCCAACCAATCAGAAGGAAGAAACTAATCAGTCTGACCACAGAGCAATAATTGTGGTATCAGTCTATGATATACTTGGCATAACCGCAAGTGCCGATGAAGAGACAATTCTTCAAGCATATCGTACGCGAGTCAAAGAGGCTCACCCTGACCATGGCGGATCACTTGCAGAATTCAAACAGGTCCGTCGCGCTTATGACCACATCGATTCCGGCGCCCCAGCGGGTGAATTTGAACCAGCTACCGGAATCAATCATCACAATAATACTGCTCAGGATGCCGATGTAGAATCACAATCGTCTTCATCATCTGTTTCTGCTTCCGCCGATAAGACAGATAAGACTGAGACACTTGGACCAACGGTTGAATATCTTGACTACAGAGTTCTCGCTGATTATGGCTGGGAAATCACAGATCCGGATCTCTTTGCAAAAGCTGATGCGGTTGAGCTTGATATCGATGCTCATGGAATTTTTGTTGTTGAACCTCGCGAATCATTACTTGAGGCTGCTGAGCGGTATGGATTCTCGTGGCCGTATGCCTGTCGAGGTGGTGCATGCGCGAACTGTGCGGTCGCTGTCATTGATGGAGCTGTTGAGATGAGTGTCAACACAATTCTCACCCAAGGGATGCGTGATCAGGGTATTCGGCTTTCTTGCATCGGTCAGCCTGTAACGAACGATCTCCAAGTCGTATTCAATATTGAGCAACTTCCTGGATTGAAAGAACTTCGTCTCCCTGCTGAACAGTTCGAGAATACTCGGACAGATAATTCATCATAAAGAGATATCCTGTATATGAATATACATAATTATAGGTTTCTCTACTATGTGCTCCGATGATTATCATCCGCATTAGAAAAAAGCAGAGCGAAGTTTCAATATGACGGGTAAGTAAAATAGTGAGTGGAAGGCTAAACCGCTATGGATATCACTAATATTGCCACTCCTGATTATGTCGAAGTTCGTGCTGACAAGCGGTTAGGCAAAATTCGGTCTATCTTTGATCGTGAACGACCAAATGGCATAATCGTCACTAAAGAGGGAGGGTATACCGGTGTCGTTGGTGAAAAGCAACTCGTCCGATCACGAATGGGTGATGATACAAAGGTTGATGTTGTGACAAAATCAGCACCGAAATTAGACCGACATGAGGATATACGTGAAGCAGCTCGGATGCTTGTTGAAGGTGATGTTAATGTTGCTCCTGTCTTTGAGGGTAATCAACTCTATGGGATTGTTACAGGCGAGGACATCTTAGAAGCAGTGCTTGAGAATCTTGATGCAATCTCTGTTGAAGATATCTTTACAGATGACGTTGTAGATGTAGCTGAGCAGTCACCCCTTGGAGAGGCAATCAACAAACTCCGCGAACATAGCATATCTCGCGTTCCTGTTGTTGAACAGGATGAATCAAATTCACTTACGGGAATTCTCACCACACACGATATTATCGACTTTGTTGTTCGTGATGATGACCGACAAGGTCGTGGGGACCGTAGCGGCGATCTTGACCGTATGCTTGATCTTCCTGTCTATGACCTCATGTCTGCACCAGTCATCACTGCCCAGCCAAACGAGCCGGTCAGTGATGCTGTTAAGCGAATGTTCGATAATGATATCTCAGGAGTTGTGGTGACGCCTGCTGCCGGTGACACAACAATTGAGGGAGTTCTCACGAAGACCGATGTGCTCAGAGCACTCACATTCACCGAAGAGGAGTCGATGGATGTTCAAATCACGAACATTGGACTACTTGAAACGCTCACCCGAACAGAGATTGTTGAATCAATTACTGCTGTTGTGGATAAGTATCAGCAGATGCAAGTCCTTCATGCGCATGTCCGGCTGCATGAACATAAAGAGAAACTTCGAGGAACGCCACTCATGCAGTGTCAGATTCGACTTCGAACGAGTCTTGGACAAGTTGCAGGGAGCGGTGAAGGATATGGTGCTGAAAACGCATTCTATGTTGCACTTGACAAACTTGAACGGAATGTGCTTGAAATGAAAGGTGTCAATGCTGATGAACGATACCGTGGGCAGTTGATTCGAAAGCTGGGCGAACTTTGATATTATCCGGCGCTTGAACCCAGTAAAGTTCGCCCTCTTGAGATATCCAGGTCTTGTGGATTATCATTTGATTCCTCAGTGAGAATTATCATCATCGTTACAATATAGTAGCGTGATTTCAGAACTGCCTGCGTGATAGAATACAAGGAGAATACTCGCGTCTTCAGGCCTGTCTCTTACCCACAAGTTTGTGGAGTCGTAACCGGACATTTCAGACGCTTTCAGAGGTATTTGAACTCAAAAGATCGAGGCGAGAAGTGATTTAGACAGTGATATCGGCTGCGAGGGTTACAAAACGCCGGTAATCAACTCCACTACAATTGTTCCAAAGAGGCGTTGGAACTGTAGATACCAAGGATTTCAGTTGCGCTCGCCGACCCCGTTCCGCTAAAACCCTGACTCGATTTGTGGGTAAGAGACAAGTCTTCAGGCGCGGGAGGATGTCAAATAGCGATTCTTCTCAGAAA
This sequence comes from Haloquadratum walsbyi C23, assembly GCF_000237865.1. Taxonomy (NCBI): domain Archaea; kingdom Methanobacteriati; phylum Methanobacteriota; class Halobacteria; order Halobacteriales; family Haloferacaceae; genus Haloquadratum; species Haloquadratum walsbyi. Next base: position 2,698,297 of record NC_017459.1, read on the forward strand.
GTAATATCAGCTACCCGCTACGTGTCTCATTTTAGCTCAGATACCAACCCAAATGACAGTCACTATGATATCGACTCATGATCTGCTACGCCAGTATCGGTGATCACGAATGTCGCAGATTCACCGGTCGGCTTTGATCGATGCTTTTCAAGCGTTGCTCGTCGCTTCCCACCGCGAAACCGCTCAAGTCTCAGAACTGCTCCTGTCCAGTGCTCAAGGGTATATCCGCCAAGTGGGCGAACCCTGTCGGTGTCAGGGTCTGTGAAGACTTGATTTGTGATGACAACTGCAAGATTGTGTTTCCGAGCAAGCGAAAGAAGATGTGTAATTTGGCTGGTAAGCCGGCGGAGCGTGTCACCACCATCTGCAGTTTCAGTGCGTTCTGTATTCTCTGATGAGGCTCCATCTGTCCCAATATTATTTTCAAGTGTCCCCCCAAGTGTTCGTTGAAGTCGATAGAATCCAGTGGCACTGTCGAGAATAATGAGATCAGCGCGATTGGCAAACTCCGCAGTGTCACGGACTGCCGTTGCTTGTGCCTCAAAATCATGCGCATCAGACATGATCACCTGCGAGGTGAGTGAGTCACGATCCACCGAGGATGAGTCATCGACAACACCGTCTGCAATCTGTCGAAACCGATCTGATGAAATACCCTCAGTATCGACATATACAGCCATGCTATCAGTTGCTGCAGTATGAAGAGCCGCTGAAAGCATGATGTTTGTTTTCCCTGCAGCAGGAGGTCCATAAACTTGCGTGACGGTTCCGCGCTCAAATCCCCCACCGAGAAGGGAATCAAGTGATTGACATCCTGTCGAGAGTAATCGTGACACGCCGGTGAGTGAGAGACCTCAAGCGAAAAACCCCTCGATTTGAATAATCTCGAGAATCTTCAGCACTGCTGGGTGTCTCAAGGAAAATCCTATGATTTAATTATAGGAATAACTCGCATTGTATCTTTTTGACATCCTCTCCGCCCTGAAGGGTGAAGATTCCCACGGCACCGCGCCGCTGGATTGGGATGTTCAAGATTTGTAGCCGTCTCGATGACGGCTCCTGGCTGTGCCAACCAGCCGTTACTCCTATCCCAGCATGGGATTCGGAGGTACTTCTTACTGCACCCTGAGTTCCACAACAGAAAGGGGTGCTTTCTGCATGAAATCGGGGAATCCCGATATTGTCCGATTAGTGGGGCGGGCAGACCGCCTCGGTTATGTATTGATACGGCATCTCGTCAGTTAAACCATCTGTTCGACACGTCGAACGTGGTTCACGTAGGGGTTGTCGGATTCATCCCCGCCGTGTAGTGATTCAACAAACTTCTGGGTGAGCTGATTCACTAATTCGATACGAGAGAACTACTCTGACCGGTGCATGTCTAGTTAACCACCCAGTTCTTCTGTGAACTACTAAACGGCGGGGCTTTCTCCTCGCACTGCCGTAATACTCGTGATCGGTTGATGAGCAGAGTATATTGGGATTGTTTGATATTATTGTATCATTGAATACGTGATTTTCGATAGAGCATATCAGAATAACACTCAACACTGATAACTAATATCCGTAGTCGGTGCTATGTATAATATGTGATTGTCGTCGCCACCGACGATTTTGAGTTATATCATGATGTCGTCGGCGAACTGCGAGACCGAGATGTGCGATTCACCACAATCGAATCAGGGGCAGATCCTCCGCCAGGCACACGAGTTGTCATTCGAACACCCAGTGATACAATCTCACTCCCTCCAGATGCGGAGAGTGTTGTTGTTGCCGGGTCAGAAGCACGTCGTGCAGTTGAGTCAGCAGTCTCAATACTCCGTGGCGGTGATGATGGGCGTACAGTTGTAGGTGTCGACCCTGGTTCAAGCCCTGGAATTGCCATTCTTGTCGGTGATGAAATTATTGGTGCATTCCAGGTCCCACTTTCAGAGGCTGTTGGAACCATTAAATCTGAACTGACAGATGTTGACGACTCTGACCCGATTGTTCGAGTTGGCAATGGTGCCCGACTCCAGGGTGCACAGTTAGTTAACGATCTTGAGGATGTTGCCGTTGAGCTCGTTGACGAAGCAGGGACAACACCGTATCTCGGAGCAGGCGCACGTGGGATGGGCGATATACTCGCGGCAGTCAATATTGCCCGACGAAGCGGTGAGGTCATTGAAACGCGAACGCTTGAACCAACAGCCGGTGAAATCCAACGAATAAAAGATCGATCGCGTCAGATGGCTCGGGAAAATCGAACGATTGACGCGAAACTTGCCCGTCGTGTTGCCATTGGGGAGCTCACACTCACAGAGGCGCTTTCGCGCCATCGCGACGATAGTGATACACACACAGAATCAGACTAGAAATATCATTCATCCAATAGGGATTGAAACTCTGTCTCAATTTCTTATGTTTATCTTTTATAACTTGAACAAGGCGAATGCCACGAGGCTTGACCCTGATAGTGATTAGTGCGAGTATTTACCGCCGTGATCATCCGTGTCGGTGATAGGAGCCGCTGAACCCGCGTCATTCGACACCGCCGGTGAAACTATTCGAAGTAATCACTATGAGGCAATTCACATTCAATTGTTATGAACAGCTGACAATATCATTCATGACGAGTAAAACACTATGCCTGGTTTCAAATCGACGTAAGCAACTATTAGTTATTCTTTATGAAGGCTGCGTTTATACGAAATTAGATATGTCTATGATGTTCATCAGATGATATAGGCTATCCGACAACATCTAAAAATGTCGTTTGAATAAAACAAATATCGACGAAAGCAAGCCCACCGGCTATAGATAGTGAAGAGATCACGAATCTGAGGTTATTATTGACCTAGCAGCGGCTTCTGCCCGACGGCGGATCTCACGTACAGGGTGATCTGTCGTTGTTGCAACCGCAAGTGCATCATCATACTCTGCGCTGTAATCATATATTACCCCATCAGCATCGCGCCCAATCTTGACTGCAATTTCATAACTATTATTATTGATTGTCAGCGTAACAGTCTCAGACGTCCGGTTAGCACGCCAGCGATGCCGTGCAGGATGTTCACGAATACCTAGTGTACCAGTCTCAACTGCAAGTCGTTGAGCAACACTTGATGCGTCATCTGGTTTTGTAATAACTTTGATTAAATGCCCAGGTCGTGACTTCTTCATCGATGTTGGGACAATCGTCACATCACGTGCACCGACATCAGTCAGCGTTTCTTGAAGACTCCCAAGCACCTCAGGGGTCGCATCATCAAGATTCGTCTCTAATACGACAATTGATTCACGATCAAGTGTGAGCCTGTCTGTTTCTAAATCAGGCTGCGGTCTATCTGTGTTGTTCGCCTCAATAGTATCAGTGTTCATGCTAGCTTCAAGTCCCATCGGTGTCGGTACTTCTCCAATAAGCACGCGGAGAACATTTGGATACTCTTCAAAATCGTATCCACCAGCACCATAGCCTGTCGCTGCTATAGTAAGCGTTGGAAGCGTTTGTACACCTTCAGCAATATGTGCTAAAATTGCGGCGCCCGTCGGTGTCAGAAGTTCAGCATTAACTGGACCACCACGAAGCGACCATGTTGCCTCTTCTGCAATTTCAACAACCGCAGGTGGTGGAACCGAAAATGAACCATGTGACATCGTAATCTCTCCGCTTCCGGTTGATACTGGTGTTACACATACACGATCGACGTCCATATCTGCAAGCAAGAGTGCTGCTCCTACAATGTCAGCAATTGCGTCATCTGTGCCGACTTCATGAAATTGTGTCGTCGAAAGCGATGTCCCATGCACTGCTGCCTCAGCGGTACCAAGCCGAGTGAAAATTTCTATTGCTGTTGATTCAACATCTGCATTGAGTCCCATTCGCTCAACAATCTCAATCACCTCTCTATAGGTACGCGCTGGACCGTGACCCTCGATTGGCACCGACTCATCGTGACTGTGATCATGCCCGTCAGCATGAACGTGCTCATGAGTGGGTTTATTCTGGTCTGTGTCTTGCTGTCTATTATTTTGAGCATGAGTATGGGTATTACTATCATTCTCCGCAGTGTCGTGGATGTGTGAATCGTCACTCTGTGATTTATCATCCTCGTGTGCATCACTCGCGGTCATCTCCTGATGAGCGCTATCAGCTTCAGTTGATTGCTTATTTGATTGTGCAGATGTGCTCTCAGGATCAGATACAATGTGAACCCGTGTAGCAAGTATACCAGCTTTCGTTTCAGTATTGACAACATATTGAATCCCAAGAGCATCTTCGACAGGGCTAAGTGCATCTGCTGAAGCGCCGGCAGAAATGAGAGCAGCAAGAATCATATCCCCACTTGCACCCATTCGACCATCAAATACGAGTAGCGACATAATTGTTCTCTCCGCCTGTAACCACATATGCTCGCGCATTTATGATATCATTAGTGATGATAGCCTTGCAGGTGAGTCAGATCGGGTGCTTCGGGACTTTCGCGTGATCCTGGGTTATCTGACAGACGACCATTTACAATCGATTCGCATGTTCACAGAATACAAGAAGAATACTACGAGACGATTCGCTGCCGCGGGCGTCAGGGATTTGTATCTGCCGAACTGAATTTGTGGTACAGTGCCACAGTCTGAGTAAGTCATTGATTAAATCGAAAAGAGACTTATTTCAGGACCTGAAATGTGGCGGGAGGCACCCCCGCGATTCCAATTATGAACGAAGTCCAACTTGAAGTGGCGAAAGCGTACCCAAATGACTCAGGGCGCGGTATCGCCCGTCTTGACCCGGACACGCTACTCCATCTTAAACTCTCACCAGGCGATATTATCGAGATTGAAGGCGCAGATACTACTGCAGCGAAGGTATGGCGCGCCGACAGACAAGACTGGAACACTGACACTGTTCGTGTCGACGGCTTTACGAGACAAAACGCTGATGTGAGTATCGGCGAACGCGTTACCATACGGAAAGCTGAAACAACAAAAGCTGAAAAACTCGTACTAGCACCGCCTGAAGAGGCAAGCGTCCAGTTTGGCTCGGATGCTGCTGGGATGGTTAAACGACAAATTCTGAAGCGTCCGGTTGTTGAGCGTGATATCGTTCCTGTGATGTCATCGACAAATCATCCATTCATGCGCTCACCCGGTCAAGCAATCCCACTCATTGCAGTCAATACAGAACCGGATGGCGTCTGTCTGGTGACTGAAGATACAGAAGTTGAGCTCCGCGAAGAGCCGATCTCAGGATTTGAGAAAACCGGTGGTGGAATAACGTATGAAGATATCGGTGGACTCCAAAACGAGATTCAGCGCGTTCGCGAGATGGTTGAATTGCCGATGAAACACCCACAGATTTTCAAGAAATTGGGAATTGAGCCACCACAGGGTGTTTTACTTCATGGTCCACCAGGGACAGGTAAGACGCTTCTTGCAAAGGCTGTCGCCAATGAAACATCTGCAAGTTTCTTCTCAATTGCAGGTCCAGAAATCATATCGAAATATTACGGTGAGTCTGAACAGCAACTCCGTGAGATATTTGAGGATGCGACTGAGGAATCACCATCAATTATCTTTATTGATGAACTCGATTCAATCGCGCCAAAACGCGAAGATGTTACTGGAGAGGTTGAGCGCCGAGTTGTTGCACAACTGTTAACGATGATGGATGGGCTTGAAACCCGTGGGCAGGTCATTGTCATTGGCGCAACAAATCGTGTCGACAGTGTTGATCCTGCACTGCGTCGCCCAGGACGATTTGACCGCGAGATTGAAATTGGCGTACCTGATGAGGTTGGTCGGAAGGAAATCCTCCAGATTCACACCCGCGGCATGCCGCTTTCCGATGATGTCTCACTAGATTATCTTGCAGATGAGACTCATGGCTTTGTCGGCGCTGATATTGAGTCACTGACAAAGGAAGCAGCAATGAAGGCGCTACGGCGTTACCTACCAGAAATCGACCTCGATGAAGAAGATGTTCCGCCAAGCCTTATTGATCGGATGATCGTCAAGCGCGCCGACTTCAACGATGCGCTTTCTGATGTTGAGCCCTCTGCGATGCGTGAGGTGCTTGTTGAGCTGCCAAAGGTCTCGTGGGATGATGTTGGCGGACTTGAGGGTCCAACTCAGAAGGTAAAAGAAAGCGTTGAGTGGCCAATCACATCTCGTGGTCGGTTTGAACGGATGGGTATCGACGCGCCCAAAGGAGTCCTATTATATGGACCGCCAGGAACCGGAAAGACGCTCATTGCGAAGGCTGTCGCTAATGAGACGAATGCAAACTTTATTTCAGTGCGAGGTCCACAACTACTCTCAAAGTGGGTCGGTGAGTCAGAGAAGGCGATTAGACAGACATTCCGAAAAGCACGACAGGTTAGTCCGACTGTTATCTTCTTTGACGAACTCGATAGCCTTGCCCCAAGCCGAGGCGGTGGAACAGGAAATAATGTCTCTGAACGAGTTGTCAATCAGCTATTGACAGAGCTTGATGGGCTTGAAGAAAATGGAAATGTAATGGTCGTTGCTGCAACGAATCGACCGGATATGATTGATCCAGCACTCATCCGTTCAGGTCGATTCGACCGATTGGTGCTTATTGGTCAGCCTGGCGAGGAAGGTCGTGAGCAGATTCTCAAGATCCACACTCGTAACTCACCACTTGCGCCAGATGTGAGTCTCAGAGAGATTGCAGAAATAACCGATGGCTACGTTGGATCTGATCTTGAGTCGATCGCGCGTGAAGCCGCAATTGAAGCGCTTCGTGAGGATGGTGACGCACAGGAGATTGAGATGCGTCACTTCCGTAAAGCAATGGAATCCGTGCGAGCAACAATCACTGATGACCTCATGAACTATTATGAGGACATGCAGGAGGAATTCAAGGGCGGAACGCAGAATCGCCTTACTGGCGGACGACAGGATGGGCGGATTGGGTTCCAATAATAGTCACTAATAAAATAGTATGAGGAAAGATTGCTCAGTTGGAGTGGACAATTATCTTCATACGGTCTTGATGCACACATTGGGATTCAATTGATGAATTCATATCAGCACTGATTACCATCCATTAATATCCTCCCGCAGCTGAAAATGCGGGTACTCTCCTTGTATCATATAATGGGACATTTTTGACCTGCTGGGATGGCATCATAATCCGATCTTGATACATCGAGTACTCTGGGGTCATCTCAAAGCCCCGAAACACCCGCCCTATTCCGCCCTATTTCGCCTGTAAATCAGCGATTTTCATAATATTTGATGTATCCGGTAGTAACAACTTTCTTGTTCGTGATAGCGAGGCAATATCGCCTACTCAAACACTAAATGAGTAGAGATCGTCGCCGACATGATGGATTGATTCAACGACTTTACCACTATCACCGATCAGCTCATCCCCATCAACGAGTGCCCGACCGATAGCAAGGACTTTATTATGAGTTTCTTCCACAATCAAGACAAAGTCACCGGCATCAATTGCTGTCTCAGCGTCGACAATTCCTGGTCGCATCACGTCAGCCCCATTACTCACAAATGAGATTGCCCCAGCATCGACCGTAACGACCGACCGGGTTGGATTATATCGATTCGCTCCCTGTACAGTCAGAAATGGCTCATCATCAAACCTGACGATATCGAGGTTATCATCCGCTAACACAACATTATACGATACTCCATCAAGTTCAACGAGTTCATATGCATCTGCATCGAGCGCCACGCCAGTAGTGTGTTCAATTTCCGCTGTAAGTGTATCAATTTCATCTGTACGGAGATGATGTCTCGATTTGACTTGCATTGTCGTGCGGAAAGACATCCCAGCAAATAAGTGACCCGACACTGGTATGTGTCGATATCGTCCACTGGTGAAACGACTGCTAAAACTAAAAAATAAGTGTAGGCGGTTCATCCTGAGGGGTATGTGGGGCTCCCGGAACAGTAAAAAACAAACGACGGTTACTTGTGTCGCCTGTGGAACATCTGTTGAGCGCAAGCAAGCGCGTGAATATGATAAACAAGGCAATCGATGGGAGCGACATGGAAAAGAGTTTGAATATCTATGCAAGGGTTGTTATCGGGATTTGTGTCATCAACCCCGAGATGGACTTGAGTCGATGTTGATTGATATTGAGGAAAGTATATCACCAGAGCCCGAGTCCGAGTCCGAGTCCGAGTCTGAGTCTGAATTCGAGTTTTTTACACAATATTTTGGAGTCATTGAGGAACGATGCAATAGTGAGTCTGCTCCTGATTCGAATTCACAATCTGAGTCGTAATATCGACTAACCCACTCTATTGGCTCCGAGAAAGAATATGGTATTATAGAAAATATATCAAGAGTCATTCCATCTTCTGCTCCCAGATGGGCGAGATCAGCCTGTTGGACTCTATCAGGATAATATATGAGTATCATCCCTGCAATTGAGTAAGGGGACTGAATCTGCGCGTGCGACACGACTATCTGTGCGTCCCGAATACTATCATTATGTCCAATAATGCACAACAATCACAGTCGGAGGCAGGGACAGCCGCTGGGCAGGGTCCTGTCGAGATCTCTGTCGACCTTGCCCGCCGACTGCAAGAGAAACGAGAGGAGCTCTTTGAGGAGTTCGGCATTCGTGATGCGTTTCCACCTGCTGTTCGTCAGGAAGCAAAAGCGCGGACTGAGGACGTCAATGAAGAAATACAGGATGAACTTGACTCACGAACAGATCTTCGTGAGTTGACGACGTGGACAACGGATCCTGTTGATGCACAAGATTTTGATGATGCACTCAGCATCCGCGAGAATGATGAAACCTACACCCTATGGGTTCACATTGCTGATGTCAGTCATTATGTCCATCCGGACTCTGAGATGTGGACTGAGGCTGTTGAACGAGGAAATACAGTGTATCTACCAGCGTACACGATTCATATGCTCCCACCGGTGCTGGCAGAGACAGTGTGCTCACTTGTCCCAGAAAAAGATCGACTGGCACATACTGTTGAGATGGAAATTTCAAAAGAAACACTTTCATTTGAAGAACTTGATATTTATAAGTCAGTTATACATTCTGATGCTCGATTAACTTATACCGAGTGTGAAACCCATCTTGAGGACTCTAACGCTGAGTTACATGCTGAAAATAAACTCGCATATGAGCTTGCTGATCAATTACATGAACAACGTAAAGCAGACGGATCATTGGTATTAAATCCAAGTCGGGATCGCGCACACACGATAATCGAAGAATGCATGTTAAAAGCCAATAAAGCGGTTACACATGAATTAATGTGGAATCGAGGCGTTGAAGCAATGTATCGTGTCCACCCACAACCAACGCCGACGCAATGGGATGAAGCTCTTCGCGAAATTACAGAACTTGATGGGGTTGAGATTTCATCAACCGCATGGGATGAACCACGAAAGGCAGTGAATAGTGCACTTGAGAATTCAAAACCTCGTGCGCTTGATAAGATTCAACGAGCAGTGCTCAAGGTAATGCCCCGGGCAAAGTATATGAACGATCCCTTTGGTGGTCATTATGCATTAAATTTTGACATTTATGGACATTTTACATCGCCAATTCGGCGACTCTCAGATCTGATCAACCACTGGATTGTGCATGAGAATGCTGTCCCAGAGGATCTTATCGGACTCTGTGACCGCGCCTCAGAGAGACAGAAAGATGCTGAGACTGCTGAGCGACTGTATAAGCAATTCCTCGAGGAGCAGGGAATTGACCCATATGCGATTAATAACCGCGGCGTGGTCACGATTGATGACGCTGGAGATATTATTGATGATGAAGGGCTCCCTCCAAACGAATAAAATCAGAGAAAATTTCATTTTTCTGACAGTTAGTCCTCGTCAAATGTCGCTTAATTGCAGTTAATAAATAACGATAAAGTGATACTGTCTACATATATTATTATTGATAATATCGGATCAATATCTCCTACTTGTGTATCAGTGTTTATGTGTAAATAATAGCACTTCGTCATCGTGTGTTGTGATGCATAGATCAAGTAACATAGTAAGCTCAAGACTATTATAGTCGTCCTCACAGATTACCAAGTCATCGAATGGATCACCACATGCTGGACAGGAAATACTAACAGTGTTCCGATACGTTGTCACTCCCCCAGTGGACTCATGCGGTGTTAATGATGTAGTGAGATGTTCGTACTCGCTTTCGTCCATATAATATATTTAACGAGATAATCCATCATAATTCTACCTCCTACGATCCTGAATTGAAGATGCAGACGGAGATATCAGTGGAGATACTTTCAGAGTACCCTTATCATCAATTATCAACATTTATAACCGTTATAGATTTACCTATTATAGGTCTCGTATTGACTGGGTAGACCATTTGATTTATGACAGAAAATACCAATCGGCGGACATTCCTCAAGATAGCAGGAAGTACAGGTGCAGTTGGACTTACCGGACTTGCTGGATGCGCTGGTGGCGGTGGTGGTGGTGATGGAACGAGTACCAATGCCGATGATGGCGGAGACACAACTGCCAATGGTGGAACAACCGGAAGTTCCGACGGAGTCGAGACCATTACCCTTGGTGGTTCAATGAGTCTGACTGGCGAGAACGCTGATCTTGGGAAACTATACAAGGACGCCTATGAACTGACAATCCAGCGGATCAATGATAATGGTGGTATCGAGGCTGGCGATGGAAATACCTATGAACTGGAGATGATCCTCCGAGATGATGGGACTGACGCGTCGACCTCAAAAAGTATCTATCAGGAACTTATTGATCGTGAAAATGTGGATTATCTCTTGGGTCCATATTCAAGCACAGTGACACTTCCAGCGAGTGCAGTTGCCGCACAAAATCAAAAGCCAATGGTTGAGGGCGGTGGTGCAAGCCCAGAAATCTTTGCTCAAGGGAACGAATGGATCTTTGGTCTTCTGCCGACAGCAAATAAGTACGCAAAAAGCTACATGGACATGTGTCTCGCACAGGATCCAACACCAGAGTCCATCGCAATCCTTGCGGAGGATGACACATTCAGTCAATCCACAGCAGAGGGCGCACGAAATAAAATCGCAAACACTGATCTGGAGTTGGTCGTTGACCAGACATTCCCAACAGGCACATCCGATCTCTCGACAAATCTGAGCCGAGTAAAAAGTAATGATGCCGATATCTTACTTCTTTGTGCACATCAAAAACACAATATCATTCTCGCTAGCCAAATGGAAACTCAAGGGCTAAACGTTGATGCTGCAATGGGGACTGTTGGTAGTCTTAATGATTCATTCAAAGACGAGGTCGGTGCAAATGGAAACTATATGTATGGTCCCTCCTCCTGGGCAATAAACGCTGATTTTGAGGATCCGGTTTACGGCGCGACAGGAGACTTTGTTTCCGCAATCGAGAGTAACTATGAGTACGCTCCTGATTACCACAGCGCCGCTGGTGAAGCCGTAATTATAACCTTTGTTAATGCATTCCAAAATGTCGACGAAATAAACCCAACCTCAGTCCGAGATCAAATCCGTCAGGCTGAGTTTTCAACAGTATATGGCACCGTTGCATTCGATGACACCGGTGTAATTGATAAGAATATGCTTATCTATCAGTGGCAACCAGAGCCAGGATTACAGATCACGTACCCTGAAAACGTTGCACAGTCCTCACCAACCTATCCAATGCCTGATTGGAACGAGCGCTAAATTGATGGCAATAACGCAGTTTGTGGTCAATGGACTTCTCGTCGGTGCGTTGTTCACTGCGGTTGCTGTTGGATTCGCGCTTATTTGGGGAGTTGTTGATATTATCAATCTTGCACATGGGGAGATGGTGATGCTTGGTGGATACAGTTCATACTGGATCTTGAATTTCCTCACTGGTGATGCTGAAGGATCAGTAACATTGTTTTTAGTAACCATCCCCCTTGTTATTGGAATTGTCTTTGTTATTGGCTATGCGCTTCAGCGTATTCTTGTCGCGCGTGTCATTGGAACAGACATTTTTCTCACGCTGTTAGTTACATTTGGTATTAGCATTGCGATTCAACAGCTCGCCATCCAAGCATGGTCGGCAAATCCCCGAGCGATTCAGATACTGTTCACCGACCCATCGCTGAGTGTTGCCGGAATCGTTATTCCAAAGATGAAACTCATATCATTTATTGGTGCAATCGGACTAACCGTCGCGTTATACGTATTTCTTCAGCGGACGCGAACTGGTCGTGCAATCCGTGCTGTATCACAAAATCCTGAGGCAGCAGCACTCGTTGGTATCGATGTTGAGCATACACGTGCAGTGACGTTCGGGATCTCCTCGGCTATTGCTAGCGGTGCTGGCGCATTCATTGCGACAATCTTGAACATTCAACCACAAATGGGGCTTATATACACACTCAAGAGCTTTGTCATCGTTGTCTTTGGCGGCGTCGGTTCGATTCCCGGTGTATTTATCGGCGGTCTGATGCTCGGGACGGTTGAGGAACTCACCGCTGGACTTGTCTCTTCTCAATGGACGCTTGCTGTGAGTTTCAGTCTGCTCATTGTGCTACTCATTGTGAAACCAACCGGATTATTCGGTGAGGAGACCGCATAATGAGTGCAAGTGAATCTGATGAGAGTGGATTGTTCCGCTCGCTTATTTCACCCGGTCTTATTGATCAACTTTTCAGCTTTTGTGATGACCATGCGTGGACGCTGTTAGTAATTGGCACTGTTATCGGAGCGTTACCACCGATTCTGGGACTCAACCAAGGCTATTATATGACCGTTATCTCTGAGATGTTCCTGTTTGCAATCTTGGCATTGTCCTGGGACATTATTGGTGGACAGACAGGTTACCCAAGTTTCGGTAATATGGCGTTCTTCGGAATTGGAGCGTATACAACAGCTATTCTCACAAAGGATTTCAGCATTATACTTCCCATTGCGATGATGGCTGCTGCAGGAGTTGCTGTTGGGTCTGCTGTGCTTATTGGTGCTGCTGTTCTTCGTCTTCGAGGGCATTACTTTGCTATTGCAACATTGGGCGTGCTCTTGGCGACGCAACAGGTATCACGAATTCTTGATATCACTGGTGGTGCAAGTGGAAAGATCTTACTTCAAACACCGTCCGGGACTGTTTTTTATTACTTCTTTTTCACTGTATTGGTCGCTGAAGCGGCTCTTGTTTATTATCTCTCGAATACCCGCTTTGGGTTTGTCCTCAATGCGATTCGTGATGATGAAAAAAAAGCAACCGCAATGGGGTTCAATACAACATACTACAAAACGGCTGCTTGGGTATTATCTGCATTCTTTACCGGACTTGCCGGCGGAGGATACAGTCTGTTTAATACATTCATCAATCCACAGACAGCATACAACGCTGCATGGAATGTGGAACTGATTGCAATGGCATTGATTGGTGGGTCTGGAACGGTTACCGGACCGATTATCGGTGCATTTGGGCTTCATGTCGTCATCGAGTATGTTGAAACCGCATTTGTTGGCTGGCAGCTCGTCTTACTTGGGCTCGTTGTTATCGGCACTGTCATTGGATTCCCCGATGGAATCACTGGAACACTCAAAGAGTATGCAAGTGAAATGAAATATTACGAACGTGGTGGTATGGCTGCCACCGATAGTAATGATAACGCAGAGGTGGCAAGTGATGAGTGATGTAATAAAAAATAGCGCTCGGTCATCACTGAATCAGCAGGATAGTGAGCCGGTGCTTCGGACTGATGATGTTACAAAACGATTTGGTGGACTCACTGCTGTCGATGCTGTCAATATTGAAGTGCGTGAGGGAGAAATTGTTGGTCTCATTGGACCGAATGGAGCCGGGAAGTCTACCTTATTTAATTGTATTACCGGGACGCTCAGTGCTGATGATGGTCGGATTTATCTTCAGAATCAAGATGTCACGAGTTGGCCTGAATATAAGATTGCTAGGGCTGGAATTGGGCGGATGTTTCAGGAGACGCGCATCTTTGATGCAATGAGTGTTCGTAAGAATCTGTTATTGGCAGCACAAGAGGGCGATACAGATATTGGACAGCTTCTCCGACGCCCTAATGAATCGCTTATTTCGCGTTCTGATGAATTACTTGAATATGTTGATCTTGGTGGATTGGCTGAGACTCGTGCTGGTCAGCTGAGCTTTGGTCAACAAAAGCTCACTGAGTTTATTATGGAGTTGATGGCTGAGCCAGATCTTTTATTAATGGATGAGCCAGCCGGTGGTATCAATCCTTCAATGCTTGAAAATCTCATCGAATATATTCGCGCGGCTAATGAGGATGAAGAAGCGACGATATTCCTCATCGAACATAATATGGATTTTGTCATGGAAGTCGCCGATAGAATCTATGTTCTTGCTCATGGCGAACGTATTGCTGAAGGGACACCTGATGAAATACAGAACAATCAACGCGTACTTGATGCATATCTTGGGAGGGAGTAATTATGCCAGCAGAGTCAAATATAAGCACTCACTCTGATCCACAATCGAGCGAGACAGCCTTTTTAGAAATGCGCGATGTGGTTGCTGGATACGGTAACACAACCGTTCTTCATGATATAAATATCGGTGTGGAAAATGGACAGATCGCATGTTTGATCGGACCAAACGGATCGGGAAAATCAACACTCATGAAGAGTATCTATGGGTTTGCTGATGTAAAGTCAGGCACAATCAGAGTTAATGAAAATAACATCACAGGTCGCTCACCCCAAGAGAATCTAATGGCTGGAATGAGCTATGTGCTTCAGGATGCGAGTGTATTTCCACAAATGACCGTGCATGAGAATATGTTGATGGGTGGGTATGTGTTTGATGATGATAGCCAGGCTGCTCGCCGTGCTGAGGAACTCTATGATGAGTTTCCGATTCTTGGTGATATTCGTAATCAAAATGCAGGAACGCTTTCTGGAGGACAACGACGGTTGCTTGAGCTTGCTCGAGCGCTGATGGTTGACCCAGAGATAATGATGCTCGATGAACCCTCTATCGGACTTGAGCCACGGTTTATTGAGGATGTGTTTGACCGAATCAGACAACTCAATAATCTTGGAACAACTATACTGCTTGTCGAACAGAACGCACAAAAAGGATTATCAGTTGCTGACCGTGGATTTGTCCTTGCATCTGGAGAGATTAAATTCACCGGTACGGGTACAGAACTGCTCAATAATGACGAAATTGGTCGGTTATATCTTGGTGGGTAGGTCCGTATTAGTCAGTCAGCGTCACTGCTGAAAACATATCTTAACCGAGTCAATAAACGGTAATTATCACTGCTCACATACTAATCAGCGGCATCCTGAACACCGTTTCTCTCTGAAGCCACACTTATTTGCTCTGGAACGCCTGGCTACGCGTTGCGCTACAACTTCGAATGAAGAAAATCACAGTACCAACAATTGATAACGGTCGCTGAGATCATAACCAGTATGCCTCTGCGACACTACAGTGATTAGACTCAGGACACCGGTTTTATTATTTCGGCTCCGGCTGTAATTTATGTATGTGATGTGTCCAAAACGGACTCATCGCCCTTCCTCAAGAAGCTCTGAGGAGTGTCTATCAATTATTTCTTACACGCATGAGGTGTCTTTATTCAGTCACGTCAGAATCAGATATTAACTAAAACGTTATCTTAACTCGCCGTTCATTGATTCTCAGTCGTCTATGACATTTCAGATCATCAAATAAGAGAATCTCCGAGTTAGATGTGCTATCATCATGGTGAAAGCTAAATTAAGGAAGCTAAAGTGAACATTAACTACGAGCATAATTATAATATAAATTAATAAAAATGATTAATACTGTTCAATGCATTCTCCTAAATGTACATGTTGGATACAAATAATATAACAACGCATCGTACCGTCGCTCACACGCACAAATATGTCAATGGAGGAATCTAATCATGTCAATGGAAGCAGTTGTATATCAAGGCGAGAAAGACGTTGCAATTGAGTCAGTAGATGAACCAGAGATAGAACACCCGAACGACGTCATTATCGACATTACAACAACCTGTATCTGTGGTTCGGATCTTCATATGTACGAAGGACGGACAGCAGCGGACCCGGGTATTGTCTTCGGTCATGAAAATATGGGAATTGTCACTGAGGTTGGTGACGCAGTCTCAGGACTTGAAGAAGGAGATCGTGTTGTCGCTCCATTCAATGTAGCTTGTGGATTTTGTGAGAACTGCGAAGAAGGATATACCGGGTTCTGTACAAATGTTAATCCTGGATTCGCAGGTGGTGCATATGGTTATGTCGCAATGGGACCATATACGGGAGGACAGGCTGAGAAGCTTCGAATTCCGTATGCCGATTTTAATGCGCTTCAACTCCCCGATGGCGATGAACATGAAGATGCTTTCTCGCTCCTAGCAGACATCTTCCCAACTGGATGGCACGGTACCGAACTCGCAGATATTCAGCCTGGTGACTCCATTGCTATCTATGGTGCCGGTCCGGTTGGATTGATGGCAGCATATAGTGCCAAAATCAAGGGTGCTGCAGAGATATATACCGTTGATCGTGTCCCAAGTCGGCTTGAACTCGCTGAAGAGCATTGTGATGCGACTGCAATTAATTTTGAAGAAGGCAACCCAGTTGAGCAAATAAAAGATATTCATGGTGGAGGCGTTGACAAGGGTGTCGACGCAGTCGGGTATCAAGCAGTTGACCCAGATAAGGAGGGAGATTCTGCATATGATCCTGCGCGTGAGAATCCAGCTGTTGTTATCAATAATCTCATTAGAACTGTTAAACCAACAGGGCAACTCGGTATCCCAGGACTATATGTTCCTGAGGATCCGGGGGCGCCAAGTGAGATGGCTGCACAGGGACGACTCGGAATAGACTTTGGTCTTCTGTTCGAAAAAGGACAAGCACTGGGGACAGGACAATGTAATGTTAAAGAGTATAACCGTGAACTTCGTGACCTGATCATCGAGGGACGTGCTGATCCTAGTTGGGTTGTTTCACATCGAGTTGGACTTGAGGAAGCCCCTGAAATGTATGAGCGATTCGATAATCGCGAAGAGGGCGTGACAAAGGTTCTACTCGAACCATAGTCTAGCTTTCTCAGTTAGTCGAGTAGTGTCGATATCCGAAATCAAGCAAATTTTTATTTGGCGTTTGTTTTCCGCATTTTACCTAATGACACTATATCGGATTCGCATCTATTCGTTCGAATAAACCTCAGTCGATCAAGAAGCAAGACAAATATCTCGGGGCTTTGATATGACCCCGAGGCAGTTGACCTATGCAGCGTAACAACTTATTATTCCTACCAACACGGATATAATATATGTGTCAATACTGCAGCTATCGATATCACGATGGGTGGACACAGCTTCTTTCATATGATGAGACGTATCAGATGGCGATGGAAGCAGAATCAGAATCAACGTATGGATTTCATGACTCATGGGACGAACTCCGTGAAGACGTTGGCTATGGTGTCTGAACACGATAATCTGATTGCGTGGTTCTGTGATCGTCTGAGTGACCTTGCGAATCACTGAAATTATTGACAATATGATTTTCAGATTCGAAATGGAACGTGCATACAAGTGTTTGACGTGTTTGACGTCTTGTGTTGTCAATCACTCTTAAGACTCACGCGGGAATGGATCATCTTGTGACTTTTGTGAGTGTTTATTTGGATCATCAGCGACACAATCGTCCAAATCAACGGTAATCTGAGTAATATCGAGTTGTTGCCCGATAATCACAAGTCGTGTTGCTGGATCGTCTTGCCCCCACTCACCAATTGGTCCAGCCTGGACTGCTGATCCAGCCTGGCTAACCCCAAGTACAGTCTCAGGACGGGTGCTAATCCATGCGAACCCTTTCATACGAATAATATCTCCGTTCCATTCACTCAGCCAGGAATCAAATTGCTCCGGATTAAATGGCTTCTGCTGACGATAGACAAACGATTCAACATTATGTGCAGCGGCTGCTGACTCTCCATGGTCGTGAGTATGCCCATAATTGTCTCCAGCGCTCGCATCGTGATTACTATCTTGGCTGTCTCCTGATTCTGCCGTGTGTGTGGACAACGCTTGCTTCCAGCCCTGTTGTCGGCGTGCTTCATTAAAATCGAATCGCCCAGTGTCGAGCACCATCTCAGGGCTAATTTCAGAGTATGTTGTACGGTGTATTGCTGCTCTTGGCTGCAGTTCTCGAATAGAGTCCTCAATCATATCAAGCTCCGTGTCGGGCACCATATCGCACTTATTCAATAATAAGACATCACAGAATTCAATTTGATCAATTAACACTTCTGATAATGGTCGGTTTGGATTTGGTGCAGCATCAGGAATCGATTCTTCTGCATCAAATGCCTTCCAAAATCCATATGTATCAATCACTGAGACAGTTGTGTCGACACAAAATCGATCATCAAGACTTCCATTCTCAGTCCCAGTCGTCAGCGTCTTTGCGATTGGAATTGGCTCACTAATTCCTGATGCCTCAATAACTAGATAATCAAACGATCGTTCATCCGCTAATCGTGTTGCTTCAGTGACAAGATCGTCTTGTAGCCGACAACAGATACATCCATTTGAGAGATCAACGATTCCCTCGTCTGTCTCCTCTTGAAGCAACGCTGCATCAATATTAATTTCGCCCATATCATTCACAATAACAGCAATCTGTCTCTCACCAGGATTATTTAATAGTCGATTAACAAGCGTTGTTTTCCCGGCGCCAAGGGGACCGCTGATAACTGTCATTGGAATCTCCGTTACGTCGGTATCTGTCATAATTGATATAATGGTATGCTCACAAATGAACGTGCGGTTCAACAGGTCAAAACAGAGTATATATCCACTCGCTATTGACGAAACGTGACAGCTCGGACGGCTAAGTGAGAATTAACCTGATTGGACATTGTAAGTGTATATACAGAACATCTGTCTACGCAGCAGAATTATGATCAAGTATCAGCGGAGTATCAGTATATGAGACACTCAGTCAGTAAGTGTGGTAACTATCTAAGTGATACTGAAATTTGACTACATGGATAATTGGATTTGGTTTCATCAAAATCATATTATCACCGTCGACCGACACACCACGGCGATTGACCTAAGTGAGACATCCTCGTTATATCATTGAGAGTGATATAAATGCAATTTTGCGATGAATGTGGTTCAATGATGAAAAAGCGTAATGAGCAAATGGTCTGTGGGAGTTGTGGGTATCAGACCGATCAAGATAGTGCAATCGGGAATTTCGTTAGCACTCAAAAACAAACGGATGAGGATATAATTGAGACAGAAGAAGGAGCAGAATTTGAGGGAAAGCCCACTGATAATAATGTGATCTGTGACGAGTGTGAACATACCGTTGCGCGGTACACAATCAAACAGACAGGATCGGCTGATGAACCGTCAACTCGATTCTTTAAATGCGAGAACCGTATAAGTGTAAGTAATTCGTATCAAATACGATCCCCTCCTGTGTCAGTTTGAAGATTCAAACGTATGTTTTGAGAAATATAAACAGAGCGTTAATTATACTCTCGCCACCGATTCCCGCACTCAGTACACTTAAAGAATCGAGTAGGTGGTTCGTCAGCTGAACCCGTCTGCTTGATTGTGTACCACGCTTTACCGTTCCCACAGTCGTCGCAGGTCACGTCCTTGGCAGTAGGTTTGCCCTCGAAATTCGCATCTTCAGAAGTCTCAATTAGTTCGTCACCAGTCTGTTCAGTCGTGCTGATAAACTCCTCAACACCGCCCTCTTGCTCCGCTTCGTAACCACAACTCGAACACACCATCACGCCATCCACCTTCTTCATCATAGAACCGCACTCGTCACAGAATTGCATTATAATTTCTATCTACTCAATTGTGACACTTAATTCAGTTGCGTCCTGTCGAAGAGTGAGGCGTGTTGGATTGGCGTGTGAAGGTAGTTGTAGGCTAATGAATTCAGGGTCTAATTGGTTTATTAATATTTGTGTATTAGGGGAGCGAGACTCTACTGATAAAGTACAACAGTCTCAATTCGTTGTTATACAGATATTCTGAGACCAGCACAGTCTTATGAGGTATCTCAGTGAGGAGAGATTTGAGACATAAGCACATTTCTCCCACCGGTGTAGTCCGAATCGAGACAATACGAATTATGTACACACGGCTTCAAATCAATAGTCACTATGATTAGATTTACACTAAGGATTCTTATGCTCGAAATAAAAAATCGGAGACATGACTCCGCGAGAGGAACGCACGGACACAATCCGTGTCCTCCACGCTGATGACGACTTAGAGTTCGCTGAGATGGCGACGACATTTCTTGAACGGGAAAATGACCGATTCGATACCGAGACCGTCGCAAGTGCAAGCGATGGGCTCACTCACCTTGCTCATTCGACGTTTGATTGCGTGATTTCTGACTACGATATGCCCATTCAGGATGGGATTGAGTTTCTCAAGAGTGTGCGTGACAACTATCCTGAGCTACCGTTCATCCTGTTTACTGGCAAAGGCTCGGAAAAAGTCGCCAGTGAAGCCATCTCTGCTGGAGTGACTGATTATCTACAGAAATCGTCTGGAACTGAGCAGTACGAACTGTTAGCTCATCGAATCACGAACGCTGTCGAACAATCACAAGCTCAACGACGAGTTCAGAAAGAACAACAGCGATTTCGCACCCTTTTCGACCGCCTCTCACAACCTATTGTGGAAGTGCAATATAAAAACAGTGAGCCAATCGTCACTCAAGTGAATTCGGCTTTCGAGGGTGTGTTTGGGTACGAAAGTGAGAGCATCGTTGGTGACTCCCTTGACACTCACATCGTCCCTGATGACCGAATCGATGAAGCCGAAGCGATTAATCAACATGTCCGATCAGGTGGTCGTCTCGAATCAAGAGAGGTTATCCGTGAGACCGCCGATGGTCTGCGTAAATTCCTTATTCAAAACGCCGTCTACGACGACGGGGCAGGCGGGTTTGCTATCTACACAGACATTACTGACCGAAGAGACCGTGAGGAAACTCTTGAGCGGAACCGCGACCTGCTACGACACACCGAACAATTGGCTACTGTCGGCGGGTGGGAGGCTGACGTTGAAACTGGCGAGGTATCTTGGACGCAGGGAGCATACGCAATCCACGATCTTGACCCCGCTGGGGAGTTCGAGCCATCAATTGAGACTGTAATGGAGTTGTATCATCCTGATGATCAGGCGACAATTCAGCAAGCGGTTGAGAAGTGTCGCACACAGGGTAAAGCATGCGAACTTGACGTCCGACTGATGACCGCTGAGGACGAACAAAAGTGGGTATCTATGACTGGTGAGGCTATATATGATGACGATGGCGATGATATCACCAAAATTCGAGGGGCAGTTTGTGATATCACTGATATTCAAGCTCAAAAACAAGAACTGGTAAAGCTGAAACAGCAATATCAGACGCTGGCAGAGAACTTTCCAGATGGAGCGGTGTATCTAATTGACGATAGTCTCGAGTATATTCGTGCCCGTGGTGAAGCCTTGGAGCGATCTGATTTGTCGCCTGCGGATATTGAGGGTCACAGCCCACACGACGTGTTCCCCGATGAACTTGCAGATGAAGCATGTAACCACTACGAACGGGCGTTCAACGGGGAGACCGTGACTGCCGAACAGGAATACGACGGTGAGCGATACCGAGTTCAGGTAACACCTGTGGACGGCGATGGAACAGAAATCAGATATGTGATGGCGGTGGCACAAGATATCACACAGTATGTTGAGGACAGACGAGAGCTCCAACGACAGAACAAACAACTGGATGAGTTTGCAAGCGTTGTGAGCCACGATTTGCGGAATCCACTCTCTGTTGCACAGGGGAACTTGGGGCTTCTTCGTGAGGACTGTGAGAGTGGCAGAATCGACAAGATTGACTCGGATGGACGAACTAATAGAAGATCTTCTCACGTTAGCCCGTGCAGGTGAGCAAATTGGGAGTGTCGAATCAGTGCATCTCGCTGAGTTGTCTCAGAACTGTTGGCAGAATGTTGAGACGACCGATGCAACAATCCATCTCGATATTAGTGCCACCCAGACTGTTACAATCAAAGCAGATCTAAATCGCCTTGCACAGTTATTTGAGAATCTGATGCGGAATGCAATCGAGCATGCACGGACTCAGGATGATTATAATGGCGATAAGAGTGAGAATGTGACAATCACTGTTGGTGAGCTTGCGGACGGGTTCTATGTTGCAGACGACGGAACCGGAATCCCTGAGAGTAAGCAAGACGATATATTTGATGCGGGCTATACGACGACCGAGCAGGGCACTGGATTTGGACTCTCAATCGTCAAACGGGTCGCCGAAGCCCACGGGTGGGAGATATCCATCACAGAAAGTTCCGAAGGCGGGGCACGCTTTGAAGTGACTAACGTCGATATGAGTCGAATGGAGTCAAATCAAATACAATTGGAGTGAATGTTGACTCAGAGAATTCATCTGAGTGTCTTGATCCTCGCTTTCGTTTTGAAAAGCTATCACTTCCGTCCCGTTCCCGTCAAGCATTCTTTCGAGTCATAACCGCAGTCATTAGGGACATGTCACTCAAAGCAGAGCTATACAACCGCACTGAGCTGTTTCGTTCCGTCCCATTCCAGTAGCCACAACGACTGTCAGTATCCGATACGCCGTCTACCGACCGAGTGTGGTAACGGATAATCAATTTAGGATCTGATTGAGTCTCTAAAACTTGTGTATCAGAAATATGATATTTTACCCGATAAAGTACAAGAATTAGAGGTCGTTGTCACCCAATGCTCTCAGAAAGGTGCGATGAGGTTATTATCAAAAACAAAACGTCGCTGAGAACCGCTACTCGAATTTGACAGCATACGACTTCAATTCTCGCTACGAGTACGTACAGCGTGGCGATGCTGTTGTGCGAGCAGTCTATGTTGAATTATTACCGACTGACCCCCACGGACTCACGCAAGAAGGGCGAACTTTCCTTGCTCAAAACGCCGAAATAAAGACATACGGCTTCCCCCATCTCCCGCCTCACATCAGCTGATGAGTGAATTATCTCCCTGTATCGACCGTCGAATCAACCCCTTCCACAAACCCAAACAACAATGACTGACAGAAATTCAAACACTCCCGCTGGGGAGCACGACCCGTGATCGAGATCAAAATAGACTACGACGACTACGGCTTACACAAGCAGGAGTCCGCTACGACGATTATCCGCATTGACCACGACTCAAGCGTGTTCGAGCGGATTGGGAAAATCGAATCCGTATCACCTGGAATCGTGCTGAAACAACATATCAGATTAATTGATGACATAGCCGACGACATAACAGAGGCGTACGAGCACATCAAATTCATTTCAGCCCGCACAGACGAGTTTGAGACTCGGCTTCAGGACACTATTTTGACTTTGTGTACGCAATTAAAGCACCCGAGGAGTTAGCGGAAGAGCTGTCTGGAAAGCTTGCCGAGGACTTCTCTGACCAGTTCGGCAACCTCTGATAAACTCGTTAGGATAGCTCCGAAGGCTGAGAGGAGAAAACGTCAGTTAGAGGCGATTTTATACGCAGACGGGTTGTATGATTAATATGATTCGTCATGGGTGGCTCCGAGCGTAGCAGGGAACCAATCTACGTGTTGTGATGGGAGGGGTAGATTGGAGTTTCTTCAGCTTGTGGTACGACGGTGGACTATGGTCGACGACAGACGCCGATTCGCACTTAGGGAGAACGGAGAGGAAACCAGCGTATTCACTGGGAAGGCTCCACGTCAGGCAGCGTTGAAAGCCGCTCGGAGACTTGACCCAGCGGAGGGTGAAGAAGACGCTATCGCGGCTTCGGAGCGGATACGCCTTCGAGAACACGGAACCATTGATATACACATATATGAAGCTTGGGCGTGGGAAGAAGAGACTCCTGACGATGGACCAGCATGGCTCAATGATACCGTAACAAAAGCCAAAGTGAATAAGCTGGCTGTCGAGAGGACCACAAAATCAGAGACAGAATTGGAGTACGACCAATTAGAACCTTTCCTGGTAGATCAGCCAATCGCGGTTACAAGAAGCGAGTGTAGTGAGTGTGGACATCAGTTGGATAATTCCTACTATTCATCTACTCGTGTGAGAGATATGCCTTCTATTACTGGTACAATTGAGTATACGCGGTATGGGTACAAGTATACCTCCTGTGGAACGAAAAACCAAGGAGAGCACCCTTACTGTTCGTCTGTAAGTGGGTTTGGAACGAATGCTATCGCCCAAGCTGTTCTGTTCTACTACGAATATCGACTCTCATACAGAGATGTGTCGAATGTATTCAACCAGTTATACAACTTCGATATATCACCAGTATCAGTACAACATATTTGCGACTATCTTTTTACAGCCGCACAGTCAGAGTATGAATCCGTCTGTGAAGAGATACAAACATCTGATGTAATATATCGATGAAACTCAATTTCCTGTAGACGGAGATGACTATTGGCTCTGGGGATTCACAACTGATAACGAAACTCTCTATGCACTCAGAGACAGCCGAGGTAGTGTTGTACTGGAAGAAATCCTCGGAGATGAGTTTGATGGGATTATCGTTTGCGACGGTTGGACTGTCTATTCAGCGTATCACTCACGATTACAGCGGTGTTGGGCACATCTCCTTCGAGAGAAAGAGAATATCTCCGGTGAAGACGCAGAGGCTCAGTTACTTTACGAAGAGCTTCAAAAAGTACACGACGGATTGAATCGATTTCTCAAAACCAGCCCATCTCCTCTCCAGCAGATAATTGTTCAGCACGAGGCACGAAGGCGATTGGAAACTCTTGTTGCGGAGGGAGCAGAGTCAAACAAGGCTTGTGAGGCGCTTCAGACAATCGAAGGTGGGTTGGGTGATTGGCTCACCTTTGTCGTCCATCCAGGGGTAGACTCAACGAATAATAGAGCCGAGAGAATCCTGCGGGATTCGGTGATGCGGAGAAAAACAATGATGCTTCGGAAACAGAAGGGAGTCAACTCATATGAGATCTTTCAATCACTCATACAAACGTGGAAACAGCGGGAACAAAACCCATATACCGAGCTACAGTGACTCGCACAGGAAATAGGAAAAAGCCACACCAATGCTAAAGATGCGTGGGATTGAGAACACATTCCTTCAGTCACGCCGATCATGACTGCCAGGCACAAACCGTATTCTGGTACGCTCTTCATCAACGAAGCAACTCAAGAACTGTTCACGCTCGTCTACGCCGTGGACGACATGACGGTCTGTATCGCACACGGAGGGACAACCTGCGACCCGAAAGGAATTATCATCGACTTCGATGCATTCGACGAGTATCGTGGGAGTGGGGGTCCGAGCGTTGGATGTTGTCTAACCAATCTTTATTACCCTCGCAATAGA
Source organism: Haloquadratum walsbyi C23 (assembly GCF_000237865.1). Taxonomy (NCBI): domain Archaea; kingdom Methanobacteriati; phylum Methanobacteriota; class Halobacteria; order Halobacteriales; family Haloferacaceae; genus Haloquadratum; species Haloquadratum walsbyi. The sequence goes on from NC_017459.1 coordinate 2,723,664, forward strand.
GCGATAGTGATTCTCAGCTCGGTGTCCTTGCCTGGAACTCTATGATGAGTTCGTCATTGCGTGCTTCAGGACACTCAACATACAGCTGTGAAACATCGGTCGAGTGGTCTTTCATCAACTCATCTTCCTCAAACTTGACCGTGTGCGTATCACCGCAGACAGGGCACTCAAACGAGTCTCCCTTCTCGTAGCCAGATGTCTCTTTCTTGCTCGGGGTGTCCTCAGTGAACACAGCTTCCTCAATCGTCAGAGAGTGACGCTCAAACAATGACTCTTCGTCTCTAATCTCACGGGCGGCATCGTAGGCGTCAGTCAACTCAGTATCCGAACGGTCTTCTTTGAAAACACGATACCACGTTTCGTCGTCTTCGATATAGACGACCGCAGAGACGCTCCCCTCGGTGATGAAGACGAGATCGTACACATACACGAATTGCTTCTCAATTTCTATCGTTCTCTCGCTGTGAATAATTGCCTCAAACCGTCCGCTGTCTTCGAGTTGAGCGAGTGCTTGTTCCATCTCAAGCGGTCGGGAAGGGAGACTCGAAACAGGTGTGTCGAGATCCGCCATATATACGTCTGCGACCGCTATGTACAAACCGTTCAGGGAAAGTTACGGAACGTTGTCATAAACTCACTTCAAACTCCACAGCTACTGTGGCTGGACAGGTTCGTCGCACTCGTCACACTCAGCGAACAATCGCTGTTCACCCGCAACCTCATACTCAAGAAGAGCTGCTCTCGCTGGAATCACTGAGTCACAGAACGGGCACGAGCCGAGTGTTGACGATGTATTGGACATAGGAATGGAGTGAACTGGAGCAAGGACGTGTTGTGGCTGAGTCCTACGTTAATTTGATACACATCAGTCCATATATAAATCTCTCAGGAAAGCACGGTGAAAGTGGAAGGGAGAACCGAACTGGTGAGGGAGACAAAACCTCAATAGCGTGGTCTTCAACCCCACGCACGGGATCACGAATGTGACTCCCCTGAATTGAATAAGAACAGGTCATCCGTTCTCTCGAATCCTCTGATATACAATCCAATCGTCTCATATGACAAGTTCAGAATCACACGGAAATAGGTATTAAAACGAGGGCATATATGAGCAGGATAGCAAATAGACCGATGCTCGCAAACACAACGAGGAGACGAGTTGCGAGGGGGCTGAGTTCATCATCAGGAATCGACCGTGGTGTGACTAGCCCAGAGATAATTGCCCCGCCAAGACACGCAAGCCCGACAGCAGAACCACCCGTAAGCAGGAAGACAAGCTCTGAATCTGACTGAAACACCGCAGTCTGTCCCCAGACAAGACTCATCAGAACGAATGCCAGTCCGAATGCTGAATGGCGTCTCACAGGTGATATACGTTGACAATTCTAGAGTCAAATAATTGTGGGTGTCCTCTGTCGCATACGGGAGAGGACTTTCTCAAGCAGTCATCCGCTGAAATCCACGATACCAAATCGGGCTCAACACAGCACCGAGAATAATTGTTCCTGCAATAGGGATTATACCCGTTGGGTCAGGACTCACTACGATCGAGATGCTGAATCCAATCAAGACCGCAATAGAGATGGATATACCTGCGAGTGCAATCTGTGGCATATCGTAGTGAATAATTGTGTCTCTGATAAAATCCAGTTCTCACCTGCTCACTGAGATAGTCTGACACACCAACCAACGTCGCGTTTGTCTCAGACACCTCGCAATCTCAGAATCGACACTCAGACGAATACAGCCTCACACTCGCTCTGCTTCTCGGCACTCCTGACTGTCCCTGTAGTGGTCACGGAACGTCTCTATCTCGTCATCACAGGATGGACACACGCCAGCCAATTTCTGTCGAAGCATTCGTAAGCCATCTTCCAACTCTCGTGACTTCGCTCCCTCTACGTTCTCAGCCACATAGACACTCGTGCCCTCAGTATCCTGCATATGCCCTGGTCCATCCACGGTAGCAATCACATCATACGGTAATGTGAGTGGGTCTGCTTCGCCTACATCAATCATTACTTTCTCAGCTGAAGCAACGGTAACAAACTGCTCAAATGACTCTGCTTCGCCTGTATGCACGGTGATAACTAGCTGATCCACATCCGACGCTGAGACGAGGTGGCAGACGTATATTTCTGCGATGGAATCAAACTCGTTGTTTGTGTGTTTGATAAGCGATTCAATACCAATCTGTTCAGTTTTTCGTTCCATTTTGATAATAGATACACAGGAAACACAGATAATAAAACTATCCCCGATTCGGAGCCGAAGCCACAGTAATGGAACGGGCTCGTGGTAGGGTTGAGAGCAGAGGGAATCTTGAACACACGCCAACCAGAGTGTACATCATTAATTCCTCAGCGTCAGCGATAATATGCGTAACCGAAAAAGGATGAGAGTATGAACCGTCGCTCAGGACTCGCCCTCTCGATGCTCGTGATGAGCCTCTGGATGGGACAGACAGCTCTCACCGAATCAGGGTTGTTCTCGGTGGCGTGGGGTGTCGCAAGCATCACGCTGACCTGTCTGAGCGGTACAATCCTCGCTGGAGTCTATGAGCCTGAGGCAATCCCTGATGAGGAACTGAGCCCCCTTGCGAGCCGTATCCTCGTCGCTATGCTTCTCATCGGAGGAGTAGCGTCTTTCCTGCTATTTCTGCCGTCTATCTGACCAACTCGAATAGCAGTACGATGGGTCGTTCAGGCGTCTTCTATCGGAGTCGTGTCCCGCTCTATCCAATCATCGCTCGCTCTGTTCGCTACGGAACATATTCGTACGGATCTCCGCAAAAATACCCGACTGCAAGAAATCCTGAGATAACCAAGCACGTACACCCAAGCCCAAGCTGAAGCAGGTTCACTCTGACCAACCCGAAAGAAACTGTGACTGCGTTTTGTTCGAACCAACCGACCCCCCACCCAGCCCGAAATGCGAAAGCTATCCACGCTATGCCACCGACGAACCCGAGTATCATCGGTATCAGCCAGTCTGCATCGAACAGTCGTCTCCACCAATCCATCGTTAAATCCTACCGAGGGTGGTTAATTTACGTCTTGCTTCGCCCGTCGTCAGAAGCAGATGCCACTGTGGTCACCGACCGAGAAAATGTATATAACCGTCGAATAGGTATGCGGTGATATGCCTGATTATGAGAAGTTCGCCACCAAAACGATGGACATCGGTCATAACCGAGGAATCGATGTGGCAGATCCCGATGCAGTAGAGCTGATTGCCGAGGAAGTCGCTGAAGAGTATGTCGTTGATGAAGAAGAGCTGATTACCATCGTCAGACAACGGGCAGAGGGGTATACAGATGCGGGAAATATATACGAAAACCCTCCAGAGAATGCCGAGAATCCGTTAGAGAGGTCTGATGAATACCCTGAGGCAGACACAGCAGCAGAGTTCCTCCTTAAAAAAGCAATTGAATATGATACCCCAGAGGAAGAGCGTGAAGACGTAGATTGGAGTAGCGTGCCAAAGTTCAATCCCGACGAAGACCACGACATTACCCCACCCGACAGACGCTGGTTCGTTCGATACAAGTCCTCATTCAAGCAAGCAACTGTCAGTACGGTTGAATGTGCTGAGAATATTGAGATTGACAGTGAGTTTGACTTCTCTAATTCTCTGTGTGTCGATGGAGATGAAACAGCAGTCAAAAGTCTCACCAAGGAGAGTTTCATTACTGACGTGAAGCAGTATGAAGCTGAAGATTGGTTATGAGCTACGAGTCTGCTCACATTTCATCGAAAGCCGTTAGCTCATTTTCTACGTGCTGGAGGGCTGATTTTGCTTCCTTGCGTTTTGTCGTGCCTCCAACGATTGCCTTCCCAGTTGAGAAAATGAGGAGTGTGACCGCAAACTGTGGAGGTTTATGCACAGGAACTGCTCTGGCTCGTACTCGGTTTGTCCCAGCCCAAGAGCGATTGTGAGAGCGTTCAAATTCACGTCTAAATCAAGTGTTCCGACGAAAACAGAAGTTACGTGATGAAACTCATACTCAGGCATCTCAACACCAACGTCAGAAAGAAGCGTTCGTAACTGAGACTCAGCTTCTTCAAGATCGGCTTCAGTCTTTGCCCCTCGGATTTGGAACGAGCCTGTGCGGTACAGAGTGAATGCAGGACTGTCGTCTCTAAGATATGTCGTCACCATCCTCTCGCTAGTGAAGTTAGTATCAATTGGGGTTTCGGCATTCTCAACCAAATCACCAACTGGCGGGTGCAGGTCTAACTCCCGCCCTAGCGACTCAGTTCCCATCGTACTGACAATTTCCATTTCTATTGCGTATATATAGTATCAGAATCCCACAATTAATCAGTAGATGAGTTCTCATCTAGCTGTCCTGCGAGTGCGACATCTGCCTCAATGACGGGTTCTGGATCAACTAATTCAATCTCCTCAGTGAGTTTGTGGTCTAGCCTTCGAATCGTGCCGTTCGTTCCATACCTACGGCGTCCCCGATGTATCGTTTGTAACTGGTTCTCTGCCCAGTCATCCATCTCGCGATCATCCAGTAGTTCGAGTGTATCCTCTGCTTCCCCACTTACTTCCTCATCGCTGTCCGCGATCTGACGACATAGCTGTTTGATGTCGGTGACGACACTACTATTACTACTCTGGTGACTCAATATGTCGTCTTGCCACGCAGACAGAGAGAAATGGGTCAGGTAGTATAGACTCAAACGCTGGCAGATGAGTGATTTAAAATGACTGTTGTTCTCTGGCGTTGTGAGTTGAACCTCGATCGTCGTAGTTTGCTCTCCCAACACTCCCCTGTGGTGCAAGAGACATCAGGGTATAATAGAGGTCATCACTCGACTCAAACGTGTCAGGAGGGTCATCGAGGAGATCAAGCATCTCCCCAAGTGTCGTTTCAGAGCCGTCCTGCAATTCGATTGTCACATTCTCACACCTATTTGCGATGTCGTCTATGCTGGCTGGGTACTCGCAATCGCACAACTCGGTCAGTGCTTCCTCAAGATCTGTCATATACTATAATTATGTATCTGACACACGTATAAATGTACCGCTGTGCAGAATAACATAGAATTACATTAATATCTTGGTTTCTAAGAGCTTGAAATCACACATAGATATAGTATTATCCAGCATAATATGTCGTTCGACAATTAGTAGAGTATAGTATGCTTTGTTGTCTGAGTATGCATCAGATGAATCACGTGTTTCTTTACTCTCTGCGTGAGACGGGGTCAAGAAAATCACGACCCGACTTCCAGCATTGCCAACTCAGGGAGGAACAGTGGAATCTTTACATATACTGCACCGTAACCGTCATATCTGATACACAGATCACGCTCCACGTACATCTCCGCTCAATCTGTACGACACCCAAACCTGTGGCGGGTTTAGTTCTCGCAACGAGGCGTCTTATTTCCGATGGCGATGAATCAGGACTCTTTCTCCAGTATCGAGTCAAAGAAGGCGAGAGTGATGAGTCCAAGAATTAGGGCTATGAATCCCAAGAGAAGTGATGGAATCGTGTCAAGCACCGCAGAGTGCTGGGCAACCAGGCCGATACTGAATCCACCGAGGACAAGAAGCGGTGCAAGGACGATTACAAGCTTCCTCGCAACTCGTGGGTGATGCCACTCAGCATAGTCCGTGGATAGTAACCGAGAACTGATCCTCTCTATGAGCATGGGCATTTCTCACTTCGATGATTGCGGGTGCGGGTTATGATGATTACGCTCAGAGTGTTTTACAGCCCGTCTCACGACGTTCTGCCTTCCTGTTGGAAAGTAGTCCTGAGAGTTCATCTGTGTATCAACTGTTTGAGCTTGTTTTAGACCAGTACACGAAGGCACTACCAACGAGAAGGACGATTCCAAGAATCAGGCTAAACACCCCATCAGGAAGCAGTTGTGAGAAGCCCAAAATCGGGTCCACAAGAAGTGCTACGCCGACGATGAGGGGTGACAGAGGGCGTTTCCATTGATTGCCTGTCGAAGATCCACAGTCATAGCGATACGATACCCCCCCAACGAATAATAAGCTGATACAATTTGCTGAGCAACTCCCTTCGTAGATGTGAGGAGGAGTGTCTGAAACTATTGAACTGTCCATAAGCTACAGTCTCTGTAGAAGATTTGGAGTATCACTTGTAGAGCCTGTTTACCTCGAATCAGGATGGCGTTAGTTCGGAGAAGGTGCCGTAGTTTTCTACGTGTAGCTCAAACTACCGTTCCAATACTCGTTCAGAAGGGTCATATCAAACACGCATATGTCGCACGTATGACTGACGAGGAGATTAACCTCCACGCACACCTCCGATCAATCCGCACAGCACTCGTCGCTATGGCAATCTCAATTCTCGCAACGGGACTGATTATTGCCGATGAGAGTGGACTGGGGTTTCCTCTATTCGTCATCACCCTCCTCGTCTGCGGTTACGCTTTCATACCGACCCTCTTGACTCGCCTACGTGGACAGTAGCCCATAGACCCTATTTTTCTTCCCTTGAGGTGGTGTTATTTCAAGATGAATATATTCACGAATCGTAGTTTAGGTCTCTGACACGAAAATAAACCATCTCTCATACATGTGTCCTACAAGCGATTACCCGAATAGCTCTCCGACAGATTCGATCTTTTCCTAGTGAGGAATATCATCAGGCTCTTACCGGAGATAGTGAAACAGCGGTATCTGTCTCGAAGCTGGGAGATCGAACTGTGCAAGATGCAGAGATGACACTCAGCAACCTTGATCTCTGAATGAAGCAGTTCTACCTTGTTGCATATCGCTGATAAAAAACATATATTCCAAGCATACCTCCAACCGCAATACCAACAACTGCCTTGAGAATCTCTTGCCAACTGGATCTACTGAGACCATATCAAATAAGTCCAATCGGAATGACTGCCAAGATTTCATAACCCCACGAAGGGATCTGGCTTGCATCAACCACTGAGTCCATCGAAAAATACAAACTCATTGCAACAACGCCAACGAAGAACGCACTAATACGATTCCACTGAAAATGTGACCAGCGGAGACCATTGTTTGGAGGGCTATCACCGATGAGATCTCGCTTAGAGGGCACGATTCGTATAGGATGATTTGAGATAAAGAACCTGTGCTAAACTTGTGCCATCCATCTTGCACGCCAACCAGTGACAATATCGCAAATCTGATCGGTGTTTCGCTCAGTTAGGCAAGAGCGTGTTCGCTTATTATTCCAACTGCTCAACAGTTACCCCATGGTTCTGCCCTTGAACGATACGTACAGTTCCATCAACGTCAGCGGCATCAAGCGCGTACTGACCAGCACGACGAGCAGCATCAGCATGTTCGATATCGGTGATTCCATATACTGTTGGACCCCAGGATGATTGTCCAGCCCCGTAACATGATGATGATGCATCAAGCGAAGCAACGAGTTCACCCGCTGGCGGTCGATATACACCTCCTTGTTCATCGGTGTACCATCTTCCATTTAATCGCCCAATTGTTTCGATTGCGGTTCCAAACTGCTCGGCATTCTCATTAGCGATGGCTGGAAGAAGCTGCCGCATTACTGTCCCAGAAACGCGGTCTGCAATATCAGGAGCTGCTTGTGTAACCACACTACGCATACTTGCTTCTTCCTCAGTCCCACTCCGTCCCGGTTCAACGTCAGGGGTTAATAACAAAAACCGCCAGTTGTCTGGAATCTGTTTGTGAGTCATAACCGGCGGGACCGTCCAACTTCCATCGGTTGGTCGATCGGTCGTGAATCGCGCCGTCGGATGTCCACCGTCTATAACAAATCCGCCAATTTCAAATGTCCCAACTCCGACCCCAGAGCGTCCTCCGCGACCAAGCGCTGGAGCGTTCTCTCTTGGCTGTGGTGGTTGATCGTATGCATTTGCGACCGCAGTAAGTGTTGCAAGTGCGAGTTGTGTTCCACTCCCGAGTCCTGCATGCTGGGGAAGTGCTGATTCAACACTCACTGAAACACTGTCGAGATCTAGTGTATTAAGCGCGCGTGCTGCATATTCACGTGCACTTGGGTGTGAACATCTAACTGTCGGTGGATTGCAACTATTATCAATTGGCTCTGCAATTACACTCGTTGTGGGTTCACATACGCTAAGACCAATCCCGCCATAGAGACGATCATGTGCAAGACTGAGATTCACGAATCCAAAGTGGATGCGACCGCTAGTGGTGACGCGGACGCGACCAAGACTCATTCTGTGTCAATATACTGTGTCAAGCCGATTGTTGCTTTCGTCATCGGCGATATACGACAATAATGCCGTATGAGAGATGTATTACTATGTATACTGACTTCGGGAATCGACTTCTGTACCCGATGAAACTGTATTGAGACGGGTGAAGCCGTGTTCACCGACACACATGGAACGCTTGATCAAATACTCAGGACAAACCCATGTTGAAATTTTCCCGGCATTGGCGAAGCTTTCTCCTCGGGTTCCACATATCCAAAATTACCTACGGTAGTGGGCAGAGACTTGCGGTAAGTATCGCTACTGTGTCTGTTTCATTACGGGCACCATGGACAACACCACGGTCATTATACACAACGCCAGGTGCATCAACAGTCGTCTCTTCATCATCCTGCGTGACAACCACTGTCCCGTCAAGAATATGAAATACATTTGTACTCTTTTCATGTTCATGTGGGTCTACGCTTGCGCCTGGTCCAAGTGCGAATGCCTTGAGCAGGACGTCCTCAGAAACATGTAATTCTGCGGTTTCAATGTTACCAGCGGCTGGATCAAGCGACGCAATCGCCTCAGCATACAGATCACTTATCGACATTGTGACTGTTGAAAATAAACACTGATACAGTATAATATCGCCGACGATGATATTCTGTCTTGCATCATAACTATAATCCAGCCAACTCCTCAGCGACGACAGTTGTATTAAGTAATGCTGGGTCAATCGCTAGGTCTGTCTGTCCGCGAGCAAACTCAGGCAATGAGTCAGAGGTATACGCAACAACTCGTACCGCAGGATTCTGCTCTTTCGCGACTGGAATGGCTGATGCATCATCCATCGTCGTCAGAACAAGCGTATCAGCAGCCGAAAGTCCCGCCGCCTCAAGTGACTCATATGTCACTATTTCATTAATCTCTATAATGTCAACTCCACAATCGTTTAACTCCGCTGCAAGATCATTTTCATCCGGTCCGGCTATTAGAAACATCTGTGATTCATCGTTATTCATGTCGATTGTCTAATCATATGATATCTAGCGTGGTCACACCAGCAATTCTCTCCGTCGACGTGAGCTCCAATTTCAATATTAATATTAATATGAATACGAATTCTAATTTTGATTTGATTCGGGTTGTGCGTGGGATTGATACCGTTTGTCACTCATACAATTGGTATATATAAGGTATACAGACTTAGCTACTTGCATCTTATTTGTACCGAGTTGGTCAGTGCATGTCATTGACTTTCTCTTCGACAGTAGCAGTATTTTGTGAACTCACCCCGAGGCAGTCGTCTTATACCGCCTGCACATACGGTTCTCATTAATCATTCAATGCGTACTTGATAATCGAAGACTGTTTAAGTATACCTGAGGTTACCGTTCAGTTTTATTTTCATTACAATACTTACTCGTATTCAATTGTTGCTGGGGGCTTGTGTGTTATATCATAAAGAACTCGGGCAACATCATCATTTTCACCGGTGATCCGTGATTGAATTCGTTGGAGGGCTTCCCATGGAAGTTCCTGTGCCCGAGCTGTCATCCCATCACGAGACTCGACAGCACGCACTGAGACAATCCACCCATGGACGCGATTGTCACCTTTCACTCCCGTTGCTTTCCCAACGACTGCAGCGAATGCTTGCCAAGGGTCGAATTCAGCAGTCTCTGATTCGACAATGTGACATGCCTCACGCGCAACCGCAACTTTTTCAGGAGTCACCTCATCGATGACACGGATTGCGAGTCCCGGTCCAGGAAATGGCATTCGCTCAGAAACGAGTTCATCGAGATCAAGTTCACGGGCGACTTCTCGGACTTCATCTTTGTATAACTCACGAACTGGCTCAACAATTCCCTCAAAATCAACGACATCTGGTAATCCACCAACATTATGATGTGATTTAATATTCCCTTCTGACTCAATCCGGTCAGGGTAGATTGTTCCTTGAACGAGATAATCAGCATTTGCAGCATGTGCTTCTTGTTCAAACTCACGAATAAACTGCTCACCAATGACGTGTCGTTTCTCTTCTGGATCGGTGACACCAGCAAGTGATTCGAAAAATCGATCTTGTGCATCAACAACGCGAAGTGAATCCATATATGCAAAGGTGTCTTTCACCTGTTTGGTCTCTCCTTTCCGCATCAGCCCTGTATCAACATAGACAGGTGTGAGTTGGTCACCAATCGCTTTATATGCAAGTGCGGCTGAGACTGACGAATCTACACCACCAGAAAGCGCAATGACAGCATTATCCTCGCCAATCGCTGCATCAATCTCTGCAATAGCCTCATCAATGAATACGGATACATCAACCATCAGATCTGCACCTCCTCACTCGTGGAGACATTGAGCGAGCGAGCATCAAGTGTTGAATCAACTGACTTTAAGAAACTCACGAATGGTGGACTTGCACGGTCAGGTCGCGACCGGAATTCAGGGTGAAACTGTGTTCCAAGGAAAAACGGATGATCGCTTCGCTCAAGAATTTCCATTCGATTATCTGCTTGCCCCGAGAATGAAAGTGCGCCTGCTTCTAATTTATCGATATACTCAGGATTGACTTCATATCGGTGTCGATGCCGCTCAGTGCAGACAGTGCCGTTATAGACCGCTGCTGCAAGTGTGTTCGGATCAATATTTGTCTCATGTGCACCTAATCGCATTGTTCCGCCCATTGTCTCAACGTCATACTGCTCAGGGAGAATATCAATCACTGGATGTGGTGTTTCAGGCTGTAATTCCGCGGAGTGTGCATCGGCGAATCCAAGCACATTCTGTGCATGCTCAACGACTGCCATCTGAAATCCTAAACAAAGTCCCAAGAACGGCACATTGTGCTCTCGACAGTATTCAATCGCTTTGAGTTTACCCGCAATTCCACGAGACCCAAAGCCTCCAGGAACAACAACGCCATCTGCTTCTCGGAGGCGATCCTCATGATGATCAAGCATCTCATCAGAATCAACCCACTGAACGGTCACTTCGGTCTGTGTTTCAATCCCAGCGTGCTTCAGTGCCTCATGGACGGACATATATGCGTCTTCAAGATCATATTTGCCAACAAGTGCAACATCAACATTGCTTGTTCGTTCACGGGTAACAAGCTCACGCCACGTGTTAGTTCGGTCTGTTGTTATTATTGCTTCCTCAGCGAGATTAAGTCGTTCCATGACATGCTGATCCAGTCCCTCCTCCTCAATCACGAGCGGAACATGATAAATATCGTCAACATCAGGATTCGAGAATACTGCTGTCGTTGGAACATCACAGAATAGCGCGATTTTCTCTTTTGTTGCCGGTTCAAGTCTATCTGAACATCGTCCAACCAGTATATCGGGTTGGAGACCGATTGAACGAAGTTCTTTTACTGAGTGTTGTGTTGGTTTTGTTTTCTGCTCTCCATTCTTTGAGTATGGTACAAGCGTCACATGTGTGAAAAGGATATTCTCACTCGCTTCCTCATGTGCGAATTGTCGAAGTGCCTCAAGATACGGCATTCCCTCGATATCTCCGACAGTCCCACCAACTTCAACGATACACACATCAGTCCCTGCTGCTGCTTCTCGAATCCGTCGTTTGATATCATCTGTGATGTGCGGAATAATCTGAACTGTCTTCCCGAGGTAATCGCCTGACCGTTCCTTCTCAATGACATGTTTGTATGTCTTCCCAGTTGTGACATTGTGATCAGAGGTCATATCCTCACCGAGGAATCGCTCGTAGTTTCCTAAATCAAGATCAACTTCGCCACCATCTTTGAGCACATACACCTCACCATGTTGATACGGATTCATTGTCCCTGCATCAACATTGAGATATGGGTCGATTTTTACTGCGGTAACGTCAAATCCAGCATTTGAGAGTAATCGTCCGGTGCTTGCGGCTGTGATTCCTTTGCCCAATCCAGACATTACTCCACCGGTCACAAAAATAAATTTTCGACCCAGTGAGGGGTCGTACTCCGTCTCAGGTTCCTTCGGCATACTGAGTGTGTGCGAGGGCACCTCAAAACCGTTTCGGAGCAACTAATTCTATGCGATAAATACACATGTATATCATATTTAATAAAATTAAAAATGTGAGAATTAATCAAGATAATTACTGAAGAAATCGTTCTATCGATACTCGTGTTTTAGATTCAAGAGTCATGATGTATGACGATTATCGTGCTGTCGATGGGGTTTTATTTACTGAGATAGTATTGTACAATAGAAACACTATCATGGCTACAAAGTGCGAATCAAATGTTCGTCGAATGGCTGGTATTGTTGTTCTCGCTGGACTCTTGGGTGGGTGGTTCATCACCAGTTGGATATATCTGTTAACTGCATTTGCTGGAGTTAACCTACTACAAAGTAGTTTCACGAATATCTGTCCTGCAGAGTCGATTCTCTCTCGGCTCGGTCTTGGTTGTTAGTTACTCATCAAGATTATCCAGTATTTTTCATCCCTGCTGCAATTCCTTTCACCGTCAACCGGAGCGTTCGTTCCTCCTCATCAGTTCGATGTGTCTGCTCCAGCAGATGTGTCTGAAGTAGATTCAGCGGATCAACATATGGGTTCCGTCGTTGAAGGCTCTGATCAAGCCATTCACGCTCAAGCAGCGAGTCTCGACCGGAAACCTCACAGACAAGCTCACGTGATCGGTTACATTCTGTGCGGAGATGTGGGAAGAAATCCTCTCGAAGTTCAGGGTCTGCAAGCGACGCATAGTGCTCTGCTATGTCCAAATCGGTCCGTGCAAGCGCAAGTGCAGCGTTATCAAGTGTTGTTCTGAAGAATGGCCAATCAGTATACATTGATTTGAGCGTTGTGATATCCCCTCCATTGTCGAGATATGATTGAATCCCGCCACCGAGTGCGTACCATCCAGTGATGATACATCGAGACTGTGTCCAAGAAAACACCCATGGGATTGCACGCAGGTCTTCGACAGTTCGCTCACCTGACCGCGATGCTGGTCGCGAGCCAAGATTTAAATCCTCGATAACACCGATTGGCGTTGCCTGTCCAAAGTATGTAATAAATCCATCAGTGTTCAACAGATCATAATATTGCTTTCGAGCGGCAGAAGCCATTTCCTCCATTGCATCAATCCACGCGCTCGGAACATCCTCTGTTGGCTCGCGAATAGCGTTATGACGGGCACGTACCTGTGCATTGAGCATCTGCTCAAGATTACGTTCAGCGATCAGTGGATTTGCATACTTCTCTGCAATAGCCTCTCCCTGTTCTGTGAATTTGATCTGTCCTGTGACCGTCTCATTTGGCAAGGCTAACATCGCCTCATTCATTGGTCCACCACCACGTGATATCGACCCGCCACGACCATGGAATAATCGCATTGTCACATCAAAGTCATCACAAATCTGTGCAAGACGGCGTTGATTCTTGTATAAATCCCAGTTTGCAGCAAGAAAGCCATTCTCCTTATTTGAATCAGAATATCCAAGCATAATCTCTTGGACATTGTCGCGTGCACTCAATGCAGCCGCATATGCATCATTTTCAAACAGCGTCCCCATAATCTCGCGGGCTCCATTCAGCGCAGACTCTGTCTCTAATAGTGGGACAATATCAAGTCCACAGTGGTCTGGAAGCGAAACAACACCAGCCTGATCAGCTAAGAAAAGAACTTCGAGAACATGACTTGGGTTTTCAGTCATTGAGATACAGTATGTGTCGATTGCACCAACACCGAATTCTCGCTGCCACTCACCAAGCATTGAAAATCGCCGAAGTACACGCCTTGCGGTATCAGAAACATCTCCGGGATCCTCAAGATCAACGACTGGTTCTGTCTGGAGAATTGCCTCTGTCAATATTTCGATGCGATCGGCTTCATCATAGCTATCATACTCAATCCCTGAGTTTATGAATACTTCATGAACAGCTTCAGTATGATTTTTTTGATGATCACGGAGATCGAGACTTGCAAGTGTAAATCCGAATGTATCCACCTGTCTCATTAATGGCTCAACATATTCATCCGCAACAACCTCGCCACCATTTTTGCGAAGACTCTGATCAATTACTTCAAGATCCGAAAGGAATGCCTCAGGATCGCTGTATCCGTCTGGACGGACATCATCAATCCGGCGAAGTTGCTCACGCATCAGTTTCAATTTTTGTCGATATGGCTCACCAGGATAGCGCTCTTCAGTCTCTGCTGTGACGCCTGGGAGTCGTTCATAATCGGTTTTTAATGATCGTTTGAGCTGGGTGCTGATATCGACGCGATCAGCATCTTGGCTCAAGACACCAGACAACCGCTTAAGCGCCTGGCTATATTTCTCTAGAACAACTCCTCGCTGGCGCTCAAGAGTATCTGTTGTGACTTCTGGTGTGACAAATGGATTTCCGTCACGATCAGATCCAGCCCATGAGCGGAATTCGAATAATTTTGGTACACTAACATCGGGGTACTCTGACCCAATGATATCCTCAAACTCAGCGTACACTTCACCAACAACGTCAAATAGAATTGATTCGAGATACCACTGGACATTTCGCGCTTCATCTTGGGGCTCTGGACGCCGTCCGCGAACCTGTGACGTCTGCCAGAGACTTGTAATCTCCGCATCAACCTTTCGCCAAATTTGATCATGTTCCCGATTGGTGATGCGTTGCTCGTCGAGTTCTTCGAGTTTATTCGCAATTGAGCGAAGTTTTGCTTTGACTGTCTTTCGCCGGGCTTCCGTTGGGTGTGCGGTAAATGTTGGCTCGATAAGAACTTCATCAAGAACGCGCTGTACTGTCTCAGAATCGGCATCAGCATCTATCAGCGACTCAACAGTTGCGATAAGTCCATCATCGAGATCTTCTGCTTGGGCGCCTTCACGGACAACGCGAGCTCGTTCGCGTTCTTCAGCGAGATTCACAAGTTCAAAATATGTGGTAAATGCCCTTGCAACAGTGCTCTCTCGCTCTGAGTCAAGTTCATCTAATAGTTGATCAAGCTGATTGCGAGTTGCTAATTTTCCATTTCGATAATCGATTGCTGCCGTGCGAATATCCTCAACTGTCTCAAAAGCTGCATCAGAGGTCTGATCGGCTAAGACATCACCGAGAAGCGCACCTAGCTCCTGGATATCTTGTTTGACCCCCCTGCTGTGTAAGTCCATACCACTGATATACCATGGACCGAGTAAAAATCCCTGTATTTTATTTACTCATTGATAAAAATATCACGATTATTGTTATGAGTTTGGTGTCTACTCAGCAATCGGTTGTTTCGTTACGCTTTTTACCAGTGGAGCGAAGTTCAAATTATGAGTGAGCGTGATAAATACCCAGCAGATTCCGGTCGTCGTCGATTCGTGAAGGGCGTTGTCGGTGGAGCGGCGCTCGCTGGCGTTGGCGCGACAGGGGCTGCCGCAGTTAATTCTGCAACAACATCGCCAGGTGCTGGTGGAGGGACGACGCAGGCGTATGCAATTGAGAATACTGATGGTCCAGCACCTCGTGGGATGCCTCAAATTCCGATTGAAGTCGATTCTGAGGGATTTTTGAAAGGTGTTTGGCCTGAAATTAAAACAGAAAAACAGGGGGGGATTAGTATCCAGATTGCTGAGACTGACGACTTCAAAGGATCTGGTGTGACGTACTCAACAGAATGGTTCCAATACTGTGGTGTTGAATCCTATGCTGGTATTAACCCACAGTATGACTCTGATAATTACTTCCGTGTCGGTTCAAATCCTGGGTATGACTGGATGAGTGAGACTTACTCTGAAGGCGATAAGCTTCATGTTGATGATTTCACCGACTATGAGTCATGGTCCAACGGCATCGGCCGTGCCGGGCTTGGAAAGCCAGCGACTGGACGGTGGCGGTCTGAGGATGCTGAAAATATCATCCCGATTCAGGTAATTAAATCGAAAGAAATCGAGGAAGCCACTGGTCAGGATGCGTGGCTTGAAGCATCAACTGATGAAGGATTTGTCGCTTGGCTGAATAAGTGTACACACTTTTGTTGTGTTCCACAATACAAAAGCGAGGGATCTGCGAAATTCAATGCTGAAAATGATGTCTACTGCCAGTGTCACCAATCTGTATATGATCCATTCAGCATTGTTCAGACACTTTTTGTTGCACGACCTCGACCACAGGAATAAACGAATATCACTGTGGACAACCCGCGCTCATCACATCCGTTATACTTGTCGTATATCTGTTCTGAATCTGTCGACATCTTGATTTTCTCCGATATAATATTTGTGTGATATGTCTGTGTTCATAGTTCATCCACCGGTCACTGGGGGGAACAACGCGAGTTCATCACCATCTGTCAGCTGATCATCACGGTTCGCATCAGACCCGTTCCGTAGGAGATTTATTTCAGTCGCAAGTTCTGTCTCTGTTTTCATTCCTGCATCGAGAAGAACGCGATTAGCCAATGCAGGTCGGTCATTAAGAAGCTCATCAATTGCATCCTCAATGGTAGCGTTCGTGTGTATATCAATTGATTTCTCACGCGTCCCCGCAATCTCGGCAACATCGGCGAATAATCGCCATGTAATTGAGATGGTCTTTCTATCAGCATCATCCTCGACAGTATTGAACTCATTCGACTCGCTATTGGGCTCTGTTGTGGGCATATGATACTGTAGTATTATTCCCGAAGCGTTTACGTTTTATTGATTATCTTATTTACATTATCGTTCTCGCAGAGTGAACTCACCCAGGGTTCAAGTCCTGTGGTAGTCGTCTTATACCGCCTGTAAACCTACTCCCGACCAGGGTCGAATACTGCAACGTCGGTCTCAATTTTACTGATACGTTCAAATGTTGGTGGTGAAATAAATCGAGATGCAACTGATCGGTCGCCACTTGACCCAAGAACAACGAGATTATAACTATCAGCGTTTGCTGAGATAAATTCCTCTACCGAGGAGCGCGCGACGCGCGTCTCAATATCTACATCTACAGTAACAGTTTCAATTACTTGATCAAGTCGTGTCTCAGCACGGCGACGTTCGGTTTCATCTGAGATGCATGTTGTCACTGACACCATCCCTCCATTACCAGCGAGTCGTGTTGCAAAATCAATCATTCCATGTGCAGTATCTCCATCCCGAACGACAAGCACCAGTATCCGCTGCCAATTCATCACTGCTGTCTCTGATCGGAACGATATTGTATCGACTGGCTGATTGAATATACCTTGGACATATGCCGAGAGATGACCATTATCCTCCTCATATGACGTGACAACAAGGTCACAATTAGCGGTTTCGACGTTCCGTGTGGTTGCTGATACTGGGTCGCCAGTTGCAACGACCATGTCGCAGGGAACGCCCACCTGCGTTTCAATCATTCTTACATATTGCTTTAGACAGTCGACTGTCTCAGCCGCCTGCTTTGTTTCAAATACGTCCTTTATATCACTCTGCTCGGTGTGCGCCAATATTTATGTTTTCTCTGCTCGGCTTTAGATCATCTATTTCGGTCGTGACATCTGATTCGATATTATTGTTATCTCTCATATCTGATTGAATTATATTGAACGATGATTCGGTGGCATCGATTGACGTCTGGCGCTACCGCTGAGCATTCTCCTGTTTACTTTGGTGCTGCATCTCAGTGCTATCGTTATTGATTGTTGCTGCGTCGGATCCCGAATCACCTCCTGAGACAATATCAAGAAGGACTACTTTCCCAGTTTCGTGTGCAGCAGCGAGTTGAGATCCAAAGAGTGCAGTTTGTTTATTATCATCTCCTCGCACTGGAATGAGTACGTGATTGTCCGCTTGGACAGTTTCATAGAGATACTGCGCACGTTGTTCATAAAATTCGTTTCGCCAGATAACAAAAACTAGCGCAATGAGTATCGATGCGAACATAATGCTCAGTACATATACAACTGGGTCAACCTCTCCTGTAATGAGCGTTAATAGCACTGTCGAAAACGCTGAGGGCGCTTCAATCCGCGCAAGCCACGTGATTATTCCGGTTAAGAAAATGGCGAGTGCAGCACTTTCTGGTCGTACGATCGCTCCACCACTTCCGTTTTGACATCCTCCCCGCGCTGAAGCGCGAGGCTTTCTCCTCGATTCTCCGTAAATGACTTGGGTAATGACTGCGGCAATCAACCCACACAACGCCCCAACGCTGAGACTACTAACAAATCGTACAGGGCTTGCATAACGACCTTCGGGGTCCGAAAATAACGTATAGGTCCCTGCAGCGAGTGGTGGAAATAATAAAAACGAGAGTATCGGTAACTGATTTGAGATATATGTTACAAATGCAATAAGAATCGGAATTAATAAAACAACTGATACATGGAGTAAATTATCAGTATACTGAAGCCACCGCTGAAGGGCGCTCACTTCACGACGTCCGAATCGTCGAATCCGAGCATATACGATTGTCAGTTGCTTACGTGCACTTCTCATAAAATAGGCGATTGAGGGCATGATGAGAGAACGAAACCAGGGTTCACACGCTATTTTTATTCTTATTTTCAATACCGTTTATGTATATATATCGACAACAGCCGTAAGTGTGATTTCAATTGCTCGCTCGACATTATTTTGCGCTTTCATTGGAAGTTCTGTCTCAGAGTCGGCCCCTTTCTGTGTCCCAGTGACAAGATTACCATCGACAGTGCAAATCGCCCCTGCTGCAAGTCCGTGCCGACGTGCTATTGTAAAGACCGCTGCTGCTTCCATTTCAATGGCAAGAAGATTTGCTTCCTCCCATGCCTCAACATATGTATCCGTTTCATTATAGAATGCATCATCGGTGACGATTGGTCCAACGTGGACAGGAACAGCGTCAGTATGTTCCTCTGCTGCATCAGTGAGTGCGCGGACGGTGTCAAAATGAGGGACTGCTGGAAGCACTGGGTCTTCGTATCGCTTTGAGGTCCCTTCTTCTTTGGCGGCAGCGGTTGCGACAATCATATCGCCAATCTCGATATCTGACTGTAGCGCTCCGATTGTTCCAACGCGAATGACCGTTTCAACACCAACACGGGCTAGTTCCTCAACAGCAATCGCAGCTGATGGTCCACCGATTCCTGTCGAGCAAATTGTTACTGGAACATCGTTATATGTCGCATTGACAATCGTATATTCACGGTTTTCGGCGACTGATCTGACATTCTCACAGTGTTCGGCAATTCGATTGACCCGACCAGGATCTCCAGGGATCAGTGCGATCTCGTTGATGTCACCAGACTCGATCAGAAGATGTGGTTGTTTCGGCATATACACTGACTCTCGCGTTGCAGTGAAAAACCACGTGATCCCTGTGGTTGCTTTCCTTCGTTGTTATTGGATATATATCCACACTGAGTGAAAATTGACATCCTCCCGCGTCTTGCAATACTCCGTGAAGCATTTTGAACCATCGGTCCTACGCAACAGTATTAGCAGCTACTCTACGACAAGATTTTGAATTGAATTCTTCAATAAGTTTTTAGAAGCACTACGGGACTCCCACGGTACCGCACCGCTGAGTTGGGAATTTTAGCTGCAGGTTCATAGACTGCCAAGCCGACACATCGTGTGAATCGATGTGCAGTCAGACAAGGGACAGCCTCTTGAGAGTGCCACATCTTATCCCCTGGTACTCCTATCCTCAGCCGAGAACGCGTTCCTGTGTTAGTTTCCCCACAGGAGCGGTGGTCAGTGGTCGGCACTCGGATTCACCAGATTCAGAGTTACTTATCTTGATGATTGCTCGTCGCCTGTTATTTGATTCCCCGAAGGGCACATCCTGTGTCCAGTCTCGGTGGACACTCACACTCGAAGCACTAATTGTCGAGTATGCGGTTGCACTGGGATCGTAACCAGCGTGTCGACATATCAGTGCACGATATTGTAGAACAAGAAAGCTCGAAAATTTTCCCGTCCCCGTTCCCGTTTGACGGCGCGCATCCACATGTTAAACGCTGTCTTTTACCCATAAGTTCGTGGAGTCGTAACCGGACATTTCAGACGCTCTCAGAGATATTTTGAACGCAAAAAATCGAGGCGAGAAGCGATTCAGACAGTGATATCGGCTGTGGGGGTGACAGAACGCCGGTAATCAACGCCACTACAATTATTCCAAAGAGATGCTGGAACTGTAGATACCGAGAATTTCAGTCATGCTCGCCGATCCCGATCCCGTTCCGCTAAAATCCTGACTCGAGTTGTGGGTAAGAGACAGATGTTAAACGGCATCGTATTGCGCCTGTTCAACTAATAATAACGTCATTTTAGCAGATACGTGTATATCACCTCACCAGTGAGTATATTATTTCGCTGCGTTAATTATCGAAAGATGGTCCGCTCAACGCTGTCAGCGATTGAGTCGCACACGCGACAGATCGAGACTACGGAAACAGTTCGATATGCAGTTATCGGGCTCGGTTGGTGGGCAACAGAAATGGCACTACCAGCACTCACCGCGGCAGATAATGCAACAGTGACGACGCTTGTTGCTGAGGAGAACATCAACACGGATACTCAGGAGTTAGCCCGTCGATATGGTGCTGATACCACTATGACGAGTGAGCAGTTTCTTTCTCTTGAGACTGACACCGGTGAACAACACAATCTCATCGGCTCAACATCATCATCATCAGGAAATGAATCCGATAAACCAGCCAACAACAACATCATCGATACCGATCTATATGATGCGGTGTACATCGCAACACCAAACGCTGCACACTTACCATATGCTAGGATTGCGGCTGCTCAAGAGAAAGCAGTGCTATGTGAAAAGCCGATTGAGGCGAACGTTGAGCGTGGAAATAAACTCCGAACCCATTGTCAACAGGCAAATGTCCCATTGATGATTGCCTACCGTGTGCAGATGCATCCACTTGTCAGATACGCCCGAGAATTAATTGATCAGGGTGATATTGGCGATGTCACGGTTATACAGTCACATCATACACAGCCACTACTCAAGATGCATCCTGACACCAACCAGTGGCGATTAGATCCCGCACAAACAGGATATGGAACCGCGATCATGGATCTCGGTGTATACACGATTAATACCGCTCGGTTTCTCCTTGATGCAGATCCAATCGCTGTGAGTGCTGTCACACTCGCAGATACGCCAGGATTTGAGGCTGTCCCTGATGATCGAGCTGCTGCGATTCTCAGCTTTCCAGACGGTGTGCAATTGGTTGCTAATACGACACAGCGAGGTCAACACGGAAGTGGAATGAAAATCATTGGCACCCAGGGGAGTCTTGATCTCCAGGGTATATTTCGTGGTCAGTGTTCGCTTACTGTCGCCGCAGGTGATATTGAAGGAACGTTTGAGCACACACAATTCACGCTTCATGATGAGATGACAGCGGTATTTGAGTACTTTGCTGATTGCCTACTCACCGATAAATCAGTAAGTCCAGATGGTGCCGAGGCGATTGCCGACCTTTCAGTGATGCGTGCAATGTATGCTGATGGTGATGGTAATGGTGATGGTTCGGCTAATCACGCGGTATCATATCCCGAGTTTGTCTGAAGCGAACAGCGAGATTTCAATGTGTCACACAACCTGTGTCGATTCATTGGTGTAATGATGGACAGAAGAGAGGCGATGTAAACACAATAATGTATGAAATATATTACATTTGTGTCGACCGGGTTTGCTGGTAAATAAATATTGGGCAGTGCTATCAAACGCATGTCCACGACACCAAACGTCCTTGTTGTTATTGCTGATAGTCTTCGCGCTAAGAGTGTTTCTGCATTTGGAGGACGTCGTGAGACGACGCCATTTCTTTCAGCGTTTAGTACTGAAGCGACGACATATACACAAGCACGAAGTCATAGTAACTGGACATTACCAAGTCATGCGAGTCTTTTCACTGGATCGTCTACTGCGGCTGCACAATTCGATATCGATACACGACTTGCGCCTCATCAGACGATTTTCGAAGAGCTTGCTGCTGATGGGTATCAGACATCACTTTTCACCGACAACCCATTTCTCATTGATCATCAAACTGGGCTTGATAACGCATTTACCACAGCTGTCGGGTCGCCAGAAACGTTTGATACGAAGTATGAGACAAATGGTTCGCTCGGCGATTGGCCAAATGGTTTCTGGTATGCTGATCAGTTACTGTCCTGGAGTGCTGACCAGACAACCCCATGGGCTGCATGTCTCAATTTGATGGACACACACCGTCCGTATGAACCACAGCCAGCGTATGATATATGGAGTGATGAACGTATCCGCCAGATTCAATCCGAGATGGGATTCAAATGGCATTGGGAGTTTTTGAGCGGAAACGTCTCATTAGGATTCGCCAAACTTCTCGAAACAATTTATTATGGCGCAGTTAGACAAGTTGATGCAATCTTTGAGCAACTCGTCGAAACGCTTCGTGATCGGGGGACACTTGATAACACGCTTATTATTTTCACAAGTGACCATGGAGAAGCATTTGGTGCAGAAACAGCACTCTCAAACGAGCCACCCGCCATCAGTCATCGAATTGGTACGCACGAACTACTATATCATGTTCCATTGTTTGTCCGACTGCCACGGACAACAAATACATCAGCATCTACCGCATCAATTGGCGGAACAGTTATTTCAGACCTCGCTGAATTAGCTGGAATTCCACGATTAATCCGGTCAGTCGTCGCAGATAATAATGACAGTGATATTGACCCACAACACGCAATATGTGCTAAAGATGGGGTAACGGTAGCGACTCAACTGCCGATTCCTGCCGGTATGCAACGCGAGGCAGCCCGAATCTGTGAGACAGCGGATCCATACACGAAACGTGCGGACATTATTTACTCACAGCGCTCTGATGGAACTATTTTAAAGCAAGCACGATGGGGTGAGGATGCATATGAAACCCTGATAACAGGGCAGTTTGAGCGAGAGGATATGGGACAGATTGATACCCCAACTGTAATCGATGCCGTGGCAAGTGATCATAAAACGAGTGAGATTTCAATCAACTCAATCGATGAGTATGATGAATTTGCCGAGCAATATTCAAACGAGTTCGCTGAAGAACTTGAGGACCAACTTGAAGCGCTCGGATATCGATAATAGCATCCTATCCAGCGACAGAAAACAACAATAGATTATGAACTCCTGGACCAAACCCAACTGCTGAGATAATAGCAAGGAGTATATTTGACTGCGCCGGGGCGGTATCAGCGATGTCTGCGAATACCCACACAACAACGCTTGCAATCAGTAATTTAACAACAACAAATAGCCATCCAGATCCAATAATCGCGTCGGTTGGAAGTCCAGAAGCAAATTCAATGATAAGCGCTGACAATGGTGTTCGTTCTCCGAATCCAAGCAGGTCAATGCCAATGGTTGTCGAAACACCATCTAGCGTGTGACCAAACACTGCAAATGTCCCCATCGGTGCTGTTAATTGCGTCTTTGGGACGATTCGCGTGAGCATAACCCAGACACCACCGCTGAGAATGACTGATACTCCAATACCAATAATTGATACAGTCACGCGCAATGATGTTGGGTTGATTGCAATGACGCCAGCAATTGCAATCAATGCTGCAACAGCACCCACGCCAGCTAATATTTGAGCGATATACGCAGATGTAACCAGCAAATCAAGGCTAACCCATGTTCCGATAGCGGCGATAGTAACGATGGCATATACAGCCGGTGTTCCAGCAAGTGGTCGTATCGCAGGTGGGAGTGCATTGAGAACGTACTGAACATGAAGCGCTGCACCAAGCGCCATCCACGGGGCTAACGCTAATACTCGGGATGATGTGACGGTTGGACGCTGACGAATAGCAGCATACGCAACAACACCGCTAGCGAATATAATTGTCAATAGATATGGAATTGCTGGCAATGCAAACCCATCAGGAAAAATGACCATACCCACGCACTGGGCTATCCGGCGACAAAACGGTATCGAAGATTCGGGTCAAAAACACGGTTGAACATTTGGCATTTCCTCGGTCCGAAAACAGGGATTTACTCTTGAAATTTAAATATACTCGTAAGCTTCCCTTACTGAGATGCACCCCCACACTATCTATGGAATGCGTGAAGTCCGTCTTATTATATGCTGAGCAGGCGCAATACCACGGTCTTCAGGCCGTGGATACGCGCCGTCACGCCCTCCAAAGTCCTACTGTCGTCGCTTGATTCAAATTTAAAAATACATACATTTAACTGACAGGCAATCACGCAATAAAACAGGAATCGGTTGGAAACAGAGCGATTCCCGCCAGTCCTACGATGGCGGCCTGTCCGCCCCAAGCAATAAGACAATCATCGGAACCAGTCTGGTGAACGGTCGGTTCCTATGATGAACCGATGCTGTGCCCGACTGCTTGAAAACACCACAGAAAGTAACTCCGAGTTTGCTAACGCCTGCCGGCGTCCCTGCGGCAAAAATAACGCTTGGACGCCGTATATGGTCGAGAATAGGAGTACCGGCGGCTTGGCACCGCCAGCAGTCCCACCCGCACCCGCCTCAGACCGCGAACAACCCTTCAGATTCGCACTGGCTGGTTGTTCGGTGGGAGCGTGAAACCTGACACTCCCAACGCTCGGGATTCCTCCGCGTGAACCCGGAGGAGGATGTCAATGGGGTCCTTTGGCATCTTCCGGCGCCTAAATACGCCTTCGTGGATGCCCGGTCGGTTTTTTTATTAGTGGGATGTAGGCTATTAGTATGAATATCGAGGAGCTTGCAGCACGGATTGATCACACCGTTCTCGGACCAACAACGACCATGGATGAGGTTACTGATGTACTTTCGGACGCAGCCGCGTATGGAATGAATGCCTGTATTCCGCCATGTTATCTTGATGCTGCAGGTGACACTGATATGGTCACAGATTCTGGTGTGACGCTGGTCAGTGTTATTGGATTTCCACATGGGCAGCACGCTTCTATCGCAAAGCGAGAAGAGGCTGTGACTGCATGGCAGGCTGGTGCTGATGAAATTGATGTTGTCCTCAATATTGGTCGACTAAAGACGAGCGCAACCGAGACCGTGACCCATGATATTGCAGAAGTTGTTGCGGCGGTTCCCATTCCTGTCAAGGTAATTATTGAGACAACGCTTCTTAACGATGATGAGAAACGTCGTGCCTGCAAAGTCGCTGTTGATGCCGATGCTGATTTTATAAAAACTTCAACCGGGTTCGCTAATGGTGGTGCGACAACTGCAGATGTCGAAGTTCTTTCATCATACCTTCCGGTAAAGGCAAGTGGTGGAATTAGTTCATATGAAACAGCGAAGTCAATGCTTGATGCTGGGGCTGAACGAATTGGTGCCTCAGCGGGTGTAGAGATTCTTGAAGACGCACCGGATGTTTATTATGATTGATCTATTCGGGGATTCTTTCAATCTTAAATATCATACCGGTGTCATTAATACAGTACGTCTGCTGGAAATAAATCGCCTCGGAATGTTCGTTGTGAAATTTCGATAACATCGCTGGCGTTTCATCCACGATCATCGCTAACTCGTGGTTCCTTGACAAGGCGATTAGCATCAGGGTCATCTTTCCATTCATCAAGTTCACGAGGGTCAACATGAACAAACGCATCATCAACGGACCGCAGGTCTTCAACGGATTCAACAACTGCAGACTCAATATTGTGTGCCTCTGTAAGCGTTAAATTCCCTTCAACCTCAATGTGAAGGCTCACATCTACCTCAGGACCAACATAATGAGCAACAACATCATGTGCGCCACGAACATCTGGATGCGTCAGTGCTTCTTCAAGAATTTCACGTCGAAGCGTCTCTGGAGGGGCAGCCCCAACAAGATAACTGATATTGTCGCGGACAATTTCATAGCCAGTATAAAAGATTCCAACTGAGACAACAATAGCAGCAATCGGATCAAGAACGGGGGCGCCAATCGACGAGCCAAGCACGCCAATGAGCGCTGCACTCGCGGTGAGAATATCGTTTCGATTATCAAGAGCAGCAGCGGTGACCGCAGGCGAGTGGTGCTCGCTTCCGACATGACAGCAATATCGATACAAACCATATTTTACGACCGCGGTCCCAATCAGCACGCCAACGGCGGTGAGATCTGTTTTAATACCATATGTCCCTGCTTGAATCGCTTCAGCTGCATTCCATAACACGGCACCTCCAGCAATGAAAATACCAGCAGCGACAAATAATGAGACGAACGGCTCAATTCGCTCATGTCCATGCGGATGTTTGAAATCTGGTGGCTGTGTCGTGAGATATAACCCCGTTAGGATAACAAGACTATATGCGCTATCAGTAAGACTATTAATCGCTTCTGAGCCAACTGCCAGACTACCGGTGATTAACCATACCCCACTCTTTGCAATTACTAGGACTAGATTTACGACAAGGATGACTGCTCCGACTCGTCGAACGACGGTCTGGCGGTCGTCGCTCATTAAACTAAATACTGGAGCGATGTGTTAAGATGCTTCGGTCGAATTAGTTCGCCGTCATCTCATATACATTTATCACAGATTGATGACAAGACCTCTTCTTCAAGAAGTGAGTAAAACGAATGAGTAGGGAGGGAATACGACAGTCATAATATTAATTTTGTAGTCTGATATACAATTAGCTGTCTAACGTGGAAATCACTCAAATCATAACGTAGGCCGTAACATCATCCATTCTTGTCGTTTTGCCACTTCAGACAGGCAGTTCAAATTTCAAACAAACCGTTCGAGAGAGAGTGTCTAAAGCGGGTCGTGGACACCCCACAGCGAATAAGTCTCTCGGATCTTGAATCTGGTCAGAATCTGAAGGACCCCTTCCTGGAAGGCCTGCTGCGAGGAATCCGTCGCAGACGGCTGAGTAGGTCTGTTGTGAGGAGGTTCACATCATCACATACGATTCACGAACTGTGCGAAAGGGATGCAATAAGGTTTGATCCCGATTGACAAGCACAGAAAGCTAAATTAATCGATAATCACGAGGATATTTCATGAGAATCAAACCGAAGTGTGACTGCTTGATTTGACGCCTCTGCATCAGCATCCTGCTGCATTGCTGACGTATTATCTGCATTATTGCCCATGTTCCTCGTCTCCTGTTGTTTATTCTCCGTATCTGTCATCTGGTGGGACGTATCAACAGCCGGCTGGAGTGTGGTAAACGCATCATGAAGCCGGTCGTACGTATCATCTAATGCTTCGACAATGACCTTTGTACCGTTAATAATAGGCATCATATTTGTATCGCCACGCCAGCGTGGTACAAGGTGTGTATGCAGATGATCATCAATTGAACCACCTGCAGCGTCACCGCCAAGATTCTCTCCGGTATTGATACCATCTGGGTCAAACGCACTCTGAATCGCGTTGATTGTCGCCGTCTTTGTCCGCGCATGATCCAGTAACTCGGTATCGTTCAGTGCATCCCACGACCCAGTGTGGTGATCCGGTATTACCATTACATGCCCTGGATTATATGGATAATTATTCAAAAGAACAAAGCTGTGCTGACTTCGAGCAACAATCCGGCTTTCACGATCACGTGTTGGCTTACGAGCAGGAAGAACGCAGAATGGACACCCATCGATTGACTCTGTTTCGTCACGCTCAACCCACTCAATGCGCCAGGGAGCAAACACTTGCTCCATTGATTATGCTGTAATAACTTCACACCCGTCTTCGGTGATAATAACGGTATGTTCTGCTTGACTAACGAGTTCACCATCATCTTCTTTTAATACTGGATATCCATGGAGTACACCACGCTGTTCCAATCGTCGCACAGCCATTTCTGCACGATCAGACTCAAGCCATCGTGTAGCGAATGGCAATGTTTTGTATTCGTCTGTCACCTGCTGGAGAACCTGTCTTGCTGCTCGATTGCGAACGGATCGATCATGTTCAAGACTGTAAATCTCTGCATTGGTCCCCTCTGAGACCTTTCCTCGACCAGTCGTTGCAAATGGCTCAATCGCCACAACATCACCAACTTCGAACTCAATCCCACGTTCGGTGCCGCGATTTGGAACATTTGGACTGGTGTGTGCATCCCACTGTCCAACGCCATGACCTGAGAGATTCAAAACTGGCGTGTATCCATATCCACGAATAACCTCTTCAATTTCTGTGCCAACAGTACTTGTTTCGACACCTGGTGCAATTATCTCAAGTGCAGCATCCAGTGCCTCTTCAGCAGCTTCAACGAGTGTTGGTGTTCCAGAGAGGTCAATTGTCACTGCAGCATCAGCAATATATCCATCAACGTGAACTCCACAATCAAGACACACCAGTTCATCATCAAACACAGCTTCATCATCAGCACCCGGGGTTGCGTGGGATGCCTCTTCATTGACGCTAATGTTTGCTGGAAATGCACATCCATCTGCGAGTTCCCTGATCCGTGATTCAGCAAATTTAGCCACTTCAAGATGTGTGGTACCTGGTTCAACCTTTGTTGCAGCTTCATCAAGCACTTGCTGAAGTACCTGTCCAGCTTTCCGATACTTTGAGCGTGTTTCTTCCGCAAGCGAGGCGCTAGCCATACTATATTATTGAGTGAGCGTCTCAAAGAGGTTCCGGATAAATCATCGTACTATCCCATGTCTATATATCTCACACAATGTATCTTAGCAATTGTTTAACAAACACACTGACAAATGCCAATTAAGATAACAGTGCCACAGTTTGCAGACACTGTCGAACACAAGCGACTTGATGTAACCGCATGGGATGACATCTATATTATTGGTGATGTTCACGGCTGTCACGATGAACTCAATCAACTCCTTTCTACACTTGATGTGACTGATACCGATCTTGTTGTGTTTGTCGGTGATCTCGTTCGAAAGGGTCCAGACAGCAAGGGCGTGCTTGAGCACGTTCGACATGCAGAAAATATGTTTACCATTCGCGGTAATAACGAGGAAAAACTCCTTCGTGGCGAAAAGTCGCTTCCAGTGTTATCATCAGACGACCTTTCATGGATTAGATCACGACCAGTTGGAATTTCATGGCAAGACACGCTTGTTGTCCATGGTGGTGTTGACCCGCGAAAGGAACTTTCTGAGCATACAACATATGAATTACAGACGTTTCGATCGCTCTCATCCGGCTATGACCGTCCGTTCTGGTGGGAAAGGTATGATGGGTCGGATCGGATCTTTTTCGGTCATACACCGCTTGCAGCACCCGTTTATCGTGAGTGTGCAATTGGTCTTGATACTGGATGTGTGTATGGCAATCAGCTCACTGCATACGATTGGCGACGTGATTGTTTCCACAGTGTGACAGCAGAAAAAACAGTACAACATCGAAACGAATCCAAGTGGGTTCACCCTGATCAATCACCTCCTGCTGCAGATTGATATGGGATTTAAACCCAGCACAGCAAGGATTCCCTGGCTCACCTAATCCGTAGCAGTTCAAATAAGTATTATATTTATTATATCTGATATGTCTGACGCGTATTTAAGATATGCCAGTCGTATTTGCTAGTATGCAGGGGATTGATTTGAACGAAGGATTAAGCTATGCTGTTCGACTGACGCTTTTCGGGATCTTTATAATAGCTATAAGCGGTATATCGGCTGCGTTTGGAATTGGAATCCTCGCTGGTACACTTGGCTATGCTGTCGGTGTCAATTTCACTCTACCGCTGAGAGGGATAAACACGACATTGCTTTCTGGATTTGGTGTCATTCTGACTGTTGTGGGTATTGTTTCTCTCATTTCGGGTTTGATTACTCTTGTGTACAAACTCATCGTTGATGCTGTTTCACGGGGGGCTCAAATGGCAAGTAATTCTCGATCAAAATCACAGTCTCGTAGTTCACAATCAAAAACAAATGCACGAACGCAATCAAATCGGGCACCACCAACACAGTCACAGCAGTCACCGCAATCGAGGTCTACTCAGCGGTCAACTCCCCGAAGCACTCAGAACACCGATTCCGAGACGACTCCCGGTCGGCGCTGATAATATCAGTTATTGTTGAATAGGCGCAATCCAGCGCCGTTTACATCGTGGATGCGCGCCGTCAGACGAAGACGGGGAATTTCGAGCTTTTTTGATATCGTGTACTGATATGTTGACATGCTAGTTACGACCACAGTGCAGTCGCATGCCGGAAGATCGATAATTCGTGTGTGAGTGTCCACCGAGACTGGATGCAGGGTGTACCCTTCGGAGAATCAAATAACAAGCGACGGGCAATCATCAACATAAGTAACTCCGAGTCTGGTGAAACCGGCTACCGCTCTTATATCAAAAATATTAGTTATGATTAGTGCCTGAGTATAGATTTTAATTTTTAGTTATCCATGAGGCGACGCAATTGTGCCGGAGGAACAGCGCCTCGTACGGCATTACCATCGGTTTTATTCACAAATGTGGGGACACCGGTGATGCCTGCGTTTTGTGCTGCACGAAATTGCTCGTCAAGCGCATCATAGCGACCTTTATCACTAAGTATTGTCTCTATCCAGTCAGTATCGATACCAACATCAATTTCTGATGCGATATCGGTGAGCACAGCTGTTTCCTCAATATCACGGTCGTCCTCCCACAACGCCGCGAGCACTGCCGTATCGAATGCAAGCCATGAGTCATATGAGTATGCGTCTGCTTGCTGAATATTCACAGAAACAAGTTGTGCGGGTCGTGAGTCGACATCCGTTGCTAATTCTTGACACATCTCGGTGGCGTCATATTGATCCTGAAGTTGTCTCACGTTCTCTCTCGCCTGTTGGTAATACTGCTCACCTTTTTGATTTGCAGCGTCATGATCGATTGATCCATCTGCATGTCGCTGTTGTGCTCGGAGATCAAACGGGTGCCATTCGATCTGAAGAGAATCCTCACGTTCGGTTTGGTATATACTCAATGCGCGTCGACCCAGATAACAGAATGGACATACGTAGTCGGAATAGACAAGAATTGATTCAGCCATATGATACTAATAGTTGGCTATTGCATCATACAGCTTACGACATCAACTGCATTTGGATCAGGCTACATACACTCATTGTCGGCTGTCGCTAGTGTATTATAGACTTTATAAATCAAGTGCTGAGATACATGTGTCCAACTTGCAGACGCATAAGACGTGATCAGAGATACGAAACGGCAGTGATTTACGCTCGGTTTCAAAAAAAAGATGCACGTTCTATGAGCTACGAGCAGATTACAGCCCCTGAGGCGGGCGAGAGAATAACTGTCACCAACGCGGAGACCGGTGAATTAGATATCCCCGATACTCCAATCATCCCAATCATTCATGGCGATGGAATTGGAACGGACGTCGGACCTGCAGCACAGCAAGTGCTTGAAGCCGCCGCAGAAGCGACTGGTCGTTCAATTGAGTGGCTTCGAGTATATGCTGGTGAGTCCGCTCGCGAGCGGTATGGTGAGAACCTCCCGGAAGACACTGTTTCAGCAATTCGCGATCATCGTATTGCAATTAAAGGACCACTCACGACGCCTGTTGGAGCTGGATTTCGCTCACTGAATGTTGCACTTCGACAGGAGCTTGATTTATACGCGAACGTTCGTCCGACATATCATCTTAGCGGGGTCCCGTCACCAGTGAAAAATCCCAGTGCGATGGATATGGTGACATTCCGTGAAAACACCGAGGATGTCTATGCTGGTATCGAATGGGAAGCCGGGACTGCAGGTGCAGATGAGGTGCGAGACTTCCTTGAAAATCAAATGGATTACGATGAGGTAATGCATGATGGACCAATCGGGATTGGAATTAAGCCAATTACTGAATTTGGGACAAAACGATTAGTCCGTCAGGCAATCGATTACGCGCTTGAGAATAATCGTCCTTCCGTCACTCTTGTACATAAGGGTAATATTATGAAATTCACAGAGGGTGCATTCCGCGATTGGGGATATGAAGTTGCTGAAGAAGAATACGGTGATATTACTATTACCGAGGATGAATTATGGGATGAATATGATGGTGAGCAACCTGCAGATACGCTTCTAATCAAAGATCGAATCGCAGATAATATGCTTCAGCAGTTACTTACCCGGACTGATCAATATGATGTCATTGCAACAATGAATCTCAACGGTGATTATATGTCTGATGCTGCTGGGGCACAGATTGGCGGACTCGGAATTGCACCTGGTGGAAACTTCGGCGATGGACTTTGTCTCGCTGAGCCAGTACATGGTTCAGCACCAAAATACGCGGGTCAGGACAAAGTCAATCCGACCGCTATTATCCTTTCTGGACGTATTATGTTTGAGTATATGGGATGGAAAGACGCTGGCGAACTCGTTCGCGACGCCGTTGAGCAAACAATTCTCGACGGTGATGTCACCTATGACCTACATCGCCAGATTGAGGACGGTAGAAAACTTGCGACCTCTGAGTTTGCCGATGCCGTTGTGAGAAACATCGATGAATTGGCTTCATGATCAGTTACTTATTTTATAGCCAAGTTTAATAAATAGCAAATCCGCACGCGGTTTTATTCGATTTCGGATCTTAACGTGTAGTGATGGATACGGAGTCAGATACAGACCAAACTCAACCACAGGATATCACACTGTCATTTCCTGATGCAGAGACTGTTGAGGCTGCGCTTCCAACCCGCGAAATACCGAGTTTCGCGACAGTCGAATCCCATCCTGAAACGCCTGTTGAAAGCGATATTATCAAAGCGACTCAATATGCTGTTAATAATCTTTCCGGACCACTGTCATCTGTCCCCGCTGGTGGGACAATCGCTGTTGGTCTCGGAAGTCGTGGTATTCATGACATTCAGACAGTTGCTCAAGTTACCATCGATGAACTCATTAGTCGCGGGTATAATCCGGTTGTGATTCCGGCAATGGGCAGTCATGGTGGGGCAACACCAGCAGGACAGCGACAGACACTTGAAGAAATTGGTCTGAACGAGGAAACACTTGGATGCTCGATTGACGCAGGAATGGAAACAACCGTCCTAGGTGAGACAACGCGTGGTCACAATATTTCATTTGCACAGTCTGCAATTGATGCAGATGGAATCATCGTAATTAATCGGATAAAACCACATACCAACTTCACCGGTTACATTGAAAGTGGATTATCTAAGATGCTTACTGTTGGTCTTGGCAAACAAGCAGGTGCACGCACGTTTCATGAGACGGCACTGACGAACGGATACGTCGATACGATTGAACGTGCTCTTGAGATAATTTGTGATACTGTAAGGGTGATCGGTGGTATTGGTATCGTTGAAAATTTTCACGAACAAACCGCTCATATCGATGGGATTCCAGCAGATAAGCTCCCAGAGGCTGAAACATCTCTTCTCACCCGTGCGGAATCATACCTTCCGACACTCCCATTTGATGATCTTGATGTTCTTATTATCGAAAAAATTGGCAAAGACATCTCAGGTGCAGGAATGGACACAAATGTTGTTGGACGATATCGAGTGCTGAATGCTGATAACCCTGATACACCAGCAATTAGTCGAATTGTTGTACTTGGATTAACTGAGACAACTCATGGTAACGGGCAAGGTATCGGATTAGCAGATATTACGACCGCTAATGTTGTCAGCGAACTTGATTTTGAGCAAACATATACGAATGCATTGACAAGTGCATCAGTGTCAAAAGCTCACCTTCCACTTGTGATGCCTTCTGAGCGACATGCAATCCAAGCAGCCCTCGGCACTATTGGTCAGTATGATCCACAGACAGCACGCATTGCTTGGATTAGCGATACATCACAACTATCACAGTTTCATCTCTCGACCGGACTGCTCCCGGGTATTGAAGCAACTGACAGTCTCACAATTAAACAACGGATGGAACTTTGCTTCACCGATGATATCGCTCGATTTGATCCACTCACTGATAGTTAATTTTTCATCATACTACAGTCACTCCCACTCGAGAGCGACCATTGTTCGAGTCAGCGCCACAATCGTCCAATGGGGTGCACGACATATCGTCTAATAAATAGTGACGGCCGTATCCATACAATACTATACCCAACAGATGCACATCACAATCGTGTCTAGTTAATGTTATTTGACACATAGTGAAGAATCACTCCAATCGCATAGAGCGGAAAATTCAATCATATCGCGAATGAGTATATCATATGTATGCTGTCGTTGGTTGTACTGATTGCAGTGCAATGTGGTTATTAAGCGATGCACACACGGCAGAATCAGCAACCTGCCCACGATGTGGGCGCACTCATCAGACAAAGAAGCTCCGGCACTTTGTTGAGGAATCTGACCGGGAGGCTGCTCGGCAGGCACGATCAGCATTACTCGCCAAACGTGATGGAAACAGTGCAGCATTTGCCGATACAGCACATGTCGCAAAGATGGAACGGACACTGGCTGATGATAGCCAGCAGGTGAGTGATAATGAGTATCTTTCTGGTGTCGGAATCAATCCTGACGCGGTTGAAAACGCAGCCCAATCAGATGATGCAACCCGACAAAGTCGCCCCGAAATCATCCGTTCTGCAATCTCATCACAGGATGCCCCTACCGAAGAAGATATTATTTCATATGCAACGGACCGTGGTGTCCCGACTGACGCGGCTCGCGAACTTCTTGAAAAACTCATCCGTCAAGGCAATCTCACAGAGTCTCATGGCACGTATCGCCTCTTATAGCCAACTTCGATAGAGATAGAAACAGAGACAAAAGTGAACTACCTCAGGGATAATTCCAGAGGCACTCGCCTTGTCCCGTCTGTAGAGATAGCTGAATACGTCACTCTGGCAGCTATTCTCGACCCAGGTCTGCATGTGCAGTCGAGAGATTTCTTGATGCAAGCGCTGACAATAATGAGAGTTCGCCCGCAAGCGCTCCTGTCGCGATACATTCAGCAAGACCATCAGCGTTTGATCCTGGCGGTGTTCCTCCGCCTCGAATTCCAAGCATATCGAGTGCTTCTGCTTGTGCTGGAAGAGTGGTTCCGCCACCGACTGTCCCGACTTCAAGTGAGGCAATTGACACCGACATATAGAGATCATTCTCCCTGACCTCCGCGGTTGTAATCGCATTCGCCCCTTCAACAACTTGTGCTTCATCCTGTCCGGTCGCAATAAACATCGCAGCAACAACGTTCGCAACATGTGCGTTGAATCCAAGACTTCCTGCTTTTGCAGACCCAATCAGGTTTTTTCGAGTGTTCAACTCAGCAACCGCGCTTGGTGTTGTGTGTAGACGATCTACAACAGTCTCTCGCGGAATTGTCACATCAGCGGTCACCGTTCGTCCCCGTCCTTCGACAGCGTTGATCGCGGCGGGTTTTTTATCAGTGCAAAGATTTCCTGAGAGCGCAATAAGCTCAGCGTCAGTCTCTTTCTCAACAACCTCACAGGCTGCCTCAGTGGCGATAGTTGCCATGTTCATGCCCATTGCGTCTTTTGTGTCATATCGGAATCGAAGATACACTGACCGTCCAACAGCGTATGGTGTAACCGATTCAAGCTCACCGTGATTTGTTGTCTCCTCTGCTGCATCTCGAAGTGAATCAATATTATCACGAACCCATTCAACCAATGCCTTCGCAGTCACAACGTTATCAACTCGAAATACTGGAGCCCGAGACATTCCAGATTTCATTACACGGGCAACTGCCCCACCAGCAGCTGAGAGAACAGTGCACCCACGATTAACACTTGCAAGGAGCGCTCCTTCTGTTGTTGCAAGCGGTAAGTACCGCTTGCCGGTGAGTGCCCCACCATTTACTATGACAGGCCCGGCAACACCAATAGGGATGTCAATTGTTCCAATCATGTTCTCGATATTCGCTGTTGCCTCTGCAGCGGGGAATCCATAGTCAGATACCGCATCAAGCGCTATATCTGCCTGCTCTTCAACGATGAGTCGCCGTGCAGCAGCTGCAGTATCTGCATCGACATCGTCTATATCCGTGAGCTCATGTAACCGGCGTTCGCCTGTCTGGACCGAATTGGCGAGTGTCATTGGGTCTGGCATACCCGACTTTTTGTACCCGTTTAGATTAACGTTTGCAAGCACACGCCGGTATGAAGGCTAGGATTCTGATTGCGATCGTCTCAATAACGCTGGGAGAGGTCGGATGTGTCTTTTTCTATCATACAAGTATTAATTAACATCCTCAATCCTCGAATTATAAAGATCATCAGAAATCACGTATCATACGTTGATTTCTTTCTAGCTCAGATACAATGATTATAATCGTCAATACGAATCTATACATATATTATTTTGTATGAATACTGTAAGTAGAGATACTATATTCCAATCACGCTTTGAAGAAAAATCTTTTTCAGTATAGCACCATGAAGTGCAATTACGTCTAAATAATAAATACGATGGCAGAATTAGAAACCGCAGGATTTGAATCAGACCTCAGCTTGTTCAAATACGATAATCTTGAGCAGCTACCAGAGTCGTATCGCACTCTCACAGAGTCAGAACGCACTGATCGGATCACAGCAGCGCTTGGAGAGCTCGGTGATGATGTTATTATTCTTGGACATAATTATCAGCGCCGAGAAATTGTCGAGCATGCAGATTTTATTGGGGACTCATATGAGTTATCAAAGCGAGCAGCCGAGTCTGACGCTTCATATGTTGTATTTGCAGGTGTCACATTTATGGCTGAAAGTGCAGATATTATTACAGACCCTGATCAAACCGTTCTACTTCCTTCAATGGAGGCTTCCTGTCCAATGGCAGGGATGGCTGAAGCACTTCAAGTCGATGCCGCCTGGGAGCAAATTGAGAATGCGACTGATAATCGCAATATCATTCCAGTGACGTATATGAACTCATACGCCGATCTAAAGGCATTTTGCGCTGAACAAGGCGGACTTGTTTGTACCTCTTCAAATGCGAGTGATGCATTCAATTGGGCGTTTGAGCGCGGAGATGCTGTTTTATTCCTTCCAGATAAATTCCTTGGACGAAACACAGCCGCAGAATTAGGATATGATGTTGATTCACCAACTGGGACAGATGCAGTCGCTGAGTGGGATCCGTGGGATCCTGCAGGCCCGGATGCGAGTGATGTTTCCGATGCTGAGATTATTCTCTGGGATGGCTATTGTCAGGTTCATGAACGCTTCCGTGTTAAACATATCAAATCAATTCGGGAAAGTCACGATGCGAACGTCGTTGTTCATCCTGAATGTCGACGCGACGTTGTCCGTGCTGCTGACGTTGTTGGTTCAACAAGTCAAATATGCGATACGATTGCAAACGCTGAGCCCGGAGAAACGTGGGCAATTGGAACGGAGGTTCACCTCGCGAATCACCTCCAACGATGGCATCCCGATGTTGAGGTAGTCCCACTTTGTGGAGATGCATGTATGGACTGCAATGCCATGCGACAGATCGACCCAAATTACTTGACATGGTTACTTGAGTCACTCGCAGACGGCGAGGTTCACAATGCCGTTGAGGTGGCGCCACAAGAGCGGGATCGGGCAGCAACAGCACTTGATCGAATGCTTGAATTATAATATATTTCGAAACATGAGTTTTTCAAACCAAACAGATGTTCTGGTGATTGGCTCCGGTATTGCAGGATGTGCAGCAGCACTCACAGCCGCTCGAAATGGTGCATCAGTCACAGTTGTCACAAAAGCAACCGAGCCGAGCGATGCCTCAACTGATTGGGCACAAGGAGGTATTGCTGTCACTGGGAATGACCCAGAATCATTCCGAAAGGATATCATCGAGGCAAGTGCCGGTGAAGCTCAGCCGGAAGCTGTTGATGCTCTTGTGAATAACGCACGTGATGTTGTTGATGATATCCTCATCAACACGCTTGAAATACCATTTGATGGGGCTACTCCGACAGCGCCACTCGATGCATATGACCGTGGTCGTGAGGCTGCACACTCAGAACGGCGAATCCTCCATGTCGATACCACCACCGGCGAGCATATTCTTCGTCCATTTCTCGCTCAGCTGAAATCAGACAATCGCATCGAATTCGTTGATGATGCGATGGCGCTTGAACTCCTGACACATGAAGGGCGTGTGCATGGGGTCTCAGTTCTACGTGATGATTCTGTCACGTCCGTCTTTGGTGGTGCAACTATCATCGCAACAGGCGGCATTGGTGCATGTTATGAAACGAGCACGAATCCTGGGGGTGCAACCGGCGACGGAATTGCGATGGCTGCCCTCGCTGGTGCACGAATTGCTGATATGCAGTACGTTCAATTCCATCCGACTGCATACCCTGGTCCCGAGCCATTTCTTGTAAGTGAGGCTGTCCGTGGGGAGGGAGCCGTTCTTCGAAATGCCACCGGTGATCGATTTATGCCGGATATTCATCCAGACGCTGAACTCGCCCCTCGAGATATTGTTGCCCGAGGCGTTGCTGCCGAGCGCGAGCGCACAGGTGAGGTTCGAGTTGACGTGACGCCCGTTGATCCAGATTTCAATCGTGCCTTCCCTGGGCTTACAAGTCGATGTAATGATCGTAAGATCGATCTTGAGCTGGGCATTCCAGTTGCCCCTGCGGAGCATTATCTTTGTGGCGGAATTGCTGTCAATACCAATGGAGAAACGACGCTCGATAGACTGTATGCTGCCGGTGAATGTGCACGAACAGGCGTCCACGGTGCGAATCGTCTCGCATCAACAAGCCTTCTCGAAGGACTTGTGTGGGGACGCGCTGCCGGTCAGCAAGCAGCACAGGTC
Organism: Haloquadratum walsbyi C23; assembly: GCF_000237865.1. NCBI lineage: Archaea > Methanobacteriati > Methanobacteriota > Halobacteria > Halobacteriales > Haloferacaceae > Haloquadratum > Haloquadratum walsbyi. Next base: position 2,762,474 of record NC_017459.1, read on the forward strand.
GGGATTGATGATATAACATCAATTGAAACGTCGTCACCGCTTGACCGTGACCCAGCACTACCGTCCTCATTTGTTGATGGAAAATATCGTCGGCTTCGAAATACGATGGAAACAGCTGTCGGTATTGAACGGACGGACGCAGGTCTATCGGAAGCCCGATCAACGCTCCGACGACTGAAAGGTGAGGTTGATGCATATACGCGGACACGTGTCTCACAGTCGCTATATGAACTTCGTAATGCGACTATCTGTGGACTATTGATTACACGGGCTGCAAGCGAAGCTCCCTCTGCTGGATGTCACCAGATTGTCGATACGAAGACAGCAGAATCAACAGTGGGTGAGACAATTGCTGACGACTGAGACCATTGAGCGGTGGCTCGGTGAAGACATTGGTCATCGTGATGTGACGAACGATGTCCCTGGAGAGACAACAGGTAAGCTCATTGCAACCGAATCTGGTGTCATTGCCGGGCTTGATGCTGCTACTTCCGTATTTGAATATCTTGGTGTTGCTGTCACACCAGTCGTTGGCACCGGCGATTGCGTTGATCCCGGGACAACTATACTTGAGGCGTCTGGGGACGCACAGGCTGTTCTTCGGAGCGAACGTCTTGCGGTCAATCTTGTTGGTCATGCATCAGGCGTCGCGACGCGAACACGCCGGGCAGTGCACGCGGTTGAGAACGTGACTCAAACCGGACAAACGCGTATTGCTGCGACTCGAAAAACAACACCAGGGCTTCGTGGTATCGAGAAGCGTGCAGTCGTCGCTGGCGGTGGTGATACACATCGACTTACCCTCTCTGGATTAGTGATGATCAAAGACAATCATATTGCCGAGTTAGGACTTACTGAGGCGATTACTCGATTTCGTGAACGTAAATCATTTGTGACAAAATTGGAGGTTGAAGTTGAAACCCCAGAGATGGCAGTGCAAGCAGCAGAGGCTGGTGCTGATATTGTGTTATTTGATAATCTTAACCCGGCGACCGTTCGAGAGGGCGTGATATGTGTTCCAGATGACATATTAACCGAGGCAAGCGGTGGAATAACAGTTGATGCAGTCGATGCATACGCTGAGACTGGCGTTGATATCATCTCAATGGGCTCACTCACTCATAGCGCCCCCAGTCTTGATCTCTCATTTCGGATGGACGAGTGAGAAAGACGTCATAATGGTTCAACACCGTGGAAGACATCAAAACTAAACTTGAATCCGACTCTTAGTCTCATTATTCAGCAGTATATCATATCTCGTTTCTATACATTCTTCGAGTGTTAGCCGATGATAAGCTTCTATTCAGTTGGAACATTCATTTATATACATGAACTCCACCGACACTAACCGTCCATTCTTTGACCGCGTGGCAACGCGAATCAGTCGCATCAATAGTGTTATTTCGGTTGGGCTTGACTCAGACCCCAATCGTATTCCTGCGCATCTTCAGACGGCTGACCTTCCACGGTGGGCATTTAATCGTCGTATCATCGATGCAACACACGAGCATACGGTCTGTTATAAGCCTAATACCGCCTTTTATGAGGATCCTTCAGGATGGCGCGCACTGCGTGAGACTATCGCATATGCACATGGCAAAGATGTCCCTGTGTTGCTCGACGCAAAACGAGCCGATATCGGCAATACGACACGACAGTACGCAGAGCTTCTTAACAAAGCGGACGCGATTACGGTAAATCCCTATATGGGTCGAGACTCACTTCAGCCATTCCTTGATCGTGAGAACAAGGGGGTGTTTATTCTTTGTCGAACGTCAAATCCGGGAGGTGCAGATCTTCAGGATCTTGAACTTGTCACTGGAGAAACCGTCTATGAACGAATCGCTGCGCTTGCAGAAGGATGGAATACTCATGGGAATGTTGGACTTGTCGTGGGTGCGACTGCTCCTGAAGAACTTGAATCACTTCGTGAATACGTTCCAGATCTTCCTTTCCTCGTTCCTGGGATTGGTGCTCAGGATGGAGACCCGGAGGCAGCCGTGACATACGGGCTTGTTGATGATGTTGGACTCATAAACTCCTCGCGTGGTATTATTTTTGCTGGTGATGATAATGGAGAACAGTTCGCAGATACTGCAGGCGTTGCCGCCAAGCGACTGAAACAACAACTCAATCAATTTCGGGATACCGCTTGAGATGAATGACCTGCTTCAAGCTTCTTGAATCGACATATAACGGCTAGGACACCTGATGTTTCGTCTATCGGTTAATACTCAATAGGCACATGAGCTGATAGATAATAAAAAGTCTATCGTGAGAGTATGCAAGTCACACTCGGCGAACTGATACGAGGGTTATTTATCGGAACTGTGGGACGTCATCTTGATTTTTGTGAGTGTGACCTGGTTCGCCCCCACCGATATCTCCCTGCCCGGATTGATCTGCGCAATTAACACAAACCCCGAGTTCATCAGCATAATGATTATCGCATACAGTTCCACCACAACGCTGACACACGTGTGCCGCTTCTCGGTTTTCACCAATCTCACATAACCCTGAAATGCTCATATATAAATATACGCGTGAGAGTATTTCAGTCCCCGGCACGCCTCCGCTGTGAGCCGAAAGATATCGGATGCGGCGCACGCCAACAATGAGCAAACGATATCATACGGTAATCTCATACGAGTTTCAGATTGATATCAATCTTCTTCAGGATATAATCACTAATCCAAACATGACCATTACGCTCTATGCACTTGATGGGTGTCCATACTGTGAAACCGTGCATGATGCACTCACAGACGCTGGTGTGGAGTACACCACTATTTGGGTCGATGCGCTTCATTCTGAGCGAGATGAGGTTCGTCGCGTCAGCGGACAGCGTGGTGTTCCTGTATTAGTTGATGAAGCGCGAGGGGTAACAATGTGTGAGAGTACAAATATTGAGACATACGCACAACAAACGCTCGCTGGTGAGTAACGATTTCGCTCTTTGAATTCAGTTTTTTGCTGAATACTCTGTTCGGTGGTCAGTGATCACGTCTGGCATTTACCAATCCGATTAATGCAGTGATAGTAGATTTTTGATCACACGGAGTCAAAACGAACGTTTAAGTCTCAAGATTCAATATTTTGCTTAAGTGGGTTGGTGGTCTAGCCCGGTTATGACGGCTCCTTCACACGGAGCAGGTCGGCGGTTCGAATCCGCCCCAACCCATACGCGGCACGTACGGATTGTATTCGGCCGTATTCTCTGCCTTCAGATCTTATAACCGATGAATAGCCAATACCGGATGAGATTTCGAGGTCATGAACACATTCGCTTGTTGCACGCGGGTTTCCTCCGTATAAAAGTCCGATTATTGAACATGGTTGCCCAGATAGAAAAGTAGAGGCTGATAGGTGCTTCCAGCGCGCGCGATAGTTGACTTACTCGCGTGGCATTTCCTTCAAATTCATTGTTCCATCTGTTCGAAAAATCCGTGCCATCGTTCGGGCATATCGTTAGTGTCGTACACTCCCTCGTTTGCCAGTTCTAAGAGTCGAACAGCTCCAGCGTCAGTAAGGTTCTGGAGAGTAAGTTCCTCGACTGTCTCCCTCCGTATCGACTGACTCAACCACCCAAATAACACAAAAAGGACTGGTCATCGTCAAGCGCCGTGTTGTGTGCGCCGCTGGCGAAGTGTCTCCAAGCGCCGATGATGTAGTCTCCACTACCGCTCTACGGCACGGTTTTATTCATGTTAGACCGCTGCTGTGTATATGGACGAATTGACTGCGAATATCTCGTTTGACAGGTTCGCGGATATGCCGGAGTTCTATGGATCTGGTGCTGCGGAATACCGCCTGGTAATGGTGAAAGCGCGGGCTGACTTTCTCGATTTGTTCGCAGGCGCTCGTCACGTGGACGCCGTGACGTACGCGGAGACACCCGACCTGATGGTGAAGATGCTGACCGAATACGACATCGGCTCACTTGACGTGCTCATCGGGAATGCAGAAGACTACGCCGACCAGGTGAATGAAGTCTCGACGGCGAGGTCGCTTGTCCGACTGCGACAGGATGATAGACTCACGATTCGACTAAAGAACCGGAAGACAGTCCACTCGAAGATTTACCGAATCGTGATGCCGGATGACACAGTGAAACTCGTCCAAGGGTCAGCCAACCTCTCGCGGAACTCCTGGGAGTACCACACGAACCAGATATCCATCATCACAACCGATGTCGGAACCGAACTGGACGAGGAGTTCGAGCGGTTCATCGACGAGTACCGTGAGGGGTACAGCGACCAGACGCTCCTCGAAGGGCTTGTCGAGGCACTGGAAGATGCCGATTCACCGGAAGAGAAGGAGAACCGCATCGAGTACTGGGTTGGTGCCGGCGATCTCGACGTGAGCGATACTGCTGCCCTGAATCAGGATGCCGTCGAGGACCTGAAAGATGTCGCCGATCAGGTCACTGCCGTCGTCGACGACCCAGAGGAGGCTGAGGAGACGGTTGCGTTCGTCGAAGAACCCGAGAACGCCGACCGTAATGTTGTCGAGCCGGACGAGCCAACAGATGAAGACGATTCGACCGACGCTGCGGACGACGACGAGTCACCAGACGTTGGGCTCGTCGAATCGGATCACGAAACAGGGCTGACGGACGGGCTCGACCGCCCGCGAGTCCGTGCGCCCGACGAGAAGATACGCATGGGAACCAGCAAGGTGGACAAAGACACTGCTGACGAGTTCGGGGTCGGGCTCCGTGACCGCGGCGCGACCGTCGAGGATCACAGCATCACCGCGCCGCTGAGCGCGTACAACAATCAGGTGAAGGAATCGACCGCTATCCCGACGATGTCCGTCCTTCCGGAGGCCGAGCAAGTCGTGATCGGTGAGGACGACGAAATGATTCTCGTCGCTACCGACGAGCCGACCCCTGAAGTCCTGGATCACTGCCTCGAAACCATCGAAGACTACATCGAAACCGTCCAAAACCACGGTCACACGCAATCCGAAACCGCAGTGATGGCGCAGATGTATGAGGCATTCCTCTACGGGTTCTGGGCCCCGTTCGCCAACCAGTACGCCGAGGCGTTGTCGTCACCGTCTCGGACGCTTGACAACGTTCTGCAGCACCTCTACATCGAAGGCAAAAGTGACGCGGGGAAGGACAAACTCACCGAGTACATCCTGCGGCTCGTCTCCGACAACACAGTCATTTCTGGCGTGGACGCGGACGATGTTGGCGTCAAGGAAGTTCGCGGTGTCCGCGAGTGGGACACGTGCTTCCCGTACGCCATCATTGACGCCGAAAAGGAGAAAATCCAGCGGTGGAGCCCGATCCGAAACTACTGGGGTGACTGGACACCCACCAGCGTCGATCAGCCGTGCCTCATTTTCACGACCAACGACGCACTCCCGAAATCGGAGTTCCGGAACCGAATGAAAATACTGAGTATGGACGTTTCCTTCCCTTCGAACCCGGAGGATCCGGGTTTCCGCGAAGCGCAACAAGACCTCTCGGAGGTGCTGGAACGACAGAACCCGATCTTCAGTTACGTTGCCCGCCAAATGCTCACCGAGCAGCCGTGGACTGACGGGAACGGCACGATCGAAGACGTTCGCCGTATTATCCGCGAATTCTACGATGAGGCCGGTCGAGAGCAACCCGAGTACTTCCCCGCTGACGAACCGGCCGAGAAAACGTACGACACGGGGCGGTTGAAGTGGCAGCGGGATATCCAAGGCGGTCGTGTCACGTTCGAGTCGGAGCCGAATGCCATCACAGCTGACTTCGACCGTGAGGAGTACGAGGTGTACGACTATGAGAAGCGCCTCCCCAAACGATTCATGTCCGAGAAATCGTCCACAAGCGTCTATATCGGTGCACCCGAGGAATTCGCTGAGTGGATCGGGTACTCTGTCAGCGAACTTCTAAACGGCGCGGCCGAAACCGGCACGGATACTAAGCAGTCAGCCACCACAGAAGACGCATCGGATACGGACGACTCGGACGGGTTCTTCTCTCGGCTGTTCGGGGACTAATCTTCCTGATTCCCTGTCAGATTCTTGCGGAGGGCTATATGATCTCCACCGCTTGCTCGGTCAGTCGATAGCAATACGCTGGTCAGACAACTTCAACAGTTAGAGCCTCTTTAGTTTCACCTTGCTTGCCATACGTTATTGTACCCTCCGCTGTCAGTTTACAGTAATTCAGTACTAATGATTCGGCTCTGCACGTTTAACTAGTATCGAAATATGGTAACCAACGACGGCTGATGTTTCCGATTACGGATTTTCTGTCATGCACCGATCCACTTGATGAGTTCGAGTCACTCTCATATCACCGGACTCGCCACGCCAAAACGTACGTGACAGGTCTTGCTGCTGGTCGCAGCAAGATCGTTACCGGGATCGCACGAGAAGTCCTTCCAGCCGGAAGTGACCGAGCACTCAACAAGTTTCTCACTGAGTACGACTGGGACGAAGACCAGCTCAACCACGAGCGGTTAGAGGGACTGCAAAAACATGGTGGAAACCGGTGGTCACAAGATGGTTACATCGTTATTGACGATTCGGTGTTCCAGCGAACCGGGAAGGATAGTGATTCAACAAACTTCTGGGTGAACTAATTCACTCAGTCGATGCGAGAGAACTATTCTGACTGATGCATGTCTACTCAAGCACCCACTTCTTCTGTGAGCTACTATAGTCGTGGGTAGCTGACTCAGGAGTCCAATCACTCATTCTCATGCGATTCGAACTAATTCACCAAACTAATCTCATCCGATTACCGGCTGTCCCTGTCCAAATATAGACACACTAGTGCGCATAATTCATTAATCATATACACGTATAATGTATTTACACCGGGTTTGCACATGTAGTAGCAGTACGAACACTATTCTCCTGACTGTCACCTATGTCGGATGAACACCGGTTTATTGATGACTGAAGCGGATTGATCGATGCATACCGAGTCACGTCGTCGAGTGCATTGACAATCTGGCATGTTGCACGTTCTCCACGGTTACTACCCGCGCGGTTGAGCAGAATAATACGACGCTCGCAATGTCCGCGACAATATTTAAACGTGACACCAAGCGCACACCGTTGATTGTGGAATAGTAGGGGTGGGACACTCCGAGCAACTCATAAAAACAGAAAGCTCTAGTCTCAACAAGCGAGGGGCAGAGAACCCCGATCGTAGGAGGGTGGAATAATTCACTCTGTAATCAGTCGTTTTGTGTGTCTGAAATCCACACAGCAATGTGTCTGGAAGGTCATAATTCAACCATGGCGGTAGTATGACTCCGCTTGGACATCTCGCGCTTGGATTGATTAGTGGTCGAACATTAGAGTATGAGACGACTGCTCTTCGATTATGTCTTCTTGCCACGTTTCTTCCGGATATTATCGATAAACCAATGTTTGCAATCGGTGTGTCAATCACCGGTCACACGGTCGGTCACTCAGTGCTCACATTCTGTGGCATTAGTATATTACTCATCTCAGTCTCACGACTTCGATTTTTAATCCCGATACTTCCTGGATATGGAAGTCATATCATTGCTGATTTGATTGTCGCATACCCAAAATTCCTCACGAACTATTTTTGGCCAGTTCTTCCACAGCGCCCAACACCCGATGACCCTGTGATTCAATATTGGATTGATTATGCAACGAGTATCACTGGTGTGATTGAACTCATCCCTATCGTTGTTGCTCTATGGATTATTTTCATCGATGGATACATTCCAGTTATCAACACGACAACCGAATCCAGTGATATCGAGTCATGACAAATAATATCAGATCAACTTACCCCACCCCTGGGTCGGGCTCAGTCACCCATCTTTCATCGAAAGCACTCGCCTCTATATTCCCATATTATTCCAAAGATCTCGGAATGTAGCGAGGAGCCTCTGTCGGGCAGTAATAACTTCACCAATCAGCCACATCATCACAATGATCAACGAACCCAGCGCAAATAGAAGATCCCATCCGGTCATCCAGACAGGACGGATCCATGGCGTGACATGCGCCCATTGTGTTGCGATTGCACTCGCTGGCTCTGCAAGTGGTGTTCCCGCGGATGTTGTTCGTACCCAATCGGCGACACCAACACCGTTATTACTTACAGTCGTTAGATTCGCACTTCCTGTGATTGGATAGTTCCCAGATGCGTTTATATCGCGCATTGTTGGTCCGTTCGATTCATCGCCATGTACTACTCGTTCGGCATCGTAGGGTCCCCATGTCGCATAATACTCCCAAACAACCTCACCCATCGGTGTGACCTCAATCACTCGGTGATTTAATGTATCAACAATGAGCGTATTTCCGTTTGGGAGTCTATCGGCATCTCGCGGCCATGTGAGCGTATTTGTCCCAACAGTCCAGGTTCGTGTCCACTCGTTATCCAGTTTTGCGTACTCGACAACACGGTCGTTTTCACTATCTGCAACGAGAATCGTAGGGGTTCCAGTATCACTCATCAACCAATCAGGATTGTGTTGCTCCTGTAGAATCTCGTGTGCGCCATCACGACCAAGCCGTTCGACGATTTGTTTTGTTTCAATATCAACGACAATTACTTGATCGAAGTTTCGTGGTGAGAGTAATAATCGATCCTCGCCGATTGGATCGACATCGTTGACATGTGTCCAATCTTTACTGTATCCACCGTCTGTCTCTGCTGAGAAATGATTCCGAAATTTCCACTGCCATGTGATTGCATCCGTGGACCGATTATAAATGACAACCCGATCATCACTCGCATCTGCTGACTCATTCCACTCACGCATATTTGCAATCACGAAGCGGTTCTCACCGAGATAATCAATATCGTGGGTATCTTCCATTGCAAATCGCTTCTGCCAAACACGTGTTTTTGTTGTTCGATTGAATTCGAATACAACTGTTTCACCTGCACGTGGCGATGACACCAGAAGATTGCCATTTGGGAGTGGGTCAACATCATAGAACCATGCACTCCCACCGATATTGTCAGTATGTGTCCATTTGAGATCACCGCGTTCATCGACAGCAACTAATCGGGCTGGTTTCTTCTCATTTGTATTCCCACGGAATGTGTATCCCTGGGCGCTGATAACGGTCGAGCCATTCGCAGGCTTTGTGATTGTTCCCTTCTCAAGCGCCGGTTGTGCGGATGCATCATATGTAATTGCTGATGTAATTGATGGGGTAACTAAAATGATAATGAGAAGCACAGTTATCAATCGGATCAAATAAGCCCGTGAGCGAAACGCGGTGAGCACATCACGTGGTGAATGTACTCCCTACTGAATCTTTTGCGATACGCTCACTAATATTGACTAAATGAATACTCTCAGCTACGGTTTTATTGCGCTTATGATATGATATGATATGATATAATATGATACCACGCAATCGCTTGGTTATCTATATTTGCCCAGTGAGTATGCCACTTGTCCGAACAAAGAAATACACGACAAATGCAGCGGCTAATGCCCAATGACCGATACGCACATCAGAGACCTCTCCGGCAGCGAGTTTAACAATCGGATATGACACAATACCAGCAGCGATTCCATACGCAATTGAGTAGGTAAATGGCATCACCAAGATTGTCATTCCTGCAGGAATTGTATGTGTAATATCATCCCATTCAATATCAATGACATTCTGTAACATGACGATTCCAATCACCACTAACGCAATATGTGATGCATAAATCGGAATTGCGGCTGCGAGCGGGATCAAAAGCAATGATCCAACAAACAACGTTGCAATCGTTAATGCAGTAAGCCCAGTTGAACCACCCTCTTTCACTCCTGAAGCGGATTCAATATATGTTGTCACTGTCGATGTTCCAAGCATCCCACCGACGGTCGTTCCAATTGCATCTGCCATGAGCGGACGGTCAATGTCTGGAAAATTCCCTGTATCATCAAGAAAATCACCTGCCTGCCCCACCCCAACGAGTGTTCCAGCAGTGTCGAAGAAATCCACAAAAAAGAATGTAAATATAATAAGCGCAAATGAAAATGCTTCGACGTCACCAAGTCCAGATATGAATGCCCCTGCAAGTGGAGTAATATCATATGAGACGGCTGTTGATCCAGCAACAAGACCAGCATCAGGGGTGAACGGTCCGAAGGTGGTGAGTGCCCATCCACCCAGTGTTGTCAGGACAATCCCGATAATAATCGATCCGGGAATCCCGCGTGCATAAAGCGCAAGCGTAATAAATAGTCCAAGGACTGAAAGAAAGGCTACTGGATCTGACGCAACTGAGCCAAGTGTAATGAGTGTTGCACTATCATCAACGACAATCCCCATTGCTTGCAGTCCAATAATTGTTAAAAATAGCCCAATTCCCGTTCCAACAGCGAACTTCACCGGTTCTGGAAACGCTCGGATAATATATTCACGAGCACCGACCGCAGTAAGTATAATAAAGATAATCCCCTCAACAACAACGGCTGCCAGCGCTGTCTGCCATGGGATACCAAGCGCTCCGACGACAGTAAACGCAAAAAATGCGTTTAATCCAAGCCCTGGCGCCTGTGCAAATGGTCGATTTGCATATATCGCCATGATGAATGTTGCTGTTGCTGCAGCGATGATTGTCACCACCGCTAACATTGATTGAACCTCGCCGGGTGCCATCCCGGAAATTGCAATACCATCTGCTCCTGGAATCCCTGGTTGATCGGTTAACACAGATGGATTCACAATAACGATATATGACATCGTCAGAAATGTTGTCACCCCTGCAAGAATCTCGGTTCGGATAGATGACCCATGTTCTTGTATATCGAAATAGTCATTGACCGTCTCAGAAAGTCCCATAATACACGTTTGAGCATGAACTTAACAAACGATATAAATATTTCTATTGCTCATCACATCTCGTGATCTGATGTTTGAATCAACGAGTATCAAACTCTGATAATGCCCCAACAGGGACATCCGTCTGTGTGCGTGCTTTCTTGATTCCTTTTGTCCCGACAGCGATGAGTGCGAACACGCCTGTGACTTCTGCATCCGCTTGTCCGACAATGTCAAGTAATACCTCCTGTGTTTCCCCTGAGCGGATTAAATCATCAACGACAAGAACTGACTCACCGGTATTAACTGCGCATGTGGGAAGATAATATGTTAACTCGATACCCGATGCAAGACGCTGACGAGATTCGATAAACTCCTCAACGGCAGTCTCTTTTGATTTTTTGGCGTATGCAATGCGAGAGTCGAAATAACTCGCCATCGCCGCACCAAGTGTAATCCCATCTGTCGCAGCTGTCAATACAACGTCTGGGCGCTCAAATGCAAACGTATCTGCAGCGACAGGAGCAACAAGATTGAGAAACGACTGATCAAATACAACACCCGAGTTATCGACATAGCCCTCATCATCAAATTCAACTCGTGCATGCAATTCAGCAGCGAGTGCTTCCTGTCCAACATCATCGACGAGCTGACTTGCACGGTTCGTGCCCGGAAGAACATGCCCATTTACATATCGACTTAGATCGCCAGATGGTAACCCCGTTAATTCAGCGAGCTCATCATATGTTCGTGTTTCTTTCAGCATCCGG